>QHYU01000138.1 GCA_003224235.1 Acidobacteriota bacterium
GCAAGGTCCTTATCCCCAATGATTTCTCTTCGCTGGCCGAGGTCGAGGAACGTCTGCTTGCCTTTCAACATCACTATGAGCAAATCGCCGTCCCTTTCCACTGGACTTTCACCCGTCGGGATCTCGCAGCCCTCCTGGCGAGGCTCAGCAACCACGCCCTGGCCCATGTCGCGTAACCCCCCTCCCGAATACGTCACCGTAATTACGAATCGGAGCACTTAGCCAAGTCCACAGGCATTATCAAGACGCCCCCGCGCTCAATCGATCCAATTGATCCTGTAAAAATCTTGATGCCGTCGGCGCCGTCGCGGATCTGCTGGCGCACTCGCTCTATCGCCTGCACGCTAAATTCGACCTCGGGTATGTTGATGTGGTTGGCCTCAAGAAATCCCCTGACGTAAACGGGGGTTCCACCCTTGACCCAGAACGGTTCGCCAACTGTGAGGATCCTCGGCCCTTTCACTTCCCCGCTTTCTATGCGGTGGCGGATGAGGGTCGTGTTTTCCAGCACGGACGCGATGTCAAAGACAGTAGTAAACCCCCAGCGGGTCAGCATGTCTTCGAGCTGTGAAGTGATCTGGTCGGACGGGAGTTTTTCTGCATGGAGCAGGCTCGGAGTGAGGATGTGTACATGGCTGTTCCAGAACCCAGCGGTTATAACCAGACCTCCACAATCAACTACGGTCGCACCGCGCGGGAATTTCATTGAGGCACTCGGTCCAACAGCAAGAATCCGGCCATCGTGCACAAGGATTGCGCCGTTTTCGATTGGCGTCTCGGTGGGCGAGGAATAAATCCTTGCGCCGACCAGGACGAGGTCAGAGGCTCGGCTCAGGTCGCAGGCAAATAAAACGCAAAGCAAGAGCACGGTCAGAGGTATTCGGATTCGCACATTGACATATACGCTTTCAGCTCAAAGATTGTTTCGGATGTCTGCTTGGAAAGACTCATTAGTTTGTCGGCCCGTGCCGCTGACTCGTGTTTTCTCCACCACGAATGCTGATTCGGAGGAAGGCGTCGCCTTTGAGCACGTAGAGCGCGCCGGTGATCGGACTGCCCGTCCAGTAGGCTTCCTGGCCGAGCCCGTCGATGACGCGCGGCTTGCCCAACTCCTTCTCGCGTTCAGGCCCAGGCTTCTCCGAGGTTTTGCCGGTAGCGGGCTTTTCTGCAAGGCTCGCCGAAGCATTACCCTGAGGACCGAGGATGCTTCATGAGCCTCGCGGTCTCTCGCGAGCCACAGACTCGTTGCTCTCGGGGCGATACACCTACAGTCGTTGCCTCCGACTTCAGTCTGCGGCTTGCTTATTCTTCGGCTCCATCCAGAGGACATAGCGGACGATTTCGGTGGGGTCAGTTAACGCCGGGCACGCCGCCCATCTGTCCAGCGCCTCGTTCCCGTACAGGACAACGCCAATATGCTGCGACTTGTCTTTGTCCACGGTGGGGTCTGGATCCACAAAGCCGAGTTTGCGACGGAGCTTCTCAACGTCTTCAGGTTTCCCGGTCAGGAACAGCCAGCCCGGCTTGACCCCGTTGCTCTTGGCATATTCCTGGAGCACCTTGGGCGTGTCCTCTTCTGGCTTGAGGGTGATTGAATACATGAAGATATCGCGCCCAACGCGATCACCGAGGGCTCTCTGCACTGCCGCCAGGTTCGCGGTCTGTCGCGGGCAAAGGCCGTCGCAGTTTGTGTACATGAAATTGATCAGCACGACCTTCCCTTTGATCAGATCATCGTAGAAGCGGACCGGCTTATTCTCGTGAGTGCGCAGAATCGCGTTCGGGAAGTAGCCCGCCCTAGGCCCGGTGCGGGGAGCCGACTCACGCCCGAACCCGACTCCCCTAAGAATCACCGAAGCCAAAGAGGCCAAAGCCCCACTTACAAGCAAAGCTCTTCTTCTCATGGCTGAAGTCTCCTTTCGAAACGGCTCGGGCTCTGCACCCGGTTCGAGATACGCGGTCACGCGATCTGAGCACTCCCTTCATCGCCTCGGGTCCGAGCTGGACGTTAGGGAAGGATTCTCGTCCCGAAAACGCGCGGCGATGGCGGATTCTCACCGTTTCTACCGGTCACGTCCCACCTGAACATCATGGCATGGTCCTCATGCACGGTGTTGTGGCAATGGGTGGGGTACCTTCCGACCCAGTCTCGGAATCGAATGAAGATGCGAACTTCGTCTCCTGGGCCCAGATTCACAACATCCTTCCTGGATACTTCGTGAGGCGCCGGCGGTTCGCCGTTCCGCGTGAGGATCTGGAATTCCTCCATGTGAATATGAATCGGATGCGACCAGCCACCGCCACCGTTTTTCAAGGTCCAGATTTCGGCAGTGCCTTGCTCTGGGTTGGCGCGGATTTCGTTTACGTTGAAGAACTTCCCGTTGACAGCCCAGGCGCCCTGGCTCCTTTCGAAAACCCACCTTCTCTCCGTAACCACCTCGCTCAGATTGATCGGCGGGAGTTCGCGCAATTTGCTGGGTATCCTGCTGTGGTCGGCCGCGTCGCGATCCACATCAAACCGCAGGATGGCGTCCCCAATGGGGATCTTTCCCGTCGGGCCGCGTCCGCTGGTTTGCTCCAAGCGGTTCTCGAGGAAAAGTTGATCTCCGATCTTGTAGTTGGAGAAGTCGATGATCACATCCATACGATTCGCGACCCCCAGCTCGACGCTTTGGACGGCGAGCGGCGCGGGAAGCAAGTTTCCGTCGTTGGCAATCAAGGTAAACAGTTCGCTGGTCTTGCCAGGCTCGTCCTTGCTCAGGAAGAACTGGTAGAAGCGCGAAGGCCCGGCGTCCAGGAGACGGAAGCGGTACTTCCGCCGAGCGACCTTGAAGAACGGCTGGATCACGCCATTCACCGTGAATTTGTCGCCCAGGATGCCGTCAAAATTGAAGGCATCGAAGAACACCTGGCCATCCGGAGTGAACGCTTTATCCGCGAAAGCCAGGGGAACGTCGAAGTCGCCGCTCGGCAGTCCGAGACCAGGGTTCCAATCTTCCTCGTGGCCTGAGTCTAGCTCATCGAAAAGGAGGTAGAAACCAACAAGGCCCTTGTAAACGTTTTGCGTCGTGAAGTCCACGCGGTGATCGTGGTACCACAGTGTCCCCAGGGCCTCTCTGGGATCTCCACCAGCATAGATGTTCGGATAATGGTTGTCCTTGCATTGTCCCGAAAAGAAGAAGTCAGTCGGAAAGCCGTCACTCTCTGACGCCGTGTGAGCATTGTGCAAGTGGGTCGAGGTTTCGGGAATCCCAAAACCTACGTGGTTCGCTGGCAGGTCATTATAAAACCGCGCGATGATGGGTTCCCCGTACCGAGCGTGGAAGGTGGGACCGGGGAAAATTCCGTCGAAGCCCCAGGTGAGATTCTCCGGCAGGTCGGGGTGGAAGCTATGTTTCGCCTCCTTTTGATGGATTTCGTAGAACACTCTCGGCGGAAACTCAGAGTAACGCTGATGCGCAGCAGGGTCCGGCGCAGGGTCCAGTTTCTGGATCGCCTGGGCCACCGGCGGAATAGGAAGCTCGACCACGAATGGTCTGGTAGGCGGGCTTGTGACCTTATCATCCTCATTCGAAATGCGCCTGTTCAGAAGAGTGCCTAGACCGTAGTGAAACGCTGGAATACTCCATAGTCCCTCTTTGATCCATTCTCGTCGAGATAGCATTTTTGTGGCTCCTTTGGACAGGCGCCGCCATGCAGGAGCAACCACGGCGAATCCATGTGCATGGAACCAGTTCGGGCGCAGACTGAAGAGGGCATCGGACAACACTGTGTACTTTGTGCGGCGTGGAGTGAGTAACGTGCGGGGACACCGGTTAAAAAAGGACCGTGCCGGCGAATAAGAGGCAAACTTCGAGACCTAGTGGCTCTCCCTCCAAGCCAACTAGGAAGCCAGAAGCTCGATGCAGTCATCTGCATAGCTGCTCCCAGGGCGGCTAGGCTTCATTCACTATAGGGTCTACATGCGGTGGCAAAAATAGAGGCGCGCAGGTCCTGCGACCACGATGAGACGACGAGAACAACAAGTCGGGAATAGGAATGGCTCGCGGTTACACTCTGTTCGTATCGGCTCATGGCGAGCGCTCAGGTCTTCCTGAACTCGGTTCCAACAAGAAGCGCTTGTAAAAATTCGGCCGGTGAAGCCGACGCTGCTGGACACCGGGGTGATCGTGGCCCTTCGGGACTGAAGCGAGAGGCATCGAATAGGAAGGTTTTCGTCCAGCTTGATTTTCATTGAATGTGGGGAATTTCCGGAACGGGCAGGTCCTCTTCGGCAGAAGCCGCGGCGAACGCAATCGCCGCTTGAACGTCCTCGGGCTTTAGGCTAGGAAAATCGGCAAGAATTTCTTCGGCGGAATCACCGGCAGCTAAACTCGCTAGCAGGATTCTGGACCGCCGTAGTCGTGAACTTGTACCACTTTCATTGTTGCCATGAAGGTCCGTTTCGCTCACTGATTTACCGCTTTCATCAACTCTTCCGGGTAGCGCAAGCCGACGGCGACCCCCTGAGGTATGACTTCGTCTATGCGTCGCAGATCGCCGGCTGTCAGGTTCACGTCAAGCGCGGCAGCATTCTCTTCCAGATACTTGCGTCGTTTGGTTCCGGGAATGGGCACAATGTCCTGGCCTTGTGCCAGCACCCAGGCCAGCGCCAGTTGCGACGACTTGCATCTCTTTTCTTTCGCGATCTCCTCGACACGGCGAACCAGATCCAGGTTTTTCTGGAAGTTTGCTCCTTGAAAGCGCGGGGAAAAACGGCGGTAGTCGTCGGCAGCCAGGTCCTCGAACTTCTTGATTTGCCCGGTGAGGAACCCTCGTCCCAGTGGACTGTAGGCTACGAACCCGATTCCAAGTTCCCGGCAGGTGCCGAGAATTTCGCCTTCCGGGTCGCGGCTCCACAATGAGTATTCGGTCTGCAGGGCGGCGATGGGATGCACTTTGACCGCGCGTCGCAGAGTCTGCGGACTGGCTTCGGAAAGCCCGAGATACCGCACTTTGCCTTCTTTCACCAACTGTGCCATGGCGCCCACGGTTTCTTCGATCGGGGTGTTCGGATCCACGCGGTGCTGGTAGTAGAGATCGATAGTCTCGATGCCCAGGCGGCGCAGGCTGGCTTGGCAAGCCTTGCGCACGTACTCCGGCTTGCCGTTGATGGCCCGAAAATTGGGATTGTCAGGATACCGAACAATGCCAAACTTCGTGGCCACTACGACCTGCTCGCGGCGGCCGCGGATCGCCTTGCCCACCAGTTCTTCATTCGTAAAAGGGCCGTAAATGTCGGCTGTATCGAGAAAATTGATGCCGAGTTCCAGCGCGCGATGGATGGTGGCGATGGACTCCTGATCGTCACGCGGGCCGTAGAACTCGGACATGCCCATGCAGCCCAGGCCCATAGCAGAAACCGTGAGACCGCTGCGTCCCAGTTGACGAGTTTTCATGGCCGATCCTCCTTTCATTAACTTCTCCTTGTAAAAAGCTTGCCTGAAGCCTAGTTAAGACCGCGAGAAGGCTCGCTGCCCACCTCGCTCACGGCTGCTACCCGGAAGGAGGCATAAACAGCCGCCACAGCTACGATGAGGTTGGCAACAACCACCGGAGCGGAACCGATGGCGGTCCCATAGACCACCCACAGCAATGCGGCGGCCGCCTGGATCCTGCGGAGCGCAGCCGGTTGTTTAAAAAAGTAGGAACTCGAGAAGATGGCTGTCGCTGTCCAGCCAAGCGTATCAAGCCACATATCAAACCTCCTTATGCTCCTGCTGGCGCTAGGGCGATGGTGAGTGAGTCCGTGCGCACCTTCGCCCACTCCTGGAGCACAAATCCGTGGGACTCAAACAGAGCTCGAATTCGCGTCGAATCCCAGCCGGCGATTGCCTCCAGGATCGGCACGAGCACACTCAGAGCATCGTCGCTGAGAACCGTCCGGCTCGCGATCTGCGTGACGTACTTGTTCTCGGATACCGCGATCGTCATGCCTTCCAACTGATTGACATGGAGCATCACGTGAACATCAGAACTGCCGTCGCCTACATACACCAGCCGATCGTGGCTGACTGCCAATTCGCCGCGCAGTCGTTCAAGCACGGCGACTTTTCCGTAGCCTGCGGGAACCCGAATAATCGACTGGATCTCCCCCGTACCGGGAGCGTAGTGAAACTGCGTTCCATAAATGTGGTCTTCGGGAACGATCCCCGCTAGCGCGGACTTAACAACCTCTTCCGGGGCAGCGGAGACTACATAAAAGGAGAAGCGGTGGCCATCGACGTCTTCCAGCAACTGGAGGAGCAAGCGAAGGTTCGCCTTCAGACGGATTCGCTTCCCGACCTCGACCAGGTGCTCTTTGCGCACGCGCCGGTATTCAGGATCGTGGAGTATCAGATAAGCCAGTTCTCCCCCTTGCTGCACAAGATGGATGTTTGCAAGCCCAGCGACTCGCTCGCGGAATCCAGACACTCCGAGCAAGTCGCTCAGCACGACCCCCGAATCGTTGAAGCTGAGCGTCTGGTCGAAATCGCTCACTAGCAGAAATTCCCGGGTGGACTTTGTTTGATCACCTGACACGAAAACCTCCTCGCGCAAGCTATTCTGGCATTCTATAAGTTGATATAACAGCCGTAAGGGCTGCTGCAGGCCTGGGTCACTTCATTTGATGACACGGAATGCCTGAAGTTGCTCTTTTATTCGAAAAAGCTGTAATATCAGCATATGCCGAGACGCCGCACGGTCCTCGAGTCAGATGGTCCGAAGTACCAACAGGTTTTCGAGAGGCTTTCACGGGATATCCTCGCGGGCAAATACAAAGCGGGACAGAAGCTTCCGAGTGAAGCAGCACTCGTGAGGCAGTTTGGGACATCGCGCATTACCGTAGGGCGAGCCGTCCGTGAGCTGAAAGAACGGGGGCTGGTGGAGCGGATTGCCGGGTCGGGCACCTATGTACGCGAGCGAACGATTGGCGAAGGTGGCGCGCTTTTCGGCTTGCTGATTCCAGATCTGGGCGAAACTGAAATCTTCGAGCCCATATGTCAGGGAATGGCCGGCGCGCCCCAGGCAACCCAGCATGCTTTGCTTTGGGGGCATACAGAGTCGACTCGTGCGACCAAGGAAGAGCAGGCATTAAAGCTGTGTCATCAGTATGTCGAGCGCAACGTCCGCGGGGTGTTCTTTGCCCCCCTAGAGCTCACACCGGCAAAGGACGAGACCAACCAGGCGATCGTCAAAGCGCTCGAGAAGGCGCGCATCCCGATTGTGCTGCTTGACCGCTGCATCATGCCGTTCCCAAAACGCAGCAAGCATGACCTGGTGGGCATCGACAATCGGCGTGCTGGTTACCTGGTCACCGAGCACCTGCTCAAACTAGGGTGCCGTCGCATTGTGTTCGTGGCCTACTCCAATGGCGCTTCAACCGTAGAAGCTCGCATCGCCGGCTTTCGGGAGGCGCTGTTTTCTTACGGTGTCCCGCTGGAAGCGGATTCTGTGCAGCGGCTGGCTTCGATAACCGAAGCAGAATTGAAGCGGTTGTTAGACAGCATTCGTCCGGAGGCATTCGTCTGCGTCAATGACCGAACCGCGGGACGCCTGATGCACACGGCCCTTGGATTGGGTTATCAAGTTCCCCGGGGTCTGCGGATTGTCGGAATCGACGACGTGGAATATGCCAAGCTATTGCCGGTACCGCTGACCACCATTCATCAGCCGTGTCGCGAGATCGGCCAAGCTGCGCTGGCGGCCATGCTCGATCGTATCGAGCAACCCGAAATGCTTACGCGAGATATTCTGCTGGACTGCAGTCTCGTGGTGCGCGGCTCGTGCGGGACACAGAAAGGTACAATTGGAACTCTATAATGCTCGAGTGGATCGGTACAGATGGGGGTGAATCTTCCGACGGGTTCGCGACCGCCAAGGTTCGGGGGTGCTGCCGCGTCATGATTCGTTCAATCAATGCCGGGCCGGGGGATCAGCGCGGCGGGGCGTAATTTGCATCCTAGCTTCTTCTGCTAAATTTTGTACCGCCAGGCGTGTCTCACGCACCATCAGGAAGCATCCAGAAGCCAACCCCACCACTGCTGAACCGCCGGTGAAGACCGCGAGCCCCGCAGCCAGTTGAAACGGAAGTTTCCGACCGTAGTAGGCCGCGATGGAGCCAACCACAGAGACAAGGGCAGTGGAAGCAAACAGGCCCAGTGAGGCATAGAAAGTCCGCAAGGCCTTCAGCAGCAGTTGCGCGCGCACTTGCAGGCGGTCGAGTTGCGCAGCCCACGCTTGGTAGTCCGGGGACCCCGGCTCGCGTGCAGCGAGCTCCACGGCGACGACGCGAGTTCGGTCCACAACACGCGCGAGGCGGTTGCTCGTCCCAAGCGCCAGCACCGAGGAGGCATTGGTGAGGATGGCCGGAGCCACAACGGACGTCAACACGGCGAACGGGTTGCCGCCCAGCGATGTCGTGTATTGCACTGGTACGCCGCCTCTCTGTTGATCCAGCGCGTTAGCTTCCAACAACCACCTTGCAAAGTCAATTTACCCGCACTCTCGGAGTCGAGAGCGTACAAGGCTGGAAGGATTTTCAGGTAACCTCGTGTTGATTCAACTGTGCTCCAGGCGGGGCTTGTCGGCGACTGATAGGAGTGCTCAGCGACCTCCCGAATCCGCCTCGAATCTGCGCTTACTCCATTTTTTGGTCTTTGGCTCAGTTTCAAGTTTCTGTTCTGTTTGACTAGCATCCACCGACACGCGAAAATGGCGTGGTTTAAGCACAGCAAGTCTGCCAGCAGCCAACTGAAAATGCGGAGGTAAATTGTGGATACATTTCCCGCCGGCAAGTCCTTGAGTTACGCCTGCGGAACATCGGAGGTTCCCTTACTGGGGAAGTGTATCGGCCAGGTGCTCGATGATACCGCAGAGAAATATCGCGACCACGATGGCCTGGTCGTGTGCCATCAAAGATTGCGCTATGCCTATGGGGAACTTCGGGAGGAAGTGGAGCGTGCTGCACGCGGTTTCCTGGGCCTCGGCATTCAGAAGGGAGATCGCGTCGGAATTTGGTCCACGAATTCTGCGGAGTGGGTGCTCAGTCAATTTGCGACTGCGAAGATCGGCGCAATTCTGGTAAACATAAATCCCGCCAATCGCGCCCGCGAGTTGGAATACGTCCTACGCCAGTCCGAGTGTCAAACTCTGCTGCTCACCCAAGGCTTCCGAGGTAATGATTACATCGAGGCCATTCGGCAGATCTGTCCGGAACTGGACAGCACCCGACCTGGCAAATTGCAATCCTCAAATCTGCCGTACTTGCGGAACTTGATCTTCCTGGATCGGGAAGCCCCCAAAGGGATGATGACATGGGATGATCTGCTGCGTATGGGGCGGGATGTTGCTGAGGTCAAGTTGCGGGAGCGCGAGTTGGAACTGGAATGCGACGATGCGATCAATATTCAGTATACGTCCGGGACGACCGGCTTTCCGAAGGGCGCAACGCTTTCTCATCACAATATCGTCAACAACGCTCGGGTCGCAGCCAACGTATTGCGGTTTACGCACCGCGACCGCTTATGTATCCCGGTGCCCTTTTATCATTGCTTTGGCATGGTCTTAGGCAACATGGCCTGCGTCGCCAGTGGCGCCACCATGGTAGTGCCCGCCTCGTATTTTGATCCCGAATCGACGCTCCGCGCGGTCCAGGAAGAGCGCTGTACTGCCTTGCACGGTGTACCCACGATGTTTATCGGCGAACTCGAGCACCCGGCATTCCGGCAGTTTGATCTGACCTCTCTGCGCACCGGCATCATGGCTGGCGCGCCCTGTCCGATCGAGATCATGAAGCGCGTCGTTGACAAGATGCACTGCCGGGAGATGACCATCGGGTACGGATTGACCGAGGCGTCGCCGACCATCACTCTGACCAGAATCGACGACCCAGTCGAGTTGCGAGTGACCACGGTTGGCAAAGTGCTGCCGCATACGGAGCTGAAAATCGTCAACCCATCGACCGGTAAGATGGCGCCCATCGGCCAAGCTGGCGAGTTGTGTACTCGCGGCTATCTCGTGATGAAGGGCTATTACAAGAATCCTGAGGCAACCAGGGCTGCGATCGACGAAAACGGCTGGTTGCACACGGGCGATCTCGCGGTGCTCGATGAGGCAGGCTATTGCAGAATCACCGGGCGGGCCAAGGACGTGATCATCCGCGGCGGTGAAAATATCTATCCGCGTGAAATCGAGGATTTCCTCTACACCTGCCCGGGGGTAACTGCGGCACAGGTCGTGGGCATCCCAGATGGCAAATATGGGGAGCAGGTTGCTGCCTGGGTGAAGCTGGAGAAAGACTCAAACCTTAGTGTGGAACGGATTCGCGCCTTTTGTGAGGGCAAAATTGCCGGCTCTAAGATTCCGCACTACATCAGGATTGTGGATGAGTTCCCGCTGACGGTGACGGGTAAAGTCCAGAAATTCAGGATTCGCGAAATCATGATCAACGAGCTTGGGATCTCCTGAAGGTGGCCACATTCTGTGTTACGAATGTGGTCGCGTTGTGGCGAAGCCCGCAGCAGGACGCCCCTCGACTTCGCTCGGGGTAAACTCCGCGCAGGGCGAATCAGAAACCAGGGGCTCCTGTGGGCGCGGGCCGCGCTTCCGGCACGGTACCAACGCCAACCCGGAAGCGTTCGAGGCAAACTTGGCCGAGCGACATCAGGCCGGTGTAGAGATAACCCCAGACAAACAGCAGCAGAAAGGGCACAGTGGGGTAGTTTTCGTTCTGGATGGCGTACACCACTGTTGCGGCGAAGTAGAGGCCCAGCGCGACCTCGGCAAAAGGCATCCAGCCGGCGCGTTTGCGGTAAGTCTTCTTGATCCAGGTGTCCCTCTGGCGCTCAATGCGGTATTTCGGCGTGCGCACGAACTCCGATTGAACGCCGAAGATGGCTTCGAGCACCGCGCGCGCATTGCGCACGGAAATTCCGATGCCCACGGCCAGCACAAACGGCATGTAGAGAAAGGTGCGCTTCCACGTCTTGGGATAGAGCGCGCGCTGCGCGGTCAGATAGAAGCTGGAAACCGAGCAGGTGGAAGCCAGGAACAGCGGCAGGTCGATTACCAGCATTTGAAACCAGCCCTGGTAGAAACGCACGATCATGGCCGGCAGCAGCATGGTGGAGAGCAGGACCATGAGCGGGTAGCTGATGTTGGCGGTGAGGTGAAAAAAGGCTTCGGCCTTCACGTGCGCAGGCAGCTTCGAGCGGAGGACACGCGGCAGAATCTTTTTGGCCGTCTGCATCAGACCCTTGGCCCAGCGCGCCTGCTGCGCCTTGAAGGCATTCATCTCCACCGGCAGCTCCGAGGGGCACTCGATCTCGGGCAGGTAGAGGAACCGCCAGCCGCGCAGTTGGGCGCGATAGGAGAGGTCGGTATCTTCGGTGAGCGTGTCGTGCTGCCAGCCGCCCGCGTCTTCGATGGCGGCGCGACGCCAGACGCCAGCGGTGCCGTTGAAGTTGAAAAACGTGCCGCTGCGGGAGCGCGCGCCATGCTCGATGACGAAATGGCCGTCGAGCAGGATCGTCTCGACCTCAGTCAGCAGGGAGTAGTCGCGGTTTAGATACGTCCAGCGCGTCTGCGCCATGGCTATGCCGGGATCATGGAAATAGGGAATGGTGCGGCGAAGGAAATCGGCGCTGGGGATGAAATCGGCATCGAAGATGATGATGAACTCGCCGGTAGCGGATTTCAGGCCTTCGGCCAGCGCGCCGGCCTTGAAGCCTGCGCGGTTGGCGCGGTGGAAGTAGCGGATGGGCAGCCCGAGCGCCTGGTAGCGCTCGACACAGGCGCGCGCAACCTCGCGCGTCTCGTCGGTGGAATCGTCGAGCACCTGGATATCCAACAGCTGGGGCGGATAGTCGAAGCGTGACACGGCTTCGACCAGCCGCTCGATGACGTAGCGCTCGTTATAGATGGGAAGCTGTATGGTAACCTTGGGCCAGTTTGCCGGCTCGAGCGGCGGTCCGGGAACGTTTTGGCGATATTTGAAGTAGGAATAGACCAGCCAGTAGCGGTGCAGGCCATAAGAGGCAAGCACGATCAGCACAAGGAAATAGGGGATCATCACCGCGATATCAAAGGCGTTGGCGTGGTAAAGGCCGACGAAGGTTCTGTTGGTCAGCTTGCGCCAGTAATTTGTCAGTGGGTTCTGCGCGACCCAAAACAGCACCGCGAGATTATGCATCATTCCCACAGCGTCCTTCCTTCCCCATGTTGAAGGGACTTCGCGCTTTCGCGCGCTCCCAAGCAGCCGCAGCCCTGGCTGGCATCGCCGCGCTCGAAGCGATCTTCGAGACGATGCGTCGGCTTGGCAACCTGAAGCTCTACGTCATCGAAACGATTGCGCTGGCGTTGGGCGCGGGCATCATCTATTTCGTTGCGCTCTATGCCCTCGAACACTCCGCCGGCAGCAAGACCGCGTTCTGGCTCATCCTGGCCGGCGCGCTGCTGTTCCGGCTGACGCTCGCGCCGCTCGAGCCTACGCTCTCCGACGACATCCATCGCTACCGCTGGGACGGGCTGGTCCAGCAGGCTGGCTGGAATCCCTACACAGTGCGGCCGGACGACCCGCGCCTGACGCCGCTTCGCGATGCCTTTGACTCCCGCCACTGGCGGGCGATCCCCGGCCGCGATATACCTTCGGTTTATCCCCCGTTAGCCCAGCTAACTTATCGGGCGGCGTGGCGTGCGCTGCCGGGCCCGGTGGGCTTCAAGCTGCCATTCTTGCTGGCAGACCTACTGGTGGTCGCCATGCTCGCGGGATGGATACACTACACCGGGGAAGAAAACTTCCACCTCGCGATCTATGCTTGGAACCCCCTGGTGATCGTCGAGTTCGCCGCAAGCGGCCACAATGACGCGCTGGCGTTAGCCTTTGTCGTTGGGGCCCTGCTGATTATACGGCGGTACAGAATGGTGTCAACGCTGCTGCTCACCGCGGCGGTGCTGGTCAAGGCGTTCCCGGCGATGCTCGTGCCGCTGTGGCTTCGGAAGACCGGGTGGAGGAACGTCTTTTGGGCCCTGGCGCTGGCCGCGGCATGCGCGTGGGCATATCGTTCGGCGTGGCCGCAGATTCCTGACACTTTCCGGTACTATGAGTCGCACTGGCAGAATAACCACGCGAGCCTGTATACAGCGATCGCCTGGTTCAGCGGGTCAACAGCGATAGCAGCAGGAGTGGGAGTGGGAGTGGTCTCGGGCCTCGCGTTATGGGCGGCGGCGCGGCAGATGGACACGATGCGCGCGGCGTACCTCCTGTTCGGCGCTATCCTGATATTCACGCCCAACGGCTACTCGTGGTATTTCACCTGGATGGTTCCGCTGCTGTGCTTCTTTCCCAACCCGGCGTGGCTGCTGCTGACCGTGCTCCAGCTTCTCTCCTACAACGTTCTGATCGGCTACCAAACGACCGGGAGCTGGCACTTCGACCCGCTCCTGCAATGGCTTACCTATGGCCCGTTTTACCTGTGGCTGCTTTGGCGGGCTCTGAGGACAGAGCGCTCTGCTTAAGTCCAGCGGAAAGGCGAAGATAGCCCAAGGGAGGGGTGGGGGAGGGCCGCAACTGGAACACTATGCCTGGCATCTTTGTGCTTGACAATACTAGGGATTGTATGGTATGCGCCATGTCGATCACCTAGGAGGTGACCCGCCGTGCTGAACCTTAATGAAACCATTACTGCTTACGATCTGGCCGAGGCTCTGTCCGACGAGTCCGGCAAGTTCGAGGTCACCACACCAAGTGGCGAGCAATTTGTCGTCACTTGCAAACCAGGACATTCCATCCTCAACCTGCGCCCCGTGCCGCACAACGGCAACCCACTCATCTTGCGCATCCGGAAAGTTGCGGAGTTGCAGGTTTCCCAAGAAACCGTCAGGTAAACCTCTTCTCGGGCCAGGGCTAGCTTAGCTCCCACAAGCGGGACCCTGGCCCACCTCTATCGCCCCCGTCGGCCTTTATCGCGTCGCCCGGACACGATACCCTTGCTCCCGCGACGTATCTGCGCGGCGAAATCTCCAACTCCCGGCGGCGAACCCAGCCTTGTGAGGAGCTGTCGCCAAACGCAGTGGGGCGTGATGCCTGATCGGACCCATATCGAGCTGGAGGCGACGCAGCGAGAGAGGCACCGCGGCCGACTGGGAGAGATGGCTGCGGTGTTTCTGCGTCTCGGCGTGATCTCCTTTGGCGGGCCGGCGGGCCACATCGCTTTGATGGAGGATGAACTGGTGCGGCGGCGCGGGTGGCTTTCGCGCGAGAAGTTTCTCGATTTGCTGGGCGCGGTCAATCTCCTTCCCGGTCCCAACTCGACCGAGATGGCGTTGTACATAGGCTTGCTGCGCGCCGGTGGCGCAGGCCTTCTGGTGGCGGGGATCTCGTTCATCCTGCCAGCAGCGATCCTGGTGACGGCGATGGCCGTGGCGTACCTGCGCTTTGGGATGCAGTCGCAAGCAGTCGGAGTGCTATATGGCGCCAAACCTGTAATTATCGCGGTGGTCTTGCAGGCGCTCTGGGGCTTGGGCCGTACGGCAGTGAAAACCAGGTTTCTGGCAGTAACCGGGATAGCCGCCGCCGCAGCGGCATTGCTCGGCGTCAACCCTTTGCTGATCCTCTTTGCTGCCGGCTGCATCGTTGTGTTCCGCCGGTGGCTCACGCGGCCGACAACTCCGCACATCCCGCTTCTGGGATTTTTTTCTGGTGCGGTCGCGCCGGCATCAGCGGCCTCCGGCGCCGCAGCGATCGGTGTTGGGTCGCTGTTTCTTTATTTCCTCAAGGTCGGCGCGGTGCTCTTCGGAAGCGGCTATCTGCTGCTGGCCTTTCTGCGTGCCGACCTGGTCGAGCGCTGGCACTGGCTGACCGAGGCGCAACTCCTCGATGCCATTGCCGTCAGCCAAGTGACGCCTGGGCCGCTCTCAACCGCTGCGACGTTCATCGGCTATGTGCTTGCCGGACCTTGGGGCGCGCTGCTGGCAACGATAGCGATTTTCCTTCCTGGGTTCGTTCTGGTGGCGGCGAGCGGGCGGCTGGTGCCGCGACTGCGGCAATCGCCGGTAGCCAGCGCATTTCTCGACGGCGTGAACGTGGCCGCGCTGGCGCTGATGGCCGCGGTGAGCTGGCAGCTTGGCCGCGCAGCACTGTTGGACTGGACGACCATTGGGATTGCGGCCGTGAGCGCGGTGTTGCTGTTGCGTTTTCGCGTTAATTCAGCGTGGCTGGTGCTCGGCGGCGCGGTTGCCGGCCTGGCTGCCTCCACTCTGAGAGCGCGCTGACACCAGAATGGAATCAGAAGTGCTCGTCCGCGGCGATTCCCGCCGGCTGGGGCGCTGCCGGACCCGAGCTCTTTTCCCATGCGCTCGTCTGCCAATTGTCTCTAGCTTGCAAAGCCGGCATCCAAGCCGGGATGCTCACTTGAAGGTAGTCCGCCAGGGAATTGACGTAGGGCTCGTACATGCGGCGAAGCTCGAGAAGCCTGGCCTCCACCGCGCCTCCCTCTGAGAACTGCAGGCCGGCGGCAGCGAGTCTGGCGCGCAACTTCGAGAATTCGGCGGGCGAAAGGCGATCCGCCGCGGGGGAGCGCGGCGGCGTGACAAACACCTGGGCCAGATCCACAACGGCATGCCGCGCGATGGCAAAAGTGAGTTGCGCTTGCCGCGCGCCTCCCCCCTCGATGCCAACCATCACCAGGGCGCTGGCATCGAGGAGCGTGGTCAACGCTCCCAACCAGGACTGGTTGACGTGTTGCGAACGGAAATAAGCGAGCACGGGGTAAGAAATATGGCTCTCCAAGAGCTCCGCGGCCCAGCGCTCGAAGTCATGCAGGAGCCGCTGCAGGGCATCCAGGCCTTGCGCCGTGTTGTGACGTCGCAGCAGCTCGGCCGCGGTTGGGGGCGAGCCTGCGCGCGCATCCAGCAACGTGATATTCACTTCGCGCCGGGAGAACGATTGATAGAGCACGGGCAGATAACCAATGACGAGGGCGAGAAAACCGAAGCCCATGCCCGCTTCGATTACCGTAAGCGCCCTCGAGAAGGGTGTGCGCGGGATGACGTCGCCCAGCCCCAGGGTGAAGAAGGTGGTGCCGCTCAGATATAAGTCCGTGCCGAAATTGGCGGACCTATCCACGACGTTGATGGCTGAGCCTAATGCCCAGTGCATAATCGCAAAACCCACGATCAGCCCTGCCGCCCACACGCTCAATAGGAGGAGTAGCGAGAGCGGACCGAAAAAACTCAGGTAAGTTTCACGACGCTTACCGGGGGGCAGCAAGCGTGCCAAGGCCGACCAGGGACGCCAGGTGGAGCGGTAGAACAGCCGCGTGAGCCGGACCCGGCGCGGGACCCGCCGGGGCAAGACAATGGTCTCAAAGGCGTCCCACAGGACGATGAAAATGATCGCCGCGCCAAAAACCCCCGCAAGGATCTCCATCTATTTCTCCCCCAGAAAGCGCCCAGTCTGGCCCAGCAATTTATACCCCATTAGTGCTTCGGCAGATCTTCCAGCCGCAAGACTTTAGGTCCGCCAAATTTGCGCACACAATTGCTTCGCTCTTCTCCCTAAAGATAAGCCCGATAGAACCAGAAAGCGTGTCGCCGCGCAACCCCTGCCCGGTTTACTTGTCCTTCGCCGCCTCTGCCGGAATCCCGTGGTGCTCTGCGAAGCAGCGCTCCAGCTCTTCCAGACCTACAGGGCAGCGGGCTTGCGCGCCTTCGGGCGCGGCCCGCAGGTACTGGGCCGGCCAGCTTGCGGCGTAGCCGAGCTCTCGAGCGGCCCGCAGTGGCCAGTATGGGTCGCGTAAGAGTTCACGCGCCAGCAGGACAACGTCGGCCTGGCCGGTGTGGATGATGTGGTCGGCCTGCGCCGGCGCCGTAATCAGACCAACCGCGCCGGTCGGCACGCGTGTCTCGCACCGGATGCGCTCGGCAAATTGCGTCTGGTAACCGGGACCAGCAGGAATCTTGACATGCGGGACGTTGCCCCCGGACGAGCAATCGATCAGATCGACACCCATGGGCGCGAGTTGCCGAACCAGTTCCACGGACTGCTCGATATCCCAGCCTCCCTTTTCCCAATCTGTCGTCGAGATGCGCAAAAACAGCGGGAAACATTTCGGCCAGACTTCCCGTACTGCGGCAACGACCTCGCGCAGCGCGCGCGTCCGGTTCTCGAAAGAGCCGCCGTAGCGGTCCGCGCGCTGGTTACTGAAGGGCGAGAGGAACTCGTGCAGCAGGTAACCATGCGCGGCGTGGATTTCGAGCACGAGGAAACCCGCCTCGTGTGCCCGGCGCGCAGCATCCGCGAAAGCGCGCACGACCTGCTGGATGTCATCTTCGGTGAGCGCTCTGGGAACAGCGTATCCCGGAGCAAACGAAAGCGGGCTCGGCGCAACCACCTCCCGCCAGCCGCCTTCAGCTTCCGGCACGACCCCATGTCCTTCCCAGGGGCGGCGCGTGCTGGCCTTGCGCCCGGCATGCGCCAACTGGATCCCCGCCACGCTCCCCTGCTGGTGGACGAAGCGGGCGATGCGGGCGAGGGGTTCGATGTGATCATCGCTCCACAGGCCCATATCTTGCGGACTGATGCGCGCTTCGGGGAGCACCGCCGTCGCCTCTACCATCACAAGAGCGGCGCCACCGACTGCGCGGCTCCCCAGATGGACAAAATGCCAGTCGTTCGCGTAGCCATCCACGCAGGAGTACTGACACATCGGCGAGACGACGACGCGGTTGCGCAGGGTCACGTCGCGAAGCTGGAACGTGTCGAACAAACCAGGCATGGCGTACTCCTCGCGGAAGGCGCTAGTTCACCACCACGGCGCGGAAACGGACCTGCCCTTTCTCAACCCGCTCGTACGCCTTTTGGATTTCATCCAGCCGGTACGTTTCCGCGATGACTTTCACTTTACCCTTCGCGGCGATTTCCAGCGCTTCGTGGAGATACTCAGGGCCGTTTTGCATGCTGCCGAGAATCCGGATGCGGCGCGCGATCAGGTCGCCTGGTGAGACCTGCAAGGGCTTGGTTTCGAAGCCCATGACCACAAGGCGGCCATCCGGGCGAAGCCCCTGGATGGTGTCGGCCATGGCGTCGGTGGAGTTGCTGGTGCCAAGAATCACATCGGCGCCTCCGGCGCGAGTCAAGCCTTGTCCATCGCGAACGATTTCGTCAGCGCCTAGTTGCCGGATGAGCGTGTCCTTGTCAGCGGAGCGAGAGATGGCGATGGTCTCAAAGCCTGCGGCCTTAGCGTACTGGACAGCCAGGTGCCCCAGCCCGCCGATGCCGACCACCGCCACGCGTTCGCCCGGCTGCGGGTCAGCCCAGCGCAGGCCCGACCAAACGGTGTAGCCCGCGCAGAAGATGGGCGCGGCCTGTTCGTAGGGCAATGCGTCCGGCAGCAACACGGTGGCGCCGGCATACGCGAGCATGTACTCAGCGTGGCCGCCCTGCATCGCGCCTCCGGTGCCGACCTGCTGCTCGCAGAACATCGGCTTGCCGCGTTTGCACCACTCGCAGCGCCCGCAGGTCGTCTGGACCCACGGCACGCCCACGCGGTCGCCTACCTTGCGCGTGATAACGCCTAGGCCGATAGCAACAATCTCGCCCGCCGGCTCGTGTCCCAAGATACGTGGAAATGTGCCGGGCAGCTCGCCACCTGTCTGGTGGATATCGGTGTAGCAGATGCCGCTGGCGCGAATCTTAATCAGCACTTGATTCGGTCCGGGCTCCGGTCTAGGCACTTCCCGGATTTCCCATTTGCTGTGCATAGCGGGAACAACTGCAGCTTTCATCTTTGCGCTCCTTCCGAAGTGTTCGCACTCTCAAGCCACTGAGAGCGATATGGTGCTCATCCCATTCGATTCCGTAGCGCAATTCGGGTTACATTCCCGGCAGGGGGAGCGAACAACCTGTTGCCCTCGCGACTGGGCTGAGACTCCCTGGGCAGGGATTGCGTCTTGAACCTTCTCGACGAAGTGCAACATCGGCCGTGGCCTGTACCTGAAGGGCCTTGGGTGATGGCCCAGAGCTGGCATGACCTGCTCTTTGCCCACTGGGCGTTACCGGTGGACACGCTGCGGCGGCTGATTCCCACGCCGCTTGAAATTGACACGCACCACGGCATCGCCTGGATGGGCATCGCTCCCTTCCGCATGACCGGGGTGCGAATCCGAGGCATCCCAGCGCTGCCGGGACTTTCGGCCTTCCCCGAACTCAACGTGCGCACCTACGTCACTTTGGGGGGCAAGCCCGGTGTCTTCTTCTTCAGCCTGGATGCGGGGAGCCGTCTAGCGGTCGCCGTCGCGCGCCGCTGGTTCCACCTTCCTTACTTTTACGCCCGGATGTCGCTGCGCGCAGTTGGAGATAGGATTCAATACGCCAGCCGGCGTGTGCCTCGTGACGCGCGCGGCGGCAGGGAAGCGCAACCCCAGCACAGTGATCCGGCTGCGGAATTCATTGCGGAGTATCGGCCCGCGGGTGAGGTCTTCCGCACGGCGGCCGGGACAGTCGAGCACTGGCTGACGGAGCGCTACTGCCTCTACGCGGCGGATTCGAGGCATCGGATCTATCGCGGTGAGATTCACCACCGGCCGTGGCCGCTGCAGCCCGCGGCAGCGGAGATCAACGTCAATACCATGACCGCGTCCCTCGAGATCCGCCTTCCGGATGCGCCGCCCCTGCTGCATTTTGCGCGTCGGCTGGACGTGGTCGTCTGGCCGCCCCAGCGAGTGAGCCCCCCTTGCCGCTGAAAGGGGGACAGGCAGGAATGCCTGTCCTACGAATTCGGCTGGCGATGTAAACCCAGCGGCCGGAAAATCGTCAATACAAAATAGAAGGCGCTGCGAAGCTTGGAGACGACGCTGACACGCCCGAAACCGCTGGCCGCTAGCGCGGACCCTTCGATTGCGCTCAGCCCAAACGCGGCTGCGGGCCTCACGCGGGGCGAGTTTGACGAGATCGTGCGCGCGCACCAGCGGCGCATCTACCGGGTTCTGCTGGGCCTTGTGCGGGATACCGATGCCGCCGGCACGCTGACTCAGGAGTGTTTCTTCCGCGCCTATCGGAACCGCAAGAGCTTTCGCGGACAGTCGAGTATCGGAACGTGGCTGGTGCGCATCGCCGTGAACTTGGCCATCGACCACGCCCGCAGCCGGCGAAACAGCTTCTGGCGACGTATGTTTGGCTGGTCGAATCGGGAAGACGCCGCAGCCGCCGCAGAGGCCTTGCCTGACCCGGCGGCTTCGCCGGAGCAACAGCTCGGCGCGCGCGAGGAGCTGCAGGCCATATGGTCGGCGGTGGACCAGCTTCCGCCCCGACAGCGCGCGGTTTTCCTGCTGCGCTTCGCCGAAGAGATGACTCTCGAGGAGATCGCGCAGGCGATGACGCTTGAAGTGGGGACGGTAAAAGCACACCTTTCCCGCGCCCTGACAGCAGTGCGCAAGCGGCTGAAGGAGATGGGACATCATGCAAGAACATCTAACCAATGAGCAATTGACTGAGTATCTGACGGACCCGCTCGCGAGCGGTGGTGATGCCACCATTCGCGAGCACCTGGCAGCCTGCGCGGCCTGTCGCAACGAAGCAGGAAGGCTGCACTCCCTGTTGGCGCTCTACGGTGAGGTGACCCGCGCTGCCGGCGCGCGCCCTCAGGCCTTTTGGCAATGGCAGCGGACAACCATTCTGACCGGATTGGAGTCGAGGCCAGTGCCGCGGCGGCTGGTCTGGGCCGCGGGGCTGGCGATGGCGGCGCTTGCAGCGACTCTGCTGATGGAAACACCACCGCCGGCTGTGCCACCAGCCGCGGCTGACCCGGATCACGCGCTGCTAGTGGACGTCGAGCGGTCGGTGCGACGCCAGGTGCCGCGGGCGCTCGAGCCAGCAGCGCTGCTGACCGCGGAGTTGAGCGAGGCAGCAGATACGACCATAAAGAATCAGCAAACCGGAAAAGGAGAAAGGCGATGAGGAGCATTCGAAGGGCATTGGTGCTTGCGGCGATCTTGCTGCTGCCGTGCGCGGTTTGGGCTCAGGTGCCGGTTACCCCTGTGCCTGGGCCATCTGGTGGGCAAGTGTTCTACGCGCAGGTGCCTGCGCCGCCGGGACACCCGCCGGACCTGGGTAAGTGGTGGAAGAACTCTAGAATCGCGCGCGAACTTGGTCTTAGCGAGGCCCAGATCAGCCAGATCGAACAGACGTTTCTCGAGCAGCGGCTGAAGCTGATCGATCTCCGCGCGGAACTGGAGAAGCAGGAAGCGCGATTGCAGCCGCTAATCGAGGCGGACCAACCCGACGAGGCCAAAGTGAGCGCGCAGATTGACCAGGTGCTTGCGGCGCGGGGGCGGCTAGAGAAGACCAACGCCATGATGATGCTGGCTATCCGACGCGCGCTGAGCGTTGAGCAGTGGAAGAAACTGCAGTCCTTTCAGCAGGAGCGCGAGCGGGAATTTCACAGGATGATGGCGCCACCGGTCCCCGGACCGAACGGCGCGCCCCCACCGGCGCTGCGCCCGCCGGAAGAATAAGATGCGTAGGGACACGGCTTCGCCCGACTTCGTTACGGCGCGAGCCGCGCGAGCCGCGTCCCTACGGCTGAGGCAAGGACAAGTATGTGCTATTGCTTCGGGGGCTCTTCTTTCTTCCCCGCAGGAGTTAGTGCACCCTCTTTCTTGGTCCGCGCACCCGCTTTCCTACCTGCGGCGGGGACAGCTCTGGAGGCCATCTCGGCCTTCGGCGACCAGAACTCCGGGTTGGCCGCGACCCATTCCGGTGAGAGATAGCTCATCTTCGGGCTGAAGTTGAAGAGATTGCTCTCAATGTTTATAAAGCTCTCGCTCGCCAGCTTATCTAGTTTTTTTCCGTTTTCCTCGCCCAAGGCTGCCTGGATGGCCTTGCCGCGAGCTATTCCTTCGTCCGACTCTTGCAGCGATTTCATGGCCAGAAAGATCAGAAACGTCGGGCCTGGTACGCCGGCAGTCACTTGGTAGACGGCCCAAGGCACTTTTACTTCCGTCTTCTCGTAAGCGGCACGTATAGTTCTTGCCGCTTCGACGAAATCCCCCTCGTGGCCAGGACGCACACGGTAGGTTATGACCCTCATGTACCGCGCCTTTGGCACATCCATGCTGGCGGGGTTGTAGCTCAAATCGTCGCGGAAGAAAGCGACGATATTGCGCCCGCCCGTAAGGAATTCGGCGTCTTTCTCAAATAATTGGTCCAGTTCGGCGGAAAACGCGGTGGCCTTTTCGGTGGTCTCCCGGTCCTGTTCCCAGGCGGCGAAGGAATCATAGCCGGTGAGGTACCATGCTTCGCTGGGGCCTGATAGCGCCGTCATCGCCAGATAGTGGCTTGGCCACTTCGCCCTCGCAAACGCCCGCACGAAATTGGTTTCGAATTTTTCGTGTGCGGCTCCCTTTCCGACTTTGACCTCCTCGCGGATGATTGTGATCACTTTCGGCGGCGTGCCCGGCGCAGGAGCCGACGTCTGGGCGTCGGCCAAGGATACGCACGATAGAACCAGGCACACTGCAACGGCAAGAAAAAGCGTTTTCTTCATCCTTGCCCACCTCCAGGGGGCATTGGAATTTCGGGTAGAGACAAAACTTTGAAGAAGGGGAAATCCCTGACCTGCGGTCGGCTCGGGTAGGAAGAGTGCCCGCGCATTTGACCTCGCCCACTAGCGCAAGTCGCAGGAAGTGTACTACGCACGATGGCGAGGTCAATGGTTTTTCCACAGGGAGGCGGAACTGGGCCGTCGAAACAGCCTGAGTTACGGGATGCGGGTGGGCCAAAGGCCCCGAATGTAGACGGTATTTTCGACCACGCGATAGGTAATATCTGGGGAACACTCAACACTTACATCGAACGCTGCAGATAACTGGGAAGCCATGCGCGACCCGGCCCGGCGATTTGCACACGTGCGCAAGGCTGTTTCTAGTGAGGTGATATAAGGCTCCGAACGCGGGCTACACGTTGAGTGTGAGGGTGACGTCGGGACGCGGCCCACGCTCGCGGCCCGAGGATGGGGCGCCCGGTGGCAGCTTCGAGCGGTCCACAGGGCGGTACAGTGTGTCGCGCTCGACCGGAACACGCCCGGCCTCGCGGATCAGCCGCTCGAGCTCGGCGCGCGGGGTAAACTGCGGCGTGGTTGCGCCAGCATCGTGGTAGATCTTCTCTTCGACCACGGTGCCGTCGATGTCGTTCGCGCCGAAGCGCAGCGCAATTTGTGCGATCCGCGGCGTCAGCATGATCCAGTAAGCCTTGATGTGGTCGAAGTTATCGAGCAGAAGGCGCGAAACGGCGATGTTCTTCAGGTCCGCGAACCCGGAGGTCTTGGGCAGGTGGCTGAGGGCCGTATTTTCCGGATGGAAGGCGAGCGGGATGAACGCGACAAAGCCGTGGGTTTCGTCCTGCAACTCGCGCAGCAGCAGCAAGTGCTCGACGCGCTCCTCTTCGGTTTCGATATGGCCGTAAAGCATGGTCGCGTTCGAGCGCAGGCCGAGCTGGTGCGCGGTGCGCGCGATGTTCAGCCACTGCTGGCCGCTCACCTTGTGGTCGCAGATCACTTTGCGCACCCGCGGGTTGAAAATTTCGGCGCCGCCGCCGGGCAACGAGTCCACGCCCGCTTCCTTCAGCGCCAGCAGGGTATCGCGGATCGAAAGCTTCGCGATACGCGAGAAGTAGCCCACCTCGACCATGGTGAACGCCTTCAGATGCACTCCCGGGCACCGCTGCTTCAGCCCGCGCATCAGGTCGAGGAAATACTGGAACGGCAGATCGGGATGCAGGCCGCCGACCAGATGGAACTCGGTCGCTCCTTCGCGGACACCCTGCTCGGCGCGCTCGAAGATCTCTTCGAGCGCAAACGTGTAGGCCCCCGGCGCGTCCGGGCTGCGGCCAAAGGCGCATAGCCGGCAGTGCGCCACGCAGACATTAGTCGGATTGATGTGGCGGTTGATGTTGAAATAGCAGACGTTGCCGTGGCGCTTCTCGCGGACGTAGTTGCCAAGCCAGCCGATGGCCAGCAGGTCTGGCGAGCGATAGAGCGTGACGCCGTCGTCAAAGTTGAGTCGCTCGCCGGCCAGAACCTTGTCGGCAATCGGTTTTAGCCGCAGATCGTCAATGATTAGCTCGGCCATCGCCTCTTCCAGTTCCGAAACCTCGCTAGCGTTGCGACACGGCTACGGCAGCGCCCCAAAACAGCAGGAAGAGCAGACTAATATAGCCGTTCACGGTGAAAAACGCAGCATTGATTCTCGACAGATCGGTGGGCTTGACCAGCGAGTGTTCGTAGGCAAGCAACAGAGCCACAACGGCGATCCCCACCCAGGCCGGCCAAGGCAGGTGAAAGCTCCAAGCCAGCCAGCCAAGCAGCACCACCATCAGCACGTGCATTGCGCGCGCGATCGCCAGCGCGGCAGCAACGCCGAACTTCTTCGGAATCGAGTACAGGCCGACTTGCTTATCAAACTCGATGTCCTGACAGGCGTAGAGCACGTCGAAGCCCGCCACCCAGAGCGTCACTGCGGCGCAGAGGATCAGCATGCGGGGATCGAAACTTCCTGAGATCGCAATCCATGCCGCCGCGGGCGACATTCCCAGACAAAAACCCAGCACGAGGTGAGACCAGGTGGTGAAGCGCTTTGTGTAGGAGTAAAAGAACACCACCGCAAGCGCGATGGGCGAAAGCTTGAGCGCCAGCGGGTTGAGCTGCCATGCCGCCACGACCAGCGCGGCAGAAGAGAGAAGAGTGAATCCCCACGCAAACTGCACCGAGAGAGCGCCCGTCACGAGCGCCCGCTGTTGCGTGCGCGGGTTCAGCCGGTCGTAGTGGAGGTCGGCGATGCGGTTCATGGTCATCGCCGCGGACCGCGCGCCAACCATAGCGACAATGATCCAGAAGATCTGCCGGGCGGTCGGCCAGGCGGGTGCTCCCGAGACGCCGCTCGCGGCGAGCGCACCTGAGGCATGAAAACGAGCAGCCAGCAAAGCAGCGGTGAGCGCAAACGGCAGCGCAAACACAGAGTGCTCAAACTTGATCATCTCAAGCAGGGTGCGAATTTTACTGGTGCTCATATCAAAGTAAGAGCTCACCGCAGAGGCGCAGAACAGAAGACCTTTCTGCGATTTCGCCGTATTTTCTGGGTCTCCGCTGCGCTGAATCTTTAAAATTCCTAGGTTGCCTCGCTTGTTGCTAGGCTTCCTGTGCTTTGCTCTTTCCCTGGCCCTTCCACTGGTACTGCTGCTGCTGCGGCAGGCCGAGCTGCGCCAGGACGCGACAAATGTACTGCGCCACCAGGTCGTCAATCGTTTTCGGCTGATGATAGTAGGACGGGATGGCAGGCATGATCACGGCCCCTGCCTGCTGCGCGCGGAGCATGTTTTCCAGATGAATACGGTTGAACGGCGTGTCCCGGATGGCCAGCACCAGCCGTCGGCCTTCTTTCAACACCACATCGGCCGCGCGGGCGAGCAAGTCGTCGCTGGTGCCGCCGGCAATCGCCGCGAGCGTGCCCATCGAGCAGGGAATCACCACCATCGCGTCCACTGGATAGCTGCCCGAAGCGATCGATGCGCCCACATCTTTATTGGACAGCACTTCGATCTTGGTGGTGCGCATGCCCGTAATCAGAGCCGGCAATTGTTTGGGGTCCGCGGCCACGATCCCCAACTCGTGTGCAAATAGGCGCAGGCCGGTTTCGGTCACCACCAGATGCACCTGGGCGACGCGTGGGTCGGCGTCGAGCAACCGCAGCGCTGCCTGCGCCAGAATGGCGCCGCTGGCTCCGGTCACACCCACGGTGACAACTTTTCCTTCGGAAGGCGTCATGGTTCAGCGCGGCACGAGCAGTCTAGGCATCCGCTTCCGCCAAAGTCAAGGCGGCTTTAGGAGCACTTTGAGGACGCCGGGCTTTTGGGCGTGGCGGATGGCGGCGGGGGCTTCGCGCAGAGGAAAGGCGCGCGCGACGAGGGGTCGCGGGTCAACGCGGCTGGAGCGCAGCAAGTCCAAAGCGCGAGGAAACGGTCCGCAGCGCGAGCCGACCAAGGTGAGCTCGTGCACCACGATGGGCCACGTCTGCACTTCTGCTGCGCCCTGAAAGGTGGACTTCAGAACCAGGGTGCCGCGCGGCGCGGTGAGCTGCTGGGCCTGTACGAAGCCCGCAGGTGAGCCGGTAGCTTCGACGACCAGGGAGAATTGTTGCTGGCTGGAGCGCCCGCCTTGTCGCGCAGGATTTACGCGCACAGTTGATATGCCGGCCTCGCGGGCCAGCGCCAGCTTGCCGGCATATTTGCCGAACATTACCACGCGCAGGCCGGCCGTGCGCAGCACCCGGGCGATCAATTGAGCCAGCTTGCCGTCACCCAACACGGCGGCCTCGGGATGATCGCGGATGCGCACCTGCTCGAGGATTTCGCAGGCGGCGGCGAGCGGTTCGGTGAAAACCGCTTGCTCGTCGGTGACGCTGTCGGGAACGCGGTGGAGGTTGCGCAGCGGCAGGCTCAGGTACTCGGCAAATGCGCCGTCATGCGCGACGATCCCCAGCACCCGGCGGCGCAGGCAATGCGTGGTGATTCCGCGCCGGCAGTACCGGCAAAAGTCCGGCCGACCGAGTGCGGCGCAGGCGATGTTGATTTCGCCTACGACACGCCGGCCCAGCCACCGGGAATCGGCGCGACGAAGTGCCTTACCTTTGCTGCGTAAGGGCGGAGCACCTACCTCGACCACTTCACCGACAAATTCGTGCCCGGGCGTGCCTCGGAAATCGCGGTAGCCGCGCAGGATTTCGAGGTCGGTATTGCAGATGCCCGCCAGGCGCACGCGCACCAGCGCCCAGCCCGGCACCAGCGCGGGCAAAGGTTTATGAGCGAGACGAAGTTGCTCGTTTTGGACGACAGCGGCAAGCATCCGGACTCGTGAGCCAGCGAACCGGGGAGCTATCTGGGAGGCGGAAGGCGCTTGAGGCGTGCGGCGCCCATGCGTTCCAGCAGCTCGTCATCGCTTTTTGCCCCTGCGCTTCAAAACACGATCGACGGTCGCGATAGCATCATCCAACCGCGCGATGGTGCGCTCAATTGACTGGCGCGCGGCAGAAGCAAGACCCTCGAGCTTCTCCACGGCTTCCGGAGACAGCTCGAGATACAGATCCACAGCATTTCGCACTTCGTGAGAGAATGATTTGCCGCGTTGGCGCGCGCGGCGCGTAAGACGCTGCTTCTGTTGCGGCTCGAAATGAACTAGGGCAGGCTTCATCGTTCGCCCCTTCTATATATAAGCTATATCACATTACGAATACCCGGCGAATCGGTTTTCCCTCCGGTGCTAGCGCAGGGCGGCGGCGAGGGCCGCGGCGAGGGCCGCGGCGAGCGCGGCTTCTTGTTCGGGGAAAACGGTGCGGAGGTCGAGCACCAGGCTCTGGTCTTCGATGCGGGCAAGCACGGCAGCGGCGTGCGCGGTTGCGCCGCGTTCCCTTTCAGCGGAGTTCGTCCCGGCTGCGGAGTCACTGCGGTGTTCCGGCTGGCGGAGGCGGGCCTCGAGCTGCGCCGCCGAGTAGCGCGCACTTGCAACCGTGATGACGCGCGTGGGTAGGTGCTCGGCTGGCGTCGAGCCTCCCCCGATCACCGACTGCCCCGCGCGAATCTCGATTTCTGCCTCACCGGGCGGAAGCTGCGAGCGTAAGCGCTGAACGAACTCTTGCGCGCGGCGGTCGATTTCGCCGGCGGGGAGGCGAATCATTCGTAAGGCGGGGATTTCATCGAGCGCGCCGCGTAGGCAGGCGCTCAAGGTAACCTCGAGCGCGGCGATGGTCAGCTTATCGACGCGCAGCGCGCGGAACATCGGATTGCGGCGGATGCGCTCAACTAATTGCTTTTCACCGGCGACTATGCCCGCTTGCGGCCCGCCCAGCATTTTATCCCCGCTGAAAGAGACTAGCGACGCGCCCGCAGCGAGGCTCGCGCCCACCACTGGCTCTTCGATTCCGTAGGCGGAGAGGTCCACCAAGCAGCCCGAACCGAGGTCCTCGAACACGGGCAGCCCGACGCGGCGGCCGAGCTCGACCAACTCGTCGAGCGACGGCCTCTCGGTGAAGCCGACGATGCGAAAGTTCGACGGATGAACGCGCAGTAACAGGCGCGTGCGCTCGGAAATGGCGCGCTCGTAATCCGCCAGGCGCGTGCGATTTGTTGTCCCGACCTCGCGCAGCACCGCTCCGCTTTCCGCCATGATGTCGGGAATGCGGAAGCCATCGCCGATTTCAATCAATTCGCCCCGCGAGACAATCACCTCGCCGCCCTTGGCCAGCGTGTTCAGCACCAGGAAGATAGCGGCGGCGTTGTTGTTAACGACGATGGCGGCCTGGGCGCCGGCCAGCCGGGCCAGCAGGCGTGCGGTGTGAACATCGCGCTTGCCGCGAGCGCCGGCGGCCAGGTCGTACTCCAAGTTCGAGTATTGCGTGGCGACCTCGCGAACGTGCTCAATCGCCGCGGTGGCTAGGGGCGCGCGGCCGAGGTTGGTGTGCAGGATCACGCCAGTGGCGTTGATGACCGGGCGCAGGGAGACGGCCGATACGCGCTCGACTTCGACGGCGATTCGCTCGTCGAGGGCGGCGGGTTCGAGCGCGGCGGCAGCCGCTTTGGGGTCGCGCGCGATCAGAGCGCGGAGGTCGGCCAGCACCGCGCGGGCGATCTCCACCACCACCGCGCGGTTCACCCGCTCGCATTGGCGCGCCACACGCGGGCCGCCCAGAAGTTCGTCTACCGCAGGAATCTGTCGGAGCAGAGCCGCGCGTGGATCCGCGCTCCCCTCAGCAGCGCGATCGGCAGAAGGCTTCACAGCCCAGGTATTTCAGCACAGGCGGGGCAGCAGAGCAACCGCCGCGGTACTGCCTTTCGATTACGATGGGCAAGCGAGGGAAACGGCCGCGCTTGCGGCTCTGGTATTGTCTGATCCGTATCGTCCCGCTGGCGCGCGGTTGACGCCTGCACGGCTCGGCACTACGCTTTCTTTTCCCCCTTCCCGCGGTCATGACTACAGTTGACGAAGACTTGAACCAGCTTGAGAAGGACATCCGCCAGCTCAAGGTCGAGTACGATCAATACTTTGGCGGCGGGAAGAAGCGTCCCCCTGCGGACATCGAGTGGCGCATCGAGCAGCTGATTAGACGCTACGCCGAACGCATTGCGGAGATCAACTTCGGCCAACGCTTCCGGTACAACAATCTGGCACAGACCTATGCGAAATATCGGGAAGTCTTTCGCAAGCGGTTCAAGCAGAAAGAAGAGGGCACCGTGTCGCGCCACTTTGGCGTCGCGGCCAAGGCCATCGAAGCCGAACGAACCGGTGGCCGCCCGGTTGATGGCGCGGCGGGCCCAAAGCCTGGGACGCTCTTCGCCGTGACCTGTTCGGACCCCGATAGCGAACCCGAGAAGGTGGAGCAGCTATTCCGGGCCTTCCGGAGCGCCAAGGAAAGCGCTGGAGAGAGCACCGATCGGCTAACGCAGCAAAACTTCCGGGAATTCCTGCGACGGAAGACGCAGCAACTGAAGACTGGCGAGGGCTCCCAGCAGCTGGAATACGTCGTGGCGCTGGAAGGCGGGCAGGTCCGGCTGAAGGCGCGGGTAAAAAAGTAGGCCAGAGAAAGTCGCCGCGCGAACGGCGAAACTCGCAACGCCAAAAAAATAGAACAAAAACAAATCCCCAACTGCAGCCGCCTCAGACGCAACCTGGGAAGGTCTTCCCGAACCATCCACTAACGAGCTTTCGAAAAGCTCCTTTGGGAATCCATCGAGGACAAATAGAATAGAGACCTTTTCTGCTGCGCCGGAGGCGCGCGTGCCCATCGAGCGAGCACTGATCAGCGTGTATGACAAAACTGGTTTGCTGGAGTTCGCGTGCCGGCTGGCAGCGCTGGGAGTCGAGATCATTTCCACTGGCGGTACGGCGAAGCTACTTCGCGAGGCAGGGCTGCAGGCCCGCGATGTGGTCGAGCTGACCGGCTGGCCGGAGATGCTCGGCGGGCGCGTCAAGACGCTGCACCCGAAGGTTCACGGAGGTATCCTTTTTCGTCGCGGCAACGCGGGTGACCGCAAACAGGCGGCCGAGCGCGGAATCACCCCGATTGACCTGGTCGTGGTGAACCTTTACCCCTTTGAGGCTACCGCCGCGCAGGACGGGCTCGACGCCCAGGAGCTGATTGAGAACATCGACATCGGCGGGCCGGCGCTGGTGCGGTCAGCGGCAAAGAATTTCGAGAGCGTCGCGGTGGTCGTCGACCCGGCGGACTACCCTCGCGTGGCTCGGGAGCTCGAAGCGGCGCGTGAATTGAGTCTCGCGACGCGGCTCGACCTGGCGCGGAGAGCATTCTCGGCCACCACGCGTTACGACGGGCTGATTGCCACCGAACTAGAGCGGCTCACCGCTGCCGATGGCGTTGTGCGACTGGGCGAGCGTCCAGCGCTCCCCGAGCGACTCCACCTTGCGCTGGCGCGGAAGCAGAGCTTGCGCTATGGCGAGAATCCACATCAACAGGCGGCGCTCTACGTCTCAGCCGGGCGTCCAGCCGAAGGGCTGGCCGGCGCGCGGCAACTGCAAGGGAAAGAGCTTTCCTACAATAACCTGGTGGACCTGGACGCAGCGTGGGCGCTGGCGCAGGAGTTTACGCTGCCAGCAGCGGTCATCGTCAAGCATAGCAACCCCTGCGGGGCCGCCGAGCAGAAGACGTTGCTGGAGGCCTACCGGAAAGCCTACGCCTGCGACCCGGTGTCGGCGTATGGCGGTATTGTGGCGGTTAACCGGCCGATGGACGCAGCCACAGCCAAGGAAGTCAGCAAACTCTTCGTCGAGTGCATCGTCGCGCCGGGGTATGAAGTGACTGCCGGGGAATGGCTTTCCTCGAAGAAAAACCTGCGGTTGATGGAGATGCCGGCGAGCGCTCCTTCAGCTCTGCTCACGGGCGAGGCGGCGCAGGAACTGGAGCTGAAGCGCATTGCGGGAGGAGTGCTGGTGCAGGAGCCCGACCACTACCAACTCGCGCAGAGCGCGCTGAAAACAGTGACCGAGCGAGCTCCCACACGTTCAGAGATTGACGCGCTGCTGTTTGCCTGGAAGGTGGTGAAGCACGTCAAGTCAAACGCCATCGTGTTTGCGCGCGACGGGCAGACGCTCGCAGTGGGCGCAGGGCAGATGAGCCGCGTGGACTCCGTCAAGCTGGCCGTGATGAAGGCCCAGGAGTCGCTGGCGGGGAGTGTGGTAGCCTCGGATGCATTCTTTCCGTTCCCTGACGGCGTTGAGGAATCGGCCCGCGCGGGGGCCACTGCGGTGATCCAGCCAGGGGGATCGGTGCGCGACGCCGAGGTAATCGCTGTGGCAAACAACCTGGGCCTCGCCATGGTCTTCACTGGCGTGCGCCACTTCCGGCACTGATCGAAATTCTTCTATCGAGATCTCTTATTCCGTCAGGACATGACCGGTGAGAGCATAGCGGGGCTCTGGAAGGAACTGCTATTGCCTTGCTCTTCCAGGAGCAGGTAGTAAGTCAGCCGTTGCTTTGATGAGACTTGGTGGACCGTCTGAGCCAGCCCGCCGCGGCGGGCTCGGAATGACAGCGCCGGGCGCTGACGCGCGCTGACTGTGGCGAGCTACACGGCCTGGGGTTTGCGGGCGCGCACGAAAGCGCTCATGAATTTGCCGTCCACGAGCTGCGCAACGGCGTCCACGTCAATGCCTGCTTGAGACAAGAATTTCCGCGCTTCTTCGACGCGGTAGATTCGCGTGGGCTCCACCTCCAGCGCTTCGAATCCCGCGCGGGCTAGCTTGGCCCGATATTCGTTTTCCTCAAGCGCGCCGGCGACACACCCGATCCAGAGCTCGATACTGCGGCGAATCACCACCGGTATCTTGCCGCGAACCACCACGTCGGAGACCGCCAGCCGGCCGCCCGGCCGCAGGACGCGGAAAGCCTCCGCCAGAACGCGATCCTTGTCTGCCGAAAGGTTGATCACACAGTTGGAAATGATCACGTCGACGGAATTGTCCGGCAGCGGGATATTCTCAATCGCGCCTTTCAGGAACTCCACGTTCTCGATGCTGCTCCTGCGCTGATTTGCGCGGGCGAGAGCCAGCATCTCGTCGGTCATGTCCAGCCCGTAGGCCTTTCCAGCAGGTCCCACTTTGCGGGCGGAAAGCAAAACGTCAATCCCGCCGCCGGAGCCCAGATCGAGGACCGTTTCGCCGGGACGCAACTGCGCCAAGGCGCTGGGATTCCCGCAGCCCAGCGACGCAGTCACTGCTTCTTCAGGAAGGCCCGCGGTTTCATTCTCACTGTAGAGGTTGGAGGTAATGGGGTCATCGTGGCCCGTCTCCGCCGCGCCGCCGCAGCAGGCCTTGCCGCCGCCCGCGACGCGACGCGCCGCCTCTGCATATTTTTCTTTTACGATCTCTTTGATTTCTTGCTGGCCCATCGCGCCTCCTTTGTAATCCTCACCGATCCTGAATGTCTGAAGGTGTATTTAGGGGCGAAGCTGAACAACTGAGTCCGCTCGAATGGCCTTGCTCCGGGTGCAACACTCTTCGTAAAGAAAGGCCAGAAGCTCACGTAAGGCCTCGGCGTTGGCCGCATACCAGAGAAACTGCCGTTCCCGGCGAACGGTGACCAAATCCACGTTTTTGAGTTTTTCCAGGTGATGGGAGAGCGTGGAACCGGGAATACCGAGTTCCGACTGGATGTCGCCCACGACCATGCCCTGCGGATGGGCGGAGAGCAGCTGTCGCATGATGCGAAGTCGGGGAACGGTGCCCATGGCCGACAGCATGTTGGCATAGCGGGCGACTTGGCGGGGAGAGGGCTTGGCTTCCACAATTCTACAATAGCAGAAATATGGAAACTGTCAACCACTTTCTCCTGCCCCGCGGCCCCGCTGCCACCCGGAAACTGCCACCTGGCAGGACAGATATGCTCGTCTCTGTTTCTAGGGCCCGCGATGAAGCGGCTAGACTGACTTTTTTCCGAGGCCCCGCAAGGAATCTTTGTCCCAGTCAAGGGTTTGCGCATCCAAGTTGGTTGGTACTTTCGGGGCTGGAAACGCTGGCGCGCAACGGCTTTGACCAGTGCGCGGGGCGTATAGGATAATGCTTTTTTTGGTGGCCGAATGAAAACCCAACTTAGTCTGATTGCTCTTTCTTTACTGGTCGCGGCGCCCGCCGCGGCGACCCCAGCTGCACCCCAGGCCGCTCCGCAGGCAACGCCCCAGGGGAGTCACGACAAGCGCGCGGACGTCGCTCGCGGCAAAGATTCCCCAGGCGATTACTCCCAGCCGGACGCGGGGAAGCGCGCACAGTCCTATTACAACTTTGCCATGGGTCGCCTCTACGAGGAGCTCTATGAGGCCAGCAGCCGGGGCGAGTACGCGAACCAGGCGATCGAATTTTATAAGAAAGCCTACGAACTCGACCCCAGGGCCCCGGTGATCGGCGAGCGGCTGGCGGAGATCTACTTCAAGTCCCAACGCATCCGTGATGCCGTGCTCGAGGCGCAAGAAATTCTCAAGCGCGATCCCGACAATCTGCCGGCGCGGCGCTTGCTGGCGCACATCTACGTCCGCACGCTTGGCGACCTGAGCGGGGCGGCGGGCCAGCGAGAGACCGTGGGACGAGCGATCGAGCAGTACCGCGAAATCCTGCGGATTGACCCCGGCGACACCGAGGCGGCGCTCTGGCTGGCGCGGCTCTACCGCCTGGAGAACGAACACGAAAAAGCCGGCGAGGTGCTGCGCGGTCTGCTTGAGCGGGAGCCGGAAAATGAGGCCGCGGTCGAACAGCTCACGCAACTCCTCCTGGACAGCGGCAAATCGTCGGAGGCCATCGCTCTGCTCGAGCGGATCGTGAAACGCTCGCCCACCGCGGGGCTGCTCGACCTGTTGGGCGACGCCTACACGCAAACCCACGACCCGGCGCAGGCTGAACAGGCGTACCGCAAAGCGGTTGAGCTCGACCCCGCCGATGTCGGTCATAGGCGCGGGCTGGCGCAGGCGCTGCTTGCTCAGGAGAAATACGCCCCGGCACTCGAGCAGTTCAAGAAACTCGTCGAAATCGAACCGGACGACGCGGACAACTACCTCCGACTGGCGCAAATCTATCGGCAACTGCACCATCTCGACAAGGCCGAGGAGAACGTCCTGCACGCCAAGCAGCGCTCCCCAGGCAGCCTGGAAGTGATCTACTACGAGGCGATGATCTACGAGGCGCAGGGTCGGTTTGACGACGCCATCCGTGTGCTCTCCGACGCCGTCGCGGGGGTAAAGTCTCAGGCAGGTCTGACGCCGGCCACCCGCCGCACCCTCGCCATTCTCTACGAGCAGTTGGGCCGGCTCTATCGCGACGTCGAGAATTACTCTGCTGCGATTAATACCTTCCAGGAGATGTTGAAGCTCGGCGAAGAGGAAGACCGGCGGGCGCGCGTGCTGGTGGTGGACACCTATCGCGCAGGCCGTGACCTCGCCAAGGCACTCCAGGAATCGCGCAAGGCGCTGGAGGCCTATCCGAAGGACCGCAGCATCCGGGTGACCCACGCGTTGCTGCTCGGCGAGAAGGGCGACACCGACGAAGCCGCCAAGTTTCTGCGGGGGATGCTGACGGGAGGGTCCGACGAGCGCGAGATCTACCTCGATCTAGCGCAGATCTATGAGCGCGGCCGGCGTTATGCCGATGCCGAAGCGGCTGCGCGCATGGCCGAAAAAATGGCCGGCCGCCCGGCGGAAAATGAGATGGTGTGGTTCATGCTCGGCGCGATTTTTGAGCGGCAGAAGAAGTACGACTTGGCGGAAGGCCAGTTCAAGCGCGTCCTGGAAATCAATCCACGCAATGCTCCGACGCTGAATTACTATGGCTATATGCTGGCTGACCTAGGCTTGCGCCTGGACGAAGCCACCAATCTGGTCAAGCGCGCGTTGGCCGAGGATCCCCACAACGGCGCCTACCTCGACAGCTTGGGCTGGGCTTACTTCAAGCAGAACCGGCTGGCGGAAGCCGAAGGCTCGCTGCGCAAGGCCGTCGAGCGCAATGGTCACGACCCCACCATTCGCGACCACCTGGGCGACGTTTATTCCAAGCTCGGGCGTCCCGACCTCGCCGCCGCCGAGTGGGAAAAGGCGCTAGCCGAATGGAGGCACGCCCTGCCCACCGAGAATGAAACCGATAAGGTGGCGGCACTCGAGCAGAAGCTCTCCGACTTGAAGCATCGCCTGGCCCAGCAGAAAGCTGCGGGCGAGGCCAAACCAGAATAGCTCTGCCACCGATGCGCTCAGTGCGGCTGCCGGCGTTTGCCAAGGTCAATCTGGGCCTCCACATCCTGGGAAAACGGCCGGACGGCTACCACGAGCTGCGCACTGTTTTCCAAACTATTTCACTACACGACAAGATTATCCTCTTGCTGCAGCGCAGGCCCGGCGTTGAGTTGATTGTTTCCGGCGATCCTGCGCTGGCAGCGGCGTCCGACGCGGAGAATCTTGCGTACCGCGCGGTGGATGCACTGCGGAACGAATTTCGGATTCGCTCCGGAGTGCGCATCGAGCTGGGGAAACGCATCCCCATCGGTCGTGGACTGGGGGGAGGATCAAGCGATGCCGCCGCGGCCCTGGTGGGGATGCTGCGCCTGACCGGGCGGACACTTCCGGCGGCGCGACTCGCTGAAATCGCGGCCAGTCTGGGCGCCGACGTGCCGTTCTTCCTTTACGGAGGACGGGCGCTGGGTGTCAGCCGCGGCGATGAGATCTATCCGTTGCCCGACCTGCCTGCCCGCGCGGTGCTGGTGGTGTCGCCGCTTGACATTGTCGTGAGCACGCGCGATGCCTATGCTTGGTACGACAGAGGCAGGCAGAGCCGGCAATTGACAAACCGCGACCCAGCTTCTAAACTATGGCGTTTCTGCGCTCTGTGCTGGAGCCCGCAGGGAGATTTGCCCGCGAACGATTTTGAGGCGGCGGTCTTCCGGCGACACCCCCGTTTGGCAAAACTCAAGCGGGAGCTGCTCAAGCGAGGAGCGGCGGAAGCCGCGCTGGCGGGTAGCGGTTCGGCGGTGTTCGGCATATTCCGAAGCCCAGCGCAGGCGCGCCGGGCCGCCCAGGGGTTCCTGAGAGACCAGGCTTTCGTCTGCAAGACCCTTTCGCGGGGAGAATACCGCCGCGCCCAATTCGGGCGAGGCGGCATGTGAAGGGAAATCTTTGGCCGACGATAAGTTCGATAAGTTCAAGATCTTTAGCGGAAGCGCCAATCCCCCGTTGGCGGAAGAAATCTGCCGTTATCTGGACGTCAGCCCGGGACGCGCGGCGCTTGGCAAGTTCAGCGACGGCGAGATCTACTTCCAGGTGCTGGAAAACGTGCGCGGCGCCGACGTCTTTGTGGTGCAGGCGTGCAGCCAGCCGGTGGACTTTCACCTGATGGAGTTACTGATGATGATTGACGCGTTCAAGCGCGCGTCGGCCTGGCGCATCACCGCGGTGATACCGTACTACTGTTACGCGCGGCAGGACCGCAAAGACAAGCCGCGCGTGCCGATCTCCGCCAAATTGGTGGCCGACCTGCTGGAAACCGCCGGGGCCAGCCGCGCGCTGACGCTGGACCTGCACGCGCCGCAGATTCAGGGCTACTTCAACGTGCCGGTGGACCACTTGTATGCCTCGCCAGTTCTGGTCGAGTATTTCCATAACCTGCGGCTGAAGAATCTCACCGTAGTTTCGCCGGATGCGGGCGGCGTGGAGCGCGCGCGCTTCTTCGCTAAGAAAATGGATGCGCCGCTGGCCATCGTGGATAAGCGGCGCGTGGACGTGGATGTCAGCGAAGTGATGAACTTGATCGGCGACGTGCGCGGCCGCGTCGCGCTGGTGATTGACGACATCATCGATACCGCCGGCACGCTGGTGAAGACCGCGGAGGCACTGCTCAAGGAGGGGGCGACGAAAGTCTATGCCGCCTGTACCCACGCCGTGCTTTCCGGGCCGGCGGTCGAGCGCCTGTGCCGCTCGGCGATCCAAGAGGTTGTGGTCACCAACTCGGTGCCGCTTACCCCGGAAGCGAAGAAAGTCCAAAAGATCAAGGTGCTCAGCGTCGCCGAATTGCTCGCCCGCGGCATCCGCTCGATCCACGAAGAAACGTCGATCAGCGAGCTATTCATCTAGGGGGTAAAGGAAGGACCCATGGAACAGATCATTGTGGAGGCTACGCCCCGCGACACGCGGGGAAAGAACGCCGCGCGGCGCATGCGCTGCGCCGGGCAGATCCCCGCCGTCCTCTACGGCGGCTCAGGCGAACCGCAGGCCGTGGCGGTTAACACCAAGCAGGTGGCCGGCATTCTGCGCTCCGAATCCGGCCACAACACCATCTTCACCGTCAAGCTGAACGGCAGCGAACACAAGGCCATCCTGAAAGACTGGCAGGTGGACCCGGCGAAAGGCTCGCTGCTGCACGTGGATATGCTGAGAATCGCTATGGACGTGCGCATGCGCGTCAAGGTGCCGGTCCACACTTTCGGCGAGCCGCAAGGCGTCAAGATGCAGGGTGGCATCTTCGAAATGGTGACCCGCGAAGTCGAAATTGAATGCCTGCCCAGCGAGATTCCGGACGAGTTCAAGGTGGATGTGAGCGGATTGATGATCGGCAAGCAACTTCGCGCGGCCGATCTGCCGCTCGACCCCCAGAAAATCAAGCTGCTGACTGACCCGCAGCGGGTCATCGCGCACGTGGTGGCGCTGCGCGCGGAGGAAGAGAAGCCGGTCGAAGCGGCCGCCCCCACTGAGGCGGCGCCCGCTGAACCCGAGGTCATCAAGAAGGGGAAGAAGGAAGCCGAAGAAGGCGAGGAAGTCGCAGCCGAGGCCGAGGCAAAAGGCAAGGGCAAGGAAAAGGAAAAAGAAAAATAGGCGTTTGTTGGGGTGGGGCGTTTGTCGCCGGCGTTTTTGTGTTCCGTGCGTGCGGTGTTTCACCGGACCAACGCGTGTTCGGGCGGCAGGACTGAAGCCGTCCAATGGATGTGCGCGAGCGGGTGGCCAAGCGGATGCGGCTGATCGTCGGCCTCGGCAATCCTGGTCCGGAATACGCTTGGACGCCGCACAACCTGGGTTTCCTGGTCGTGGACCGGTTGGCGGAACTCGGCGGCATGCGGGTCGAGCGGCCCGAGGGGAAGGCTTGCATTGGCCGAGGCCATCTGGCGGGGCAAGAAGTCTTGCTGGCCAAGCCACAAACGTACGTGAACCTGAGTGGTCTGGCGGTGCGCGAACTGCTCAGCCGGTTTGAGTGCGACCCGGCGGAAATGATCGTCATTTACGACGAGGTTGCGCTGCCCTGGGGCATGATCCGCATCCGGGAGCGCGGCAGTGCCGGCGGGCACAATGGGTTGAAGTCGCTGATCGGCGCCATTGGAACCGACCAATTTACCCGCGTGCGGCTGGGGGTGCAGCCGGAGCATCCCGTGGGTGATCTTGCGGCCTACGTGCTGCGCCCGATGCGCAAGGCCGAACTGGAAATCGCAGCGGAGATGATTGAGCAAGCCGCTGGAGCGGTCGCGGTGATCCTGACCGAAGGCGTGACCCGGGCGATGAACCGGTTTAACCGGCGCGTGCCGCCGCCTGGCGAGATTTCGATTTGAGGGGGTTCGATTTCGAGGGTCTCTCCCGGCCCGGAGCGCCCTTGAAGGTTGCTGTCGTGCCGAGTCCGACGGGGCTGGGGTTACCGACCAAAACTGTCGGGACGCAAGAGCCACAAAACTCAGCGAAGCATCTCCACTGAAATACGCTTCGCAGACTCAACCCGTTCCAGACACGGAATCGAGGGAGCATGGAAGAACGCATATATGACCTGATCTTCATCTGCCGACCTGCCACTCCGGAGGAAGAAATCACCAAGGTGGTGGCCACACTGGAGCAGGCGGCCAACGAACGCGGCGGTAAAGTGGAAAAAGTCGAGAAGTGGGGCACGCGCAAGCTGGCCTATCGTGTCTCCAAACACCGCGAAGGTATCTACGTCTATCTGCTGCTGCGCAGCACGCAGGGCGAAATGATCAAGGAGCTCGAGCGGCGCCTGAAGGTATCCGATCCGGTGCTCAAGTATCAAACCGTGCGTCTGGATGAGGAGTTGAAGCGCCAGCAGAAGTTCATCCGGCGGCGTGAGCGAAAGATGGCGCGGCGCCCGCGAAAGCCAGCGAGCGCTGGCGAGCAGGTCGCCGCCGCGGGCTAGTCCAGATCGAGCGAAAGGGGAACTATGCCAGAAGAACCGAGGCAACATCAGGCCGGGCCGTCGGGCCAGCGCGAGCGCCGCGAGGCGCCTCCGGGCGGCCCACGCAAAGGCAAGCGGCAATACTTCCGCAAGAAGAAGGTTTGCCGCTTCTGCGTCGATCGGGTGGATTTTATCGACTACAAGAAGGTAGAGATGCTTCAGCCATTCGTGCAGGAGCGCGGCAAGATCCTGCCGCGGCGCATGACCGGTACCTGCTCGAGGCATCAGCGCTGGCTGGGCGAGGCCATCAAGCGCGCGCGCAACATTGCGCTGCTGCCGTTTGCCACTGCACTCTAGGTACTTGGTCCGGCGCGAGCATCGAATTCTGGGAGCTTCCGGAGCAGGTCCGAGGCGTATTCTAGGCCATCAACCGCCAATGGAGCGCTACAAAGGAAAGGCCGATGCAAATCATTTTGCAGGAAGACATCGAAAAGCTGGGAACGCGAGGCCAGGTGGTCGAAGTGGCCGATGGCTACGCGCGCAACTATTTGCTGCCGCGCAAGCTGGCCATTGAGGCCAGCGCGGGCAACGTGAAGCGCCTGGAGAAAATCCGCACCGTGCTCGCCAAGCGCACCGCGAACGAAAAAGGAGGCGCGGAGAAACTCGCCGAGCTGCTGGCCGCGGTCAGCGTCAAGCTGAAGCGCAAGTCGGGCGAAAACGATCAACTCTTTGGCTCGGTCACTGCCGCGGACATCTCCGAGGCGCTCGCCGCGCAGGGCTTCAATATTGATAAGCGCAAGATCGAGCTCGCCGATCCGATTAAGCTGATCGGCGAATACCAGGTGACTGCGAAGCTGTACCAGGATGTCGCCGCCGCGATTAAGGTCGTTGTCGAGCGCGAGACCTAGCCCGCAGGCCTAGCACCCGAGGACTCTCAGGGGACACTCCGGCAAGCCCGATCGTCTCGGAGCAATTTTTTGTCTCCGAATTTGCGGCGGTTCTCCTCAAGATTTCCACATCCGAGAGATTTCCTCACTTCCCACAGCTCTCCTCAATATGCACAAGTTCTCCGGTTGACGCCGCCACCTGGCGCGCCCACAATTCGGGCTCTCGCTCGCCACCCCACGCATGGGAGGAGTGAACTTCCTAAGGGCGGGCGCGCAGCAGGCGGGGACAGGCAGCACTGCCTGTCCCCCGCAGAAAGCTGTTGAACTCGCTGCCGCCTCAGGCGAAAATAAGGCGAACGCACAACGATCCTATGACCCCCGAGGTCGCCCTCGAACGCCCGCTTCCGCACAATCTGGACGCCGAACGGAGTATTCTGGGCGCCATTCTGCTCGATAACCACGTCTTGAACGCGGCGGTGGAAAAGCTCCAATCCGAAGACTTCTTTCTCGATCAGCACCGGCGCGTCTTCCAGCAGATGATCGCGCTGGGCGAGTCGCAGCAGGCTATCGACCTGGTAACGCTGACCGAGGAACTCCAGCGTCGCGGGGAGCTCGAGGCTTCCGGCGGCGCCGCCTACTTGGCGCAACTGGTGGATGGGGTGCCACGCATCACCAACGTCGAGCATTACGCACGCATCGTCAAAGAAAAGGCCATCCTGCGCAACGTCATCCATGCGACTTATGCCATTCAGCAGCAGGCTTTGGAAGCGGAAGAGGACGCGGATGCCATTCTGGATCGCGCCGAGTCCACCATCTTCCAATTGGCTGAAGACCGCGCGCGCGCGGGGTTCGTGGGCGTGAAAGATCTAGTGCGCGAGAACTTCGACCGGCTCGCGCGCATCCTCACCGAAGGCAGGCAGGTCACGGGGCTTTCCACCGGCTACAACCAGCTCAACAACATCACCTCGGGCCTCCAGGGATCCGAGCTGATCATCCTGGCGGCGCGGCCGGCCGTGGGCAAGACCGCTCTGGCGCTCAACATCGCCGAAAACGTGGCCGTGCGCGATAACGAGCTGGTGGCGATTTTCAGCCTGGAGATGTCGAAGGAGTCGCTCCTGATGCGCCTGCTGGCTTCGCACGCGCGCATCGACGCGCACAAGTTCCGCACCGGGCGCCTCTCTCGCGACGATGGGCGGCGGATGACTGAATCACTTGCGCGCTTGGCTGAGGCGCCGCTGTGGATCGACGACTCGGGCTCCTCCACCGTAGTCGAGATGGGAGCCAAGGCCCGCCGGCTGAAACGCGACAAAGGATTGTCGCTGGTGATTGTGGACTATCTGCAACTGGTGGCGGCGCGCGGGCGCTTCGGCAACCGCAACGAAGAGGTTGGGAGCATCACCCGGGGCCTGAAGGGCTTGGCTAAGGAGCTCAAAGCGCCTGTACTGGTGCTGAGCCAGCTGACTCGCGCCCCGGAACGCGAAGACCGCCGGCCGCAGCTCGCCGACCTGCGCGAATCGGGCGCCATCGAGCAGGACGCTGACGTGGTCATCTTCATCCACCGGCCAAACCTCTACAAGCCCGAGGAGACCGCGGAGGAGCGCGCCAAGGCTGAGATCATCATCGCCAAACAGCGCAATGGCCCCACCGAGCGCATCCAGTTCGTTTTCCTGAACGCCTTCACGCGGTTTGAAGAAGCCGCCCCGGAGGCGTGGGGACCTACGGAATAAGACCTTCCGTCCAGGCGTCGGGCGCAGCCCCGGTGTTTCTTCCACTGTGTGTTACTGGTATTACCATTCAGCTTACATCGGTTTGGGGCCGCCAACGACGCAGGGTGGATTGCACGCGCGATGATACTTGATGACAACGCCTTTCAGGTCTTTCTTCTCGACCTTTAGGGTTTTGTCGCAAGTCTCCCACCACTGCTTCAGGCACTCTTCGCTGGTCAGGTGATACTGCTGAGACGGGGCGAGGTTTTGGTTTTCTTTTGTGAAGTCTGGAACCCTCAATGCATCCTTCTTGCTGTCGTCGATGAAGCAATAATCGCCCGGCGGCAATGAGATTTTGAAATTTCCCTCTGCATCGGTAGTGAATTTCAGGATGGTTTGCTTGATAGCGTTTACGTTTCCGGCGCGTACGAACACCTCTTTGTTGGGGAAAGGCTTCTCTTTTCGGAGGAATTCGAGGATTTCCTCGGAAGGATTCGCCCCGCCGCAGTAGTCGCTGGTCTGGACCACTTTGCCGGAGATAGTCCGCCGCCCCGCGGTTTTCGCTTTCGAGCGGCTGGCTCCCCCCGGACCAGAAGTGGAGACCGGCATTGAAGCCGGAGCCGGGGCCTGTTGCGGAGATGAAGTTGCGAGCAAGGAAACCCTGGGGCTCGGCTTAGGAGGGCAGGCTGCGCGCAGGTCCGTTGACGCTGGTGGAAGGCCTTCGAGAAGCCATCCAAAGTGTCCTGCGAGCCACACCAAGGCGAGGAGGCTCCCGATGACGAGCAGATGCTCATAACCTTCTCCCTCTCGGCCCATGGGCGTTGCTCCAGCGAACCAGGACCCGCAGCATACTCTACCTTGTGGCGATTGGCGTCACCGCTGGGTAGTGGGTCACTTTCAATTTCGGCTTTCGGTCCCAAACCGGATCAACCGCTTTCCTACTCGATGTAGCGAGCCAGCTTCTCAAGTGACGACCGACAGCCAGCCTCATTATCCTCGGGTCGTATGCCCGACGGTATGTGCTCAAACAAGATGGTCACTTCTGTCCCGCCGTCTCTATCCTCAAATGTGACCACCATGGTCATCTCTCCTGAGAAGGCGGGATCCACCGAGTCAAAGGATATCGCTTGGACGATTCTTGTTGGGGGCGTGAGCTCCGCGAACCGTGCCGTGAAACGGTCTTCCCGCTCCGAGGTCTTGCCGCGGTACACCTGCTCGGATGAGGGATAGAACAGCGACATCCGATATCCTCCGCCAACTCGGGCGTCGAACTCATGGACCTTTCCGGTCATCTCTCCCGGCGAAAGCCAGACAGCCAAGGCTGCAGGGTCGGTAAACGCTCGATAGAGAGCTTCGCGCGGAGCCTTGATGACTCTTGAGGTTCGCGTACTGGCAGCTGAGTTCGCATCTGTCATGGGTGTATCCTTCCGCTATCCGGCCGGGAACGGTCGTCAAGCATCATACGGGCGTATCGATCAGCTTTCCACCTGAAGTGGAAATTCAAACTGACCCACCACCCACCGCTGGGGTATTGTCTACCCAGGACAACAGGTGTGTAGGAGTTGCCGCAGCAGGGGGAATGCGATAGTTTGGTCAAGGAGTGACCCGGCTCGGTTCGCGTATACCCAGTGCCGTAATTCACTCTCCTATGGACATTTGCAGGAGTCTGTAGGCAGTTGCGCCCTGGGGGAATCATTCCAGCCTTCGACCCCCAGTTTGGCTACCTGACTGCAACTTTCGCACCGTGGTATTTACTAAACCGAGCGCCCGCTTGGCGTCGTCGTGTCGCCCAGTGGCGTTTTGGACTACCCTCATAGGGAACCGCTCATGACGCGAACGCAAAAAGTGGAGGTCAGGCTTAACGGTCGCCCCGTGTGGGCTGAGGTGCGGTTGAGCGCACTCGAGCACAACTTCCGCGCCATCCAGCGCCACGTCAACCCGCCTGCGCAGCGGGGTCGTTGGCGGAGAGTCCTTGCCGTGGTTAAGGCCAACGCCTACGGGCATGGCGCCGTGCCGGTGGCCAAGGCACTGGCAAGAGCCGGAGCCGACTGGTTCGGCGTAACCTGCGCGGCCGAAGGCGCGGAGTTGCGGGAGGCAGGCATCCGCCAGCCTATTCTGGTGTTGACCGGATTCTGGCCGGGGGAGGAACGCCGCCTTCTCGAGTACGGCCTGACGCCGGTGATCACCCGGTGCGACCAACTGCGTCACCTGGACCGCGCCGCGGTGCGACTGAAACGCGGTCGGCGCGGCCCGGTCAGCTTCCATCTGAAAATCGACACGGGGATGAGCCGGCTTGGCATTTCACCCGGCGACGTGGACTGCTTCGCGCGGGAGCTGGCCAGTTGCCGGCACCTTCGGTTGGAGGGCACGTTTACGCATTTTGCTTCTTCCGACGTCTTCACAGCCGAGCAGTGCCAGCATCAAGAAAAGCTTTTCTGCGCCGCGCTCGAACGGCTATCTGCGCTGGGCGCCTCGCCTGGAATCGTGCATATGGCCAACAGTGCTGCGGTAGCGGCGCGGCCCAGCACCTGGGCCGACATGGCGCGCCCGGGAGCGATGCTCTACGGCTATCACCAGTTTTACGACCCGCCCGAACGCAGGGCAGAAATCGAAGCAAGACTGCCGCTGCAACCCGCGCTTGCCTTCCGCGCGCGGCTGATTTCCCTGCGCGACATCCCCGCCGGGCAGGCCGTTGGCTATAACGCGCGGTTCGTGGCCACGCGCCCCTCGCGCATCGCCGTGATTCCCGCTGGCTACGCCGATGGGCTGCTGCGGGGGCTCGGCAATCGCGGCCGCGTCATCGTCCGCGGGCAGTTTGCGCCCCTAGTGGGAATCATCTCGATGGACTTGGCTATGGTAGACGTCACCGGCATCGATGACGTCCGCGTCGGCGACGTGGCCACCATTTACGGCGCTGACGGCCCGGCGGCGCAATATCCGTCTGACATCGCAAAGTGTCTGGGCACCGTTACCTCAGATGTGCTCTGCGCCCTGGGCAAGCGCGTCCCCCGGTTCTACCTGCGCTGATTTAATCCCTGCAGCTTGACCTAAGTGCTATACTTAGCGGGTACAGGATTTTGTAACCGGGTTTCTGTTTTTTCATCCCGGAGTTATACGTAATTGGATTCTTTCGCCCGGGATATATTCATCAATTTCATAGCTCATTCAGGACTCGGCGTCTCATATATCCGAATCTTTCATATGAGGCCCCTATGGCACGCACTATTACTCCTCCCGGCCGCGCCGGCGGGCCCGGGCGGGGCGAATTGACTCCGCCGAAGTCAGCCGACCTAAACTCGCTAACCGACACTGGGGTAGGCAGTTGGTGGGACATTGCGCTGGTGCGCGGAATCTTCGCTGCTGTCTCCGTAGCCGCCTGCTACCACTTCCGCCCCTTTGGGTTAAGCTCTAGAACCGCCGCTATTGTCGGCCTGACTTTCTCTGTCGCTGTCATCCTGTTTGAAATCCGGCTGAGGCGCGCCAGCCTGCGGCGCCTGATCGGAGCTGCGATCGGGTCGATCCTGGGAATCATGGGCGCATATCTGATGAATCTGGTGCTGGAGCATACCTCGATCCCAGAGGGCTCAAGGTCGTTCCTGGGCGTAGCGGTGCTGCTGGTGATGACCTACATCGGCCTGATCGTGGGAGCGATCAAAGGGGACATGTTGAACCTCCAAGCCCTCGGGGGGCTGTTTGGCAGCGAGCGAAACACGCGGCGGACGTACAAGGTGCTCGACACCAGCGTCATTATCGACGGCCGCGTGGCTGACATCTGCGAGGCCTACTTCCTCGACGGCATTCTGCTGATCCCCCAGTTCGTCCTGCGCGAGCTGCAACTGGTGGCTGATTCAGCCGACCCGCTCAAGCGGCAGCGCGGCCGCCGGGGTCTCGAAGTGCTGCAACGCATCCAGAAGATGGGCCACCTCGAGGTGGAGATTGCCGAGGACGATTTCCCGCACATTCCCGATGTGGATATGAAGCTGATCGAACTGGCCAAGCGCTACGACGCGAAGGTCGTCACCAATGACTACAACCTGAACAAGGTAGCGACCCTGCAAGGCATTGAAGTGTTGAACGTGAATCAACTGGCCAACGCCCTGAAACCGGTCGTGCTGCCCGGCGAGTCCATGCGCGTCTTCATCCTCCGCGAAGGCAAGGAATACAACCAGGGCGTTGCCTATCTGGATGACGGCACCATGGTGGTAGTCGATGGCGCGCGCCGCATGATCAACAAGACCATCGACATCGGCGTGACCTCGGTGCACCAGACCACCGCGGGGAAGATGATCTTCGGCCGGTACGACGAGCGCGGCGAGCAGCAGGTCCGCCAACCCGCCGCGAGCACCGCCGACGTCAACGGCCCGCGCCCAGGCGTCTCCGCGGAGGTGCCGCGGAGCGAGCCGGCCGGACGCGGCAGCGAACCGCAGCAGGGCGGCGAACGCCCGCCGCGACCAATCTTCCCCGGGCGCGAGTAGCCGCCGTGCAATTCAGCATTTCCAGTTGTTCCGCCTACCACCCGCGCTCCGGATGACCGGGCATTTCGGGTCTGGCCCCAAGAGAGTTCACATCTGGCGATTATCAGTGTTTATCTGGGGTTCCGCTTGGTGTAGACTCTTCGCCCCTTTGAGCAGGCCCTGTAGAGACAGCCATGAGCCGCATCGCTGCTATTGTTCCCGCCGCCGGACTAGGTACCCGCATGGGCGCCGAGACGCCTAAACAATTTCTCGAGCTGGATGGTGTGCCGCTGGTGATCTTTACGCTCCGTCGTTTGGCCGCCTGCGCGGCCATCACCGACTTCATCATCGCCACCCGGGCTGAGGACATAGCCGTGCTTGAAAAACGGATCGCAGAGGAGCGATTGGGCCGGCCGGTACGGGTCGTGCGCGGGGGCGGCACCCGCCAGGAATCAGTGGCCCGCGCGCTGGCTGAAGTCCCTGCAGACACGGAAATCGTGCTGGTGCACGACGCGGCGCGCCCGTTCGTCACGCGGGAGCAGGTGGAGCGCGTGATCGCTGAGGCACGGTCGCGGCGTGCCTCCATCCTGGGCATTCCGGCGATCGACACGGTCAAGGAAGTGAAGCGCGCGTGCCTCCCCGAAGACGTCGCACTCATCACCTCCACCATCCCTCGCGAACGCATTGTGCTGGCGCAAACTCCGCAGGCCTTCTCCTGCGCGCTGCTGAAGGAAGCCTTCGCGCGGGCCGAGCAGGACGGTGTGACCGCCTCGGATGAAGCGGGCCTGGTCGAGCGGCTCGGGTACGATGTTCACGTGGTGCTCGGCTCCGAGCGCAACTTGAAAATCACCCGCCCTGCGGACATGGACCTCGCCCGCTTCTACCTCGAACAGGAGCGCCGTCAACTCAGAGAACCATGAAAAGGCGGAGGCAGTGATGACGTCTGGCATTGGCTACGACCTGCACCGCTTGGCTGGGGGGCGAAAGCTCGTCCTCGGTGGCATCGAAGTGCCGTTCGATAAAGGGCCCGTCGGCCATTCGGATGGTGACGTGCTCACCCACGCCATCTGCGACGCGTTGCTTGGCGCCGCGGGCGCGGGCGATATTGGGACCCTCTTTCCGGATACAGACCCGCAGTGGAAAGGGGTATCTAGCCTTATCTTTCTTGAGCGGATTGGCAAGGTGCTGACCCAACGCGAATTGCATATTGGCCATATTGATGCGGTCATCGTCACCGAAAAGCCGAAGCTTGCCCCGCATTTCCCCGCAATGCGCGAGGTGTTGGCCAAAGCGTTGGACATCAAGCCCCAGCAGATCAACTTGAAGGCCAAGACCAACGAGGGTGTGGACGCCATCGGCCGCGGCGAGGCCATCGCCGCGCACGCCATTGCTACCCTCGAACCTTGAGTGCCGAGTGCCGGCGCTCGCCGCGGCACGATTCGTGGCGGACGACCTCCGGATTTCGGGCTGCGCTGGGGTAGAATCCTGCCGAGATGATCTCCGATGGTTCAAGCGAAGCAGCCCGCGGGGAATCTTCACCGTTGCGCGGGGGCGGGGCATCCGTAAATCCATTCACCGCTGCGGATGTGGCGGCCATCCTGCGCGAGCGGGGTTGGTTGAACGGCGCTGATGTAACTGTAGCCCGCGTATTCAGACGCGAGGAATTAGCCCTGCAAATCCCCGCCTCCGAAGATGCGGGCGGCAACAAACAGGACTTGGAGGTGTGGCTCGAGGATGCCGCGGCTTGGCTAGGTTCGCACGCCGCAGACGGTTCGACTTCGCTCACCGCAAGCCGCGACGCCCTGGCAGAGCTCCTCAGCCTGATCTTCCTCTACGATGCAGAGACCATTTTGCAGCGGCCTGAAAGTCACGTGCTCCTGGCGCGCGAAGGAGCGCGAGAGGTCCTCCGCGAGTTAGCGCATTGCGTGCTCGACGGCCCGGAAGTGAATTCCGAGCGGTTCAAGGAAATCGTGACCACACTCAAGGAGAAGCTCCGGTATCGCGGCCGGGAGCTGTTTCAACCCATTCGATTAGCGCTGGCCGGCCGTGCCGGGGAAGGCGAACTCGACCGGGTGATCCTGCTGCTGGACCGTGCGGCCCGGCTGCCGTTTTGCACGCCGGTGAAGGGCGTGCGGCAGCGGATGCTTGAGTTCTGCGCGGCGGTGGAATAGCTGCTTCTGTGCTCCACGCCAATTTTATGAAAAGTGGTGGTGTCAGGGCGGAAACCCTGACCTTCAAACAGTGAGTCGGCTAACCGGGATCCATGTGGTGCGCGAAGCGCTCGAGGCGGGCCGGCCGCTTGAACGCATCGTCGTCGCGAGCGGCCGCCACGGTGAGCGTGTCGAAGAGCTGGTGCAACTCGCGCGCAGCCGCGGCGTGCCGGTGCGATTTGAAGATCGCGGCGAGGTTGACCGCCTAGCGGGCACGCGCGACCACCAGGGAGTCGTCGCGCTGGCGGCGACCAAGGAGGCGCTGGGCCTGGAGGAACTGCTGACAAAAGCCAGGACTGGGCGTGCTCAGCACGATTCAAAGAAGGGGCTGCTGGTCCTGCTCGACGGCATCGAAGACCCGCAGAACCTGGGCGCTATCGTGCGTACGGCGCTGGCTGCTGGCGCAGACGGTGTGCTGATTCCCGAGCGCCGCGCCGCCGGGCTCACTGAGAGCGTCGCGCGCGCCTCCGCAGGGGCTTTGGCGCACTTGCCGGTAGCGCGCGTGACGAATCTCGCTCGGGCGATCGAGGAGATGAAGGAAGCGGGCTATTGGCTGGTAGGCCTCGACGAGCGCGCGGAGAGAACTTACACTGAGGTTGACCTGACTGGTCCAGTTGGCATCGTGCTCGGCGGCGAAGGCAAGGGCCTGCACGAACTGACCCGCAAGCGGTGCGACTTCCTGGTGTCCATCCCCACCACCGGCCCAGTGCGGGCGCTCAATGTTTCGGTTGCGGCTGGCGTGGTGCTATTTGAGGCAGTCAGGCAGCGGCGGACGAAGCAGCCCTGAGCTGTGCCACACCTGAAGGTCATTCAGTGCAAGAAACCGTCCGCATCGGTTGGCCTCGATCATTCTTCTTCAATGTCGGCGGACCAGGCCACCTCAAAGCCCTGTTTGATGCTCTTGATTTCTACTTCTCGTACTGGATCAGCGAGAAGACGTCCAGGCCCGGAAGCTTCGCGCGGCCTTTCAAAAAGCTCAGCTCGACAGCAAACGCGGCACCGGTCACCTCGCCCCCTAACTGGCGCACCAGTTTGACCGTGGCAGCGGCGGTGCCGCCCGTGGCCAGCAAGTCGTCGCAAACCAGCACACGTTCGCCCGGTTGAATAGCGTCCTGGTGGATCTCGAGTGAGTCGGTGCCGTACTCGAGCTGGTAGGTTACCTGCGCGGTTTTCCAGGGCAGTTTTTTGGGCTTGCGCACGGGCACAAATCCCGCGCTTAGACGGTAGGCCAGCGCCGGGGCCAAGATGAAGCCTCGCGCTTCGATCCCCGCGACCACGTCCACTGAACGGCCGGCATAGTGTTCGCAGAGCTGCTCGATCAGCGTGTGAAAGCCGGTCTTGTGTTTCAGCAATGTGGTCAAGTCGTAGAACAGGATGCCGGGCTTAGGGTAGTCGGGAATCTCCCGGATCAACTTCTTGATTTCGTTCATTCGCTTCGGCCTCGGACTCGAATTTACCAGTCGTGCTTGATGGAAAACCGACTGGCGTAGCGGGGCAGCACTTCCGCGTCCTCCTCAGTGACCGCTGACACACTGGCCGCACTTGGGCCGCGCTCGAGCGCCTCGCGCAGCGCGCCGAGCTGTTCGGCGGTGCCGATGGCATAGACCTCGACACGGCCATCACGCAGGTTCTTCACGTACCCCGCGATGCCCAAGTGGTCCGCGACGCGCTGGGCGAAAAAGCGAAAGCCGACCCCCTGCACCATTCCGGAGACAATGAACCGCTTTGCCTGAGTCCCTTTGGGCACAACCGGGACGCGATTCTACCAGACACGGCCTTGCCCTGGCGTCCTGAAGGGCAGAACAATCCGACGACAGCTCTTTCTCCAACCCGTCGAAGCCGTCCGGACATATCGAAATCTCCGCCGCCGTCGTGTAAGATTTCACGGCTGTGCGGCGTGCGGACACGGGGTCACAAAGAAAACGAGCACTAGGGTTGCTGGGCCTGTTCTGTACCGCCGCAGCCACGACCGGATTGTTTGCGCGTGCAGTCACGTCATGGCCGTGCGCGGCTCCTCCTTTGGAAAGAATTTTCGGTGTAGCGGCTGCAGCAGACGTGCCTGCTTCACCTCGCGGTGGGTCGGTTGCCGCACGTGTCTCCCCCAATCCTTTGCTGCCCAAGCAGCCCGCCTTCCTCCCAACTCAGGACAAGCCGCGCAAACCTGTGCTCAGCTCCAGCCTGCAGCCTCCCGCCAGCGCGGTGCAGGTGCTGCAGCGGGGTGGTTACCCGGAGCTGCGCGTGGATGGCGTGCCGTTCTTCGTTCATGCCGCCACATTCTTCTACTATCGCGTTCCGCTCGATCTCTGGGGAAGCTTGCTCGATCGCTACCGCGATCTCGGCATTAACACCATTGATCTCCCCATCCCTTGGAACTGGCACGAACCGCGCGAAGGCGAATTCGACTTCGATGGTCACACTCACCCGCGCCGCGACCTTCACGGCCTGCTGCGGCAGATCGCCGAAAAAGATCTGAAACTAATCGTGCGGCCGGGGCCGGTAATCGGCAACCAGTGGCGTCATGGCGGCTATCCGGAGTGGTTGCTTGCTCGGCCGGAGTACTCCATGGACGCGGCCCGGCGGGCCGCGGGAAGCTACCCGCCGTTGGTTGAGCTGAACCACCGCGACGCCGAGGCGGCGGCTAGGGCCTGGATGGAGAATGCCACGCACATGGCTGCCATGCGAAAGTGGTTCGAAGCGCTGGCGCGCGAACTGGCCCCGTATAGCTCGAGCCAAAAGCTGAAAATCAAGCTGCCTTTCGACGCGGCTGGTGCGCCGGAGGAGAAGGAAATCAGCGGCCCGCTGCTTCTTGTGCAACTCGAGGACAGTCCGGCGTTCGACCCCTCCACCCAGACCGTGCAGCTCCGGGAGAAACAATTCTTCTGGCGCTACATGGAAGAGCTGCGGCGAGCCCTTGTGGCGGGGGGCATAGACGCATTCTACACAGTTAATCCCGTCGGGCTGGGCGATGGGCTTCCGCGCGCGCCGGTGGGCGAGTCGCCCGAGAATTCCCCCGACCAACAAAAGGAGCAGCCCATCGGTATCACTGGCCAGTGGTTCCTCCGGCCACAACCAACGCACACCACCGACAGTCCGCCGGGCGAGCAGAGGCTGAGCGATCAGGACGCCGCGACCTTGGAATATCTGGTCGAATCCCTGAAGACACAGCCCGCCTTCCCGCCGATGCTCAGCGATTATCAGGCGAGTTGGTACGCGCCGGAGGATGACGTTCGGCCTCCGGAGTCCTCGCCTGCGAACACTCTGCTGAGTTCGCGGCTGCTGCTCGGCCAGGGGCTGCACGGCCTGGAGTATTCCCCCTTGCAGGACACGCTGACTCCCGCCGGCTACGAGACACCTGAGGCGAACCGCTACTTTCGCTGGGACGCCGCGCTCGATCTCGCGGGCAACCAGCAGCCCAGGGCGCGCGCGGTCAGGCGCAACGCACGGTTGATCGAAACCTGGGGCGAGTTCTTGGCGGCTTCCCACAAGCGCGCTGACTTCGGCTTGGTGAACCCGCGAGGAGCCCTGGGCAGCTCGGAGGGCAGGCAAGCGAGGCTCGACCGCGCCGACCGCCTGCGCGTCACACAGACCCTGATGCAGGTGCAGCGGGTCGCGCGCCTCGCAGGGCTCTCGGAGGAATTCCTCGACCCGCAATTCCAGCCCGTCGAGCAATTGTTGCGGCATGGGGTGTTGTTGCTGCCGGTGTTCGAGCCGGAACGTCAGAAATTCCAGCTTTCTGAGAAAGCGCAGCGAGCGCTGGTCGAGTACGTGCGCGCCGGTGGCATCCTAATCTGTTTTCCGACATCTCCGGCCGAAACACTCCTCCGCCAGTTGGGAATGCCCGCAGTGCCGCCCGGGGAGACGGCTGTCGCCGATGCGAGCCAAGGGCCGGGCAAAGGACGGCTGATTGTCTGGAGCAAGGATTTTTACTCTTGGCTCGAGCTGGGACAGATTCTCAACGAGAATCGCGCCCAGTTTGAAGCGGCCTGGGCCACTCGGGCGTTTCGCGAGATGTTGGAGCAGGCCGGCATGCGGCCTGCCGTGAAGCGCGGTGGGAATGAACTGTGGGTGACGCAACTGGTCACGAACGACGGCACTGGAGAACTCGGGGCGCGCCAGCCCTTATGCGCGTCCCTCAGCATTGCTCGGCACAGGCCGGCGCAACATTGCGCACTTGGCCTGCTGAGCGTTACCAATTTGAGCTTCGACGATTCGGTCGAGGAAGCCCTGGAGGTCCTTTCGCCGGGCGCGGGTTCGCAGGTCGCGCCAGATGACTATATCTCTCTGCGTGTTCTGTTGCCGCCGCACGAATCGCTCCTGCTTCCTCTCCACTATCCGCTCTGCGCCCAGGCCGGAGCCGATGAGGTATGCCGCGATGAAATCGTCGCCGCGGGCGCGGAGCTGCTTCGTGCGGAACGCGATGGCCGGACGCTCGAGCTCACTTTTTACACCCCGGCGCGCGCCACCGTCTTGCTGCAACTGGAGCGTGCGCCTGGAAAAATCTCGTTCGAAGAGGGCAACCTCGAAACGAAGTGGACGCCGGAGAAAAAACAGCTTGAGATTTCTCTGCCCCGGGGAGCCTCTCCCCAATTCCTGCGCGTGCTGAAAATCCACCTGCACGACACGCCGCGCGTGCCGGCTAAGCCCCGCCCGCCAAAGCGCGGCCGCCCAGACTTTGACGCCGCAGTAATGGACACAGTTCGCTTGCCGCTGGGCGTCGACACTTCTTTGCCAGCGTATCCGCCGCTCGTGGTCCTGGATCAGGAGCGCAACGGCCAGTTGCTTCTGGGGGCCACAACTGAAGATGAGCCGGGCCGGGAGCTCAACGTGCGGATCGAAGGCCCGATTCAAGGGACGGCGCGACTTGCGCTCGACTCCCGGGAGGTGCGGCTTGAAAAGATCAAGCTGGCTCCGTCGCGGGATTCCCATTCGGACGGTCAGGATACTCGCCCCAAGGCGGATGGCCTGTTGCGCGGAGAGCTCCAGGCGCGCTGTGGCCAGCTTCTTCGAAGCGGGCCGGTTTTCTTCGTCGCCGTAGGCAAAGGACTGCCCGGCCAATACCAGTTTGATTTCGACCGCGACGCCGCCAGGGAATGGGTACTGGAAAACGAGCGCTTGCGGTTGATTGTGTCGCCAGAGGGCGGCGGGCGCGCCATCGCCATCGTGGATAAAATTACGGGTACAAACCTGACCACGATGGTCGGCGCTTTTCGCGACCTGTTTGCGTCGCCGGACAACCCGACAAAGGCCGCATCCGGACAGCTCCGCGACATTACCTTCAACCGGGCCTACCACGCCGAATGGGTGCTCACTTCGGGCGGCGCACAAAAAACCGCTTCGAACCACGCGCTATCCAAAGGGCAAGACAACCCCGCCGTGCGCCTCACTTACCTGGCGCCGGAAGTGGAACCAGCCGGGGCAAAGATTGAGAAAACTGTGCGGCTCGCCGGAACCGAGAGCATCGAAGTGGACTACCGGGTGGCGCTTGAAGCGCCTTCGCGCACGGTCGAGCCTGCTGGTGCCCCGGCCCTCGTCATCGAGCCGCAAGCGTTCGTAGCGCTGAACTCGGTTGCGGTGCGCGCCGGAGGCGATCTTAGGACGCGCTTCTGCTGGCAAGCGCCGAGTGTTACCCGATCGGGGGCTTCACAACCAGGAGTCAAACCGGAGGCTCTAGGGGCTGGATCGCACTGCGAGGCCTTCGTGCCTGGCAGCGGGGCTCTCGAGGTGCCTAAGGATGTCAATCGACTGGAGGTGCGCACGCCAGGCCGCTCCGGCCTTGCGCTGGAGTGGAAGACGGGCCGCCTGACGATTGAGAAAAAGAATTTCTCGGCGCTGTTGAAGTTGCGGTTTCCGCGGCTCCAGGCCGGCGGGGAGCCAGGAGAATACCAGGTGCGGTACACTGTGCTGCCGGTGGAATAGGCCGGCAGCGGCATAACGCGCGGGCCACCGGCCAGGGCGGAGCGACTCGACTGAGATTCCATTCGGGGCTTGCTGGCGTGGGCGCCACCAACCGCATCCAAAGAAGAGTGCCAAAGCCGATGAATTGCAGGAAGGCAATTTTCAGGGCGGCCATTCTGTTGCTCGTTTCGCTGCTGGGCGCTCACCCCGCAGCCGCTCAGGAGCCCAGGCAGGGGCCACTCCCCGCTCCGACCAAGCGCGAAGTCACGCGCATCCCTGTGGAGACCACTCCCGAGGCGCCGCCGATTCCGGTCGAAGAAATCATCCGGCGCCTCGCGCAGAAGGAAGAAGAGTTCGCCCGCGCCCGCGCCGGCTACACCTACCGGAAAACCATTCGGGTGCAGGAATTCGGCGAGGACAACAAGCCTTCGGGCGAGTTTCAGGTGACCACCGAGCCCGCGGTCGCTTCGGACGGCAAACGGTACGAGAAGATCGTCCAGCAGCCGCCCTCGACACTCCGACGGCTGCCCCTTGCGCCCGAAGACCTGGAGATCCTGGCGCGCATCCCGGCGTTTCCGCTGATCACCGACCAGCTCAATAAGTACGAGCTAACTTACGCCGGAAAGCAGCCCGTGGACGAACTCACCACCTACCTGTTCCGCGTGAAACCCAAGCAGCTCGAGCGGAAGATCGCGTACTTCGAGGGCCTAGTCTGGGTGGACGATCGCGATCTCGTGGTCGCTAAGACCTACGGCAAGTGGGTGACCGAAGTCGGCGACGTCTCCACCCCGCAGTTACCTTTTACTTTGTTTGAGACCCAGCGCGAGAACATCGACGGGAAATTCTGGTTTCCCAACTACGCCCGCTCGGACGACACGCTGAATTTGAAAAGCGGAGACGTCCGCATCCGGCTGACTATCCGCTGGACCGACTACAAGCCGGTCGCTGCGGCTTCATCGAAGTAATCCTTCACAGCCTCATCCTTCGGCGGTTCACTGGGCGTAGCAAAACAGACAGTGAGCCCAGCCCGCTGAAGTCACGAGGCATGCGCCTCCGGCAAAGCCCCGATGCGTGATCGCTGTCATTCCGAGCGAAGCGAGGAATCTCTCCGTGAGATGCTTCAGAATCCGAAGCTGAGCCCCGCTAACGGCTCAACATGAAAGATGCGACACTGTAGTGCAGCTCCCAGTTGGAACGGTACATTTAATAGTTTTTTAGTAGCCGCGGAAGCTGATCGATCGAGGAAAGCAGTGCGTCCGGCCGCACTGCGCGCAGGCCGTCGTGCGTGGGGAAAGGGCCGAGCACGGCAATGGCGCGAACTCCCGCGCGGCGCGCCATCTCGATGTCCTCGGGGGAATCACCGACGTAGACGCAAACCTCCGGCTTCAGGCGCAGGCGTCGCAGCGCCACTTCCAGCGGCGCCGGATGCGGCTTGCGTCGAGGAGCATCTTCGCAACAGACTCGCACGGCGAAAAGCTCTGACAGACCGAAGTGGCGGAGCTGCCGGCGAACGCGGGCACGACTGCCGCTGGTGACCAAACCTAGCGTGAAGCGGCGGCTGAGTTCACGCAGCACGCGCCGCGCCCCGGGCAACAGCGCAGGCTTCTGCCGCTGGTAGAAACGGCCCCACAGCCGGTCGGCCTGCTCCCAGCGGTTCCGCGGGAGGCCGGCCGCGCGATAGACGCGGTGCCCATCGGGCGAGTAGTGTCGGGCGAGTTCGGCTGCGCCCCAGCCGATGCCCAACTCCTGGAACATTTCCAGGTAGGCCTGCGTGTCAGCGTGATAAGAATCGAGCAGTGTGCCGTCCCAATCCAGCAGCACAGCGCGAAGAGTCACTTCTTCAGGCCCTGTGCGCATTGGTGCCCCGAAGATAGTAGCAGAGAACTGAACAGCGGTGACGCGTCACGCTTCAAGCAGTGCGTCGGCCGCTGGCCAATTGGCTGCGTCGGGCGCATAGAGCGCCGGACTTCGTTTCTTGAATGCGTTCTTGCCTCTCTGTTGTCATCCCGAACGAAGTGAGGGATCTCTCTGAGAGGTTCCTCGCCCGCCGCGGCGGCTTCGGAATAGCCGCACCCTGACGCGAGCGTAACGCGGGATGCTTATGCTTCTAGATAGAACGTCCCGGTGGCTCGCGGGAGCCACCGGGACGAAAAGTGATCGGAGAGTTGGATCCCCCAGCTAGAACGTGAACTTGATGGCGAACTGCGCCTGCCGTGGATCGCCCACACCCTGGCGCAAGAAACCATCAAAATTAAACAGGCCGGGTGTCGTCAGTGGGTTCACGTTGTTCTTGTTATTGAAAGTGTTGAACATCTCGATCATCGGAATCAATTGCATCCGGTCACCAAATTTGAAGGGCCGCACCAACCGCCAGTCGAAGCTGAAGAACTGGTTGTCCTTGCGGACCGAATTCCGGCCGAAGTCGTTGCCATTCACCACGCGCGTAGCGGGCGTGATGGGCTGCGCCGAACGCGCTTGCACGCGCACGTCCACCTGGAAGCCGTACGGGATCTCCCCGTAGGTATAGAAATTGAACTTGTGACGGATGTCTCGGTCCGAGAGCGAATAATCCTTCGAGAAGTCAAACCGGTTGAACGTACGGTCCGTGAAGGGATCGCGCTCGTTCGAGTCGTCGTCCAGGTCCTTCGATACGACGTAGTTGCCTTCCAGTTGGAAGTGATTGCTGAACCGCTTCCGCGCGCCAATCGTGAAGCCCCGGTACAGCGACTTCGCCGAGCTGGAAGTCGCGAATACATCGCCCAGGTCGATCCCGAAGGGACTTGGACTGTTGTAGTACACAGTACTTCCGCTGCCGGGCGTGAAACTACCATTTGTGTTGCAGCAGATCGGACCAGACGGCTGACCTGCGAGGACGGGCTGGAAATTGTTCACATTTACGAACCGGGTCAGGTGAACACCCTTTGCCAACGTGAAGTCGGCGTACACAGCCACGTCCCGGAAAATCTCATGCTCAAATGCGACGTTGGTGGTGTAGATGCGCGGGTTCGCATAGTCCTTGCTGAACACGCGCACACCGGTAAAGCACGGGAAGGAATTGACCGGCGGGCCGGAGCAAGACGAATTCCCAGGAGTCACCGGGAGCGCGTTGGGCCAAACTGGTGCCGGCCCCCCAGAAGCAATGATCCCGCTGTTCGTGAAGATGGTGCGTTGTTGGGCGCCGTTTGTCGTGATGGACCCCACTTGCGTCAGCATGTTCTGCCGGCCGTTGTAGATGCCCCAGCTTGCGCGCAAAACGGACTTATGGTTGTTACGCACGTCCCAGGCAAATCCGAGGCGCGGCTGGAATTCCTTCTTTTGATTGTGCAGCGTGCCATCCGAAGGGAACGCCGGATTGCTCAGGAAGATGCCGTACGCGGTCTTGGAGGGATCCACCACCGTGTCGGGGAAAATTTGCGCCTCCCAGCGCAAGCCGTAGTTAAAGGTAAAGTTTGGCAAGATCTGCCATTTATCTTGGACAAAGAATGCGAAATCTTCGTTCTTGATATTTGAGGCGCCAGGGGGAATGTTCACCAATCCTGTGGGCACGCCGTCCTGGAGATAGAATAGGAGCCCGCCCGCGGTCGGCCCGAACCCCGATCCTGGCGCCCCCGGCGTAGCGTAGTGGAGGAAGTTGGCCACGCTATCGAAGATGTAGCGGCCGGTGAAGAATCCGCGGAACACTTGGTCGTTGACCGTGTGCAGGTATTCGCCTCCCAACTTGACGGTGTGCTTCCCCCAGAGAAGCGAGAAACTGTCCCGAACCTGGGCGCGCCAGATCTGCTCATCAATATTGGGCTCGAGGAAGAACGGACTGCCGAACCGGAAAGTTGTCCCAAAACCCATCGCCGTGTCGGCCGGCACTTTCGACGGAGTTGCCGAACGGGGTCGCAGCTCGCGCTGATAGCTGAAATGGGCCTCGTTCAATTTGGTCGGGGAAACGACGCTGAACAGGTTGAAATTGGCCATATGGATCTTCGACGGACCCTCGATGCCGTTGGCTGAGTCGCCGTAGGTGGCCACGTCGAACGTCTGGTTGGTATTTTTGGAATAGTCAAAGTTGTAGGAGGCGGAAAACTGGTGGGCCGGCGTCAAGTTCCAGTCGAATCGGCCCAGTGCTGCGGAATTACGAATAGGATGCTTGACCGGGTCGCCTTCACTCTGGCCCGCCGAGCTCTTGATGAAATTGATCAGCACCTGCCGCTGGCAGTCCGGGCTGGCGCTGATCTGGGCGTCGGTAATGTTGCTGTTGAAAACGGGGTTGGAGACCGAGCAGGGTGTGCCGATGGGCGCGCTTAAGTTATCGCGCGTGAGATTGGAAATAATCTGCTCGAAGGCCCCGAAGATAAACATCTTGTCCCTGACGATGGGTCCGCCGAGGGTGCCGCCGAACTGTTCGCGGTGGAAATCTTTGAGTGACTTACCATCGGAAGTATTCGAGGCCAAGCCTTCGAGCCGCTGGAAGTGGAAGGCGCTGCCGTGCACTTCATTGGTGCCCGACTTGGTGATGATGTTGACCACGCCGCCCGCGGTGCGCCCAAACTCAGCGCTGGCGCCGCTGGCCACCACCTGAAATTCCTTGACGGCATCGAGCGTGATGTCGATGGCGGCGCGCTGCCCGCCGAGCTGTTCACCGAAGAAGCCGTTGTTGTAGTCGCCGCCGTCCAGGCTGATGTTGTTGAAGATGCCGCGCTGCCCGTTGAAGTTGATTTCGTCGCCATCGGGGCCCTGCACGATGCTGACCCCGGGCGTCAGGGTCAGCAAATCTTCAAACTTCCTGCCCAGAATGGGAGTCGTAGCCACCGTTAACTGGTCCAGCGTGCTGCTCGATTCCGTTTTGGCGACCTCGATAGTGGGGGTGGCCGTGACCACGATGCGTTCCTCTACCGCAGAAATCTTCATGCTCACCGGGAGAGAAAGGGACTGGCCGACCGTGAGGTTTACGTTTTCCTGGACGATGGTGGCAAATCCCTGCTTGGAGATCGTCACCGTGTAACGACCGGAAGGCAAAAGCAGGAAGGTAAATCGCCCGTCCGGCCCGGTGGTCTCGGTCCTGCTGAAGTTTGTATCCAGATTCTTAATTTCGACGGTCGCGCCGGGCACCAAGCCGCCCTTTTCGTCCGTCACCTCGCCTTGGATGGTGCCGGCGGTGATTTGGGATTGCCCCCACACCAAACTCGCCATGGCTAAACAAAAGGCGAGCACAAATAGAATACTTCGCAGTATTTTCATCGCATGCCTCCTAAATCTGATTGCAGCAGACGGGCCCGTAGAATTGGGCACCATGTACTACACACCCTGCCCCTAACGATGAGCCAGATTATAGAGGCAGAGATGAAAAATGCAACAGAGAATCGTATGAAGATCCCGGCCTGAGGCTTGCGCCCGAAGGCGAAAGGAGAAGCTCCACGCGCGGTCAAGGTTTCTGGAAGCGCGGCGGGACCTGCTCGTCGCGCTGGAAAGTGATGTCGTCGAAGGTGGCCGCCACCCCATGCCACCCCGGCGTGTCGGCGGGTTCGACGCGGACAATGTGCGCGGCGGTGGTCATGCGCACGCTGCCGCGGCCGAGCGGCCGGTCCACCAGGCCCACCTCGAGCTCAATGGGTGTGCCCGGCTCGATCCAGCGGGGGCATAGGAAATAAACGCCGCTTGAGCTGATGTTCTTGGTTACCAGCGTGACGGGCACCGGCTCCCGCTGGCCGGCCACGCGTTTCAGGCGGAGAGGCAAACGCAGCGCCGCCCGCGGATACAATCGCCGCTCCTGCACCGCGCCGACTACATGCGTGGGCACACGCGGAAACCCGCGAGGCTTCTCGCGCGTAATCCTCCCGCTCGATTCATCCCAGGTTTTGGGAGATTGGGCAGGGGCATCCCGCAAGACTTCTGCCTTAGTTTCGTGGGGTTCGACTGCTTTGATCTGCTTCGGATCGCGTGCAGCGCGCATGGCTATCCTCTCATTCCAAACGCTTCTGGCGCTGCTGCGTCCCCACTATCCTCTGCGCTGCGAGGCTCGTCAATTCAAGGAGTCAGCTACGTGTCCTAATGGGTACTCCGGTTGGTGGCCGGAAGTTTCGGCTAATAAGGGAGGCCTGGGACCGACGTTACCATGGCCCTACGCCATGGGCTTTGTGGAGAGATACTATCGGCGCCCTCTACACATAAGATTAGGATAGACCCCCTGCTTCGCTCGTTTCAGAGGGGCCGGCCCAGGGTTCCTGTGATGTCAGAATAGCGAGCCAATAGCCCAGCCCACGGCGGCACGGCGATTGGGCGGGCGAAATGCGGAGCCATCCGGCAGCAAGATTGCGCGAGCCAGACGCATTGGGTTGACCGCGTAATGGACGCGCACCGTCTGGTCCACAATAGGCACCTGCCAGCGCATCTCGACACCAGTCGAGGCGCGCACGATTCCCTTCGTGGCGCCCAGCAGAGCGGGCCGGTTGGCGCCGAGCCAGCCCGGCAGCAGCCAGCCTATACCCGTATCGAAGAAGGCCGCCGCTTCGGTCCGCTGCGTCAATGGAAGACGGTATTCAGTGTTGACCGCGCTAACCAGGTCTGCGCCGACTGCCTGGGCTCGATAGGTGGGCGTTCCGCTCGCTTGATCGGACTTCACCAAGGCGTAGGGAGCGAGCTCGCCGCCGCGCAAGCCGCGGACGAGCTCGTCGCCGGCAAATTGGCGAGCGTGCAAGGGCAGCTCGCCGCGAAAGCTCGAAACACCGGCGATGTGGCCGCGGAAGGCCCAAGCGTTGCGGCGGTCCTCCTTGCCGAGCCGCGCGCCTCCGGGATACAGATATGGCGTGAGCGGGTCGGGCAAGATCCGCGCATATTCCGCCGAGGCGCGCAATAGGTTCTCATCGCCGCCGAGCCGGCCGCCAGAAACCGACGCGGCTGCATCCCATCGCTCGCGGCCGGTGTCGTGCGACTCGTTCAGGCTAATCGTGTGGCCCGCGGTGCTTGCGCGCAGCGGATTGCGAGCCACGCCGGAGATGGCCGGGGGCAAGTTCAGATCGTAGGCCGTGGACGTATGGGTGAGCTGGTAGTTTACGCCAAGAGTATCGCTCGCCGTCAGCGGGTAGGTTGAGCTGAGCCCGAAGCCTGAACTCCGGGATGTGAACAGGCGCCGGTGGCCTGGGGAGCCCGGTAGGTTGGGCCGCACAAGATTATTGAAGAGGCTGAGACCGAAAGACACGCGCGTGCCGAGAAGGCCTTCCTTGGCGACGCCCAGGAGCGTCTGCAGGCTTTGTGGGCCACCCTCGATGTGCGCGGTGATTAGCTCTTCGCCGCCGAGCAGGTCGAAAACGTTGTAGACGACACCCGCGGTGTTGCCGAAGCCGGCAAGTCCGCCGGTCACCGAGAAGCGCTGCCGGCCGATCTCTTGGAGGTGAATCGCCACGTCGACTGTACTGCGCTCCTCATCGAAGCTCACGCGGATGTCCTGCTGCTTCACTGGGCGTATGAAGCCGGTGCGGGCCAATTGCGCCAATCCCTGTTCGAGCTTGGCCACATCGAATGGCTCACCCTCCCTCAGCAGAATGCGGCGCCGGTAGTAGCGGTCGCTGAAGCGCCGCTGGGCGCTGAACTCGAGCCGCCGGACGATGTAGGGTTGTGCCTCGCGAACGCGAAAGGTGACCCGGACGAGGCCCGCGTCAGAGTCGAGTTGCGAGCCCACGTCCACTGCCCGCCAGGAGCCAGCCGGATGCGATCTGCGCGACCGGGTCAAATTCTCGGCCGCGTGTTCCACTTGCTGCTGCGAGTAGGGCTCGCCCGGTCTTAAGCCGCGGAGCGCCTGGAGAGGTGGCGCCCCGTGCCCATCCTGAATTTGCCAACGCTCGGCGCGCTCCCCGCCCGCCCCTTGATTCTCCACCTCTACCGCGCCCAACCGGTAGAACTGGCCTTCCTCGATCGGAATGGCGATGTGAAACCGGGGCGCAGTTTGACGGCGCGGCCAGGGGAACCAGTTCCTGATGCGATCGGCAGTGACCTCTGCGGTGGGGTTTCCCACCCGCGCTTCCGGAAAGCCATGATTGCGGTAGAAGCTGGCGAGGCGCTCGATGTCTTCCGCCAACCGCTGCGGCGTATAGATTCTCTCCCCGCGCCCCAGGGAGATCGGGATCCCGGCGATGCCTGAGCCCGGCGCGACACGCTTCATCTGGCGGCGCAACGTGCGCTCTGAGAAGGCATGGTTGCCGGCAAACACGACGCGAGCGACGCTGATGCGCGGGCCATCTTGGATTTCGTACTTGGCGACCGCGGCTGCGGTGGGAGTTTCTTCCAGGCGCAATCGGACCCGCGCCTGGGGATGGCCAAGATCGGCCAGGGCCGCTTCGATGGCCCGCGCCGCGCGCCACAGCTCGGTGCGGTTCGCCGGAGCGGCCAATTTCAGTGCTATCCGCTTCTGCTCCAGCACCGCGGCGATACGCTCGCGCGAGAGCACGCGCGACCCGTGGAATTCCACGCGCGCCAGAAACGGCCGCTCCTCTAACAGAAACAGCAGGAGCAAGCCGATCCTTGCGCGTTCCGGGGAGGCAATGAGCGCCAGTGGCCTGTTGATGTCGACCGGCTCTGCTGCGGTGCCCAATCGCGCCGATTCGATTGCCAACACAGCGGGGTCATTTGGGCCGTGCCACTCGGGCTGGCTGTTCGCATCCGTTTGTGTATCCGCCAAGAAAAGCGGAATGGGATGAACTTCTGCGCTCACCGAATCGAACCAGCCCAGCCGGTCGAGCGCGCGCACGTCATCTGCAATCCGCGCGGCATCGAGCGGCTGGCCTTCTCTGGAAGTGATGCGCGCCCGCAACGCGGCGGGGGCAATCCGCCGCATCCCGGTAAATTCAATCCGAAGGATTATGTCTTGGCGATCTCCTGGTTCCTCACCGCGCGCAGTGTCTGCGCCGCCGAGCCCACGCCAAGGCGCTTCAATTCCATGGGGATCAGGTCTGGAGGACCCAGCCAGCGCAATGTTTGTACGTTCGACTGTGGCCGGCGACGCGCCAAAGCTTGCCCTGGCCCCTTTGTCCAGAGAGAAGGCAGATGCAGTGCCGTTGAAAGCCGTGGTCTCGTCCTGTTTATTGTTCCGGCGAGTCCGAGGGCGCCCCTGCTGGGCACACAGCGGTATGGCCAGCAGCACTGCGGCCCCAACAGCGCCCCAGACCAGACAGCGACAGCTCATCACACCGCCCGATGCCTAAGCGGATGTACGGAAGCGCGAGCGGGTTGCCTGCAAGAGGTGTATCGGTTACGGGTCGCCGGTCACGCAAACGCAGGATTCCCTCACTTGGCGGCGTCGGCCTCCCAAGGGCCAGACGTGTGAGCCGGTACCTTTGAGAACTCGCCTTTCTTGGCCATGTGCGGTTGGCAGTGGGTGCTCGCGAGCTCTCCACGGCTGTGAGGGGCCTTGGCGCTGATAGCGCCGCAGCCACTTGCGGACACTGGGACGATGGTGGCGAACAGCCGGGCCTTTCGGCCCTGCTCTTGCCTATCCACCCTTGCCCTTACGCTGCGTGGCCGAACCGAGTTGGACTCTCCGTGGTCGGAAGGTACTTCCTACTTCGGTACCGAAAAATGAAGACGCGCGCACCATAGACGCAACAGCAGCTAGCCATCGAAAATCAGGGTGAAAGGTTGGTGAGGATGGGTGGCAAGTCCGCCCAGACTCAGAGGTAATATTCATGACTCTTCGGCGCTCTTTTTGGTTTGGACTCCTCACCGCTGCCAGCCTGCTATGCGTTTGCCCATCAATGCGTGCAGGCGCCAATTCCGCGGGTTCCTATCATTGTGCCAGCCTGGTTGTGAACGGGCGCAGTGGCCGCTGCACGAGCCCGCCGCTCGTGCTGTACGCGGACGGGACGTACAAGATCTGGAGTGAACAGGGCACCTACAAGATTGAAGGCAATCGGCTCGAGCTATCCGAGTCCAGAAAGCGTGGGCGGGGCCGGCTGTTGCCGGGACGCCAGATCCTCTTCGAGTTTACCTATCGGGGAAAAAAGCACAAAGTGACGTTTCGGCGACGCGACACTCTTGAGGAGGGCACGGTAATCATCTGAGCCCGTTGGCCCCATTCTGCCATCCAGCACACTATACGCATCGTATGTACCGACTTACTTAGTAACGTCCGCATATTTTAAGCAGTGAACCGGGATAGTACTTAAAGGTGCTAAAGGTGCGGTTTTCCTTGACAGGGTTTCAGAATAAGGCTAAACTAGGCCGTTTGTGGCACTACATAGACGCCTCACCATGGGACTAGTAACGATGGACAAGAAACGGCTCGAATATTATAAGAAGAGACTTTTGGCTAGGCGCGAGGAATTGCTCAGGAACATCGCCCGCACGGAAGAAGAGGGCCGCGCCGCTGACGAAGACCCTACTGTAGACCTTGCGGACAAGGCCGCCAACTCCTATACCAAGGAGTTTCTTTTCGGCCAGACGAACCACGACCGCTCCACTCTGGCGCTGATTGACGGGGCACTCGCACGCATCAAGCAGAATGAGTTCGGCTTGTGCGCGAATTGCCAGGAGGAAGTCCAGCAGAAGCGTCTAGAAGCGGTGCCCTGGGCCCGGCATTGCATCACCTGCCAGGAAAAACACGAACAAGGCCTGCTCTAAAAAAGTCTGCTGCTTTTCCTCCTCCTGGGGTCTGAGCTTTCTTCGCCGTGTCTGCGTTAGCATCCTCCCGGCCGGTCCGCCGCCCTAGAATTTATCTTTTCATTATTACTGAGAGAGGGTAGTCTCGCCGGAGTGTCCCTTCTGCGCTTCCCTCGATTTCGCGGCGGCGAGTTAATGCGGCAAGCAGCCGAGGCGCTGGTGTCGCTGCTCTTTCCAGCGCCGTGCCGCATCTGCCAGGCCACGTTGCTGACGGCTAGCCGGATCCCCATTTGCCGAGAATGTCTGGACACGCTGCGTCCTCTGACCTTTCCATTGTGTGAGTGCTGCGGGCGCCCGCTCGTCTCGGCGCTTGCCGGCCAGGTGCCACACCCGCTCTGCGGCCTTTGCCGCAGGGGAATCTACAACTTTGATCTCGCGCGCAGTTACGCTCCGTACGATGCCGCGATGGTCCGCGCCATCAGCCTGCTCAAGTATCATGCGGTGACCCCCCTGGGGGACTGGTTTGCCGCGCGCCTGGCCGAAATCGTGGCCGGTCAGCCGGAACTCTGGGTGGCCGACGTCGTGGTGCCCGTACCGCTGCATGCCACACGCCTCCGGGAACGCGGCTACAACCAGGCGGACCTGATCGCACGCCCGCTGGCCCGGCGGTTGCGGCTGCCTTTTCGCTCCTACCTGCTGGTGCGGACCAAGCCGCGCCCGGCCAAGCTCAGACTCAGTCGCCATGAGCGCTGGGATACAGTGCGTGGCGCATACGCCATTCGCGATCGTGCCCGGGTTGACAAAATGCATGTTTTGCTGGTAGATGATGTATTTACCACCGGCGCGACCCTCGATGCCTGCGCGAAAACCTTGCGGCAGGCCGGCGCCGCCCGTGTGGCAGGGCTTACGGTTGCCCGGGCGGTCTCGGGTGGAAGGGGACCGGCAGGTGCGTGGGAAGAGTAGAAGTGAGACCTGTGGGCATGCGCTCAAGCGGACAAGACGGATTGTATGCTCGGCCAAGGATGGCGCCGGGCACTGCGGCCGACAAGGCGCGCTTAGCTCCGTTTGTGTCCCCAAGCAGCCGGCCTGGGGTCATGCAGGAACCGGTACTAGTGCTCAATGCCACTTTCGAGCCGATTAACGTCACGGCCGTTCGCCGTGCTATGGTCCTGCTGCTGAAGGGAGTCGCCCAGGCCGAGGAGCTCAATCACGCTGAGGTGCACTCAGCGACGAAGGCGCTGAAGGTGCCTTCGGTGATCCGGCTGCTGGCGTATCGCCACATCCCCAAGCAGACCCGAGCGCTGTCCCGCAAGAATATTCTGCTGCGCGACCACAACACGTGCCAGTTCTGCGGGAACGCGTTTCCAGCGTCGGAGCTGACGCTGGACCACGTAGTTCCCCGCTCGCGTGGCGGGCGCTCCTCGTGGGAGAATCTGGTCGCTTGCTGTTACCAGTGTAATAACGCCAAGGGCGACCGCACCCCTGAAGAAGCCGGATTGCAACTCCAGCGCCGGCCCCGCCCATTTACGCTGCACACTTCGCGTCAGTTGATGCGCTTGATTGGCCACAAGGACGAGAAGTGGCGCAAGTATCTATTCTACTAAGCCAGCTCCAGAAAGCTCGCAAGCCGATATAAATCCGAGGCGATTTGGCAGCAAACTCGCGAGCAACCTTTTCGTCTCTCGCGCATCCAATCGTACAAAACCACTTCTTGGACACACCCCGGGAAGCAGCCGCGGCATTGCCAAGGCTGCTTCTCTTTTTTTTATCCCGATTCTGAAGTTCGCAGGGAGACTTGGCCCTTGGGCCTTAGAGCGATGCCTACTGCCGCAGGACGACGCGCAGGCCTCGACGCCAGTTCTCATTCAGGCCGACCCGCAAGACTTCCATCTGGTGGGAGAGGTATCGAAGCAGGATATCGCTGGCCGGATGGAAACGCAGTCCCGGGGCCACCAGATAGAGCAGCGGAGGCTTCTGCTGTAGTTCGATGCCGGTGAAATAGCCGTAGCGGTGGAAGTCATCCCGTTCGTGGTGCCATCGTACGCGCAGCCAGTAGTCCACTGCCTGCAGCGTCAGGTGGATATCCTCTGCTGCCTTGAGTTCCATAACCGCCAGGCGGCCGTCGCGCGTCACGCCCAGCAGATCGATTACCCCACGGTCGCCCGCTGCAAAGGCAGGCACCTGGGAGTAGATGTGAGCCGGGTCGAGCCGCGGATCGATCCGCGCGGGGTCGGCTTGGACCATGGCCTCGAGCCAGCGCTCCGCTTGGGAGCGATAAAGAGGGTGGCAGGTCTCAGAGGCGAGGGGATGGCGGTAAGTCTCGAGCTGGTGAACCAACTGCTCCAGGTCGCTCCAGTTTCGTTCTGTGAGTTCGCGGCGGTCGTCACCCAGGCCGAAGAACACCCGCCCGTTGTGCCAGCGCGCCAACTCGAGCCCGCGAAAGCGCAGTGCCACATCGCGCGTGCCCGGTGGCACCCCGACCCCGATGGCTCCGGGCGCCAGCGCGCGAACCTTTTCCACTGCGGGTCCTGCCAGGGCGAGACTGTGCTCGAGTTCTCGCCGCGGCGTTAGCCAAGTGGCCAGGTTTCCGATATCGCGCGGGTCAATGGGCCGCGCGCGCCCCAGCGTTTGGTTCAGCTCGTACAATTCAATTCTCGTGGACGGCTCGAGCGCGCTCAGGCGGTGCGCGGTGGTGCGGCTCGAGCCGTCGGGTAGGAATACCCGCAAGCCCAGGAGCATCCGGCCCCGGGCTCGCTCGCGTGCCCGATCGAGCCACAACAGGCCGTAGGTCAGGATGGCATCGATGGTCGCCGCATCCTCAGCCGTGGAGACGCCGATCACCGCCCACGCCTGCTGGCCGCGATGCAGCAAGCCGCGCGTGAAGCATCCCGATAGGGAATGCTCCAGGTCCGAGGCCGTGCTTAGGGAATCGATCTGTTCATCGGGGAACTGCTGGGTGAGCAGTTGCCGGAACCGGCGGCGGAATCTCTCGCGCGTCAGGCGACCTTCCGAGCGTTCCCGCTCGGCGCATCTAAATTCCAGCGTGTCGGGTCTTGTGCGTCCGAAGCGCTGAACCTCGAGGAGAACGTGGCCCGCCGACTTCTCCGCGACACGCACAATGCGGCGCACCAGGGTGCGTTCCGCGGACCACAAATGGATGATCGTCGAGCTGCCCTGGCTGCGCACCTCGAAGCCGAGTCCGGGAAGCGCCAGCCACTGTCCGTTCTCATGGACTTCTACCGGGCCGGCATCGAGCAGCGCGGCCAACGCCCGTTGGAGTTCCTCGGTGTCTCCCATTTGGGAATAGTATAGATGGGTAATTGATTTTGCGCTGCTGAAAAGAGCGGGCTACTCGAGCAGCAGGGCGGTGACGCGGATGGAGGGAAGCTGGCGGTTCCAATCCGCAGGGATGTGCTCGAAGCCGATTTGGAACTCGCGGCGTTGGCCTGGGGCCAGCGGCGCCGACCGCGGGCCCAGAAGGCGCCGGGGGTCGCGGAGCACGACTTGGTTGAACACATCGCGGAATTCAAGGGTCACTTCGATCTCGCGAATCGTACGCGGGCCGTCGTTGGAGACCGTGCCGAACAGAAAGGTCACTTCCTGGTCCAAGAAGTTGGCGGCGCGGGTCATCTTGAAGTCGGAGAAGTGGATGTGGCTGGCGTAGGCCTGCTCGGTCGAGGTGAAGGGCAGCCGAGGTTCGGCCGCCGGGCCGGCTATCTTGGTGCTCCGCGTGAGTAGAAGCAGGCCCCCGAGCAGCAGCAGCACCACCACTAAGCCGGCAAGGAAGGCTCCGGGAATGCGGCTCTTGTCGTCCTGAATCATTCCATCTTTCCGGAGCGCATGGCAGGACCTCGGCTCATCGGCCGTAAGCCAGCCGGAGGATGAGCGGCTCCGGCAGGCCGGCTTGCAGCATGCGCTGCTGGACGGCTTCGATATCGTACGGCACGCGCCAGAATTCGATCACCTTGTGGTCCATGTCGGCGATGGCAAATGCGGCGCGCGGGTCGCCATCTCTGGGCTGGCCAATCGAGCCGGGGTTGAGCAGATAGCGGGTGCCAGGCTCGACGCGCAGCGCCGCGAAGCTAGCGCCCGGCTCGGGCCTCAACTGGATCACCTCGAGCTTATCATGGTGGAAGGAAAAGCCGCCCTGAAAGTGGGTGTGGCCGAAACAGGTCACGGGTGAAGGCGATTCCAGCAGGCCGTTCAGCGCCTGCGCCGGCGCGAACACATATTCGTCCTCATCGTGCAAGGCGCCGTGGACCAAGGCCAGGCCATCCGCCTCGATAGGGCCCGGCGGCAGTTGCTGGAGAAAAGCGAGATTGTCGGGGCGCAACTGCTCGCGCGTCCACGTTGCAGCGGCGCGCGCGACTGGGTTGAAGTCCTCCGCGTCGGCCACTCCGCTGGCTGCTTTATCGTGATTGCCGCGGATGACCGTGGCGCCTAAGGCGCGCACGCGATCGATCACTTCGTTGGGATCGGGACCATAGCCCACGATGTCGCCCAGGCACACGGGGCGCTCCCAGCGCCCTTTGGCGGCGTCCAGCGCCGCCTCGAGCGCGGTGTAGTTGGCGTGAATGTCGCTGAGGACCAGATAGTGCATGCGGGACTGCCGGCCGCGGCAGGCCAATAATTATAGACGAAGCCAAACGAACTTGCACCGTGGACGCCGAAAGAAACGCCAGGGTGCGCTAACCGATTGCCTTGCCGCGTCGTCTAACTGCTGCGAAGGGAGAATCGCGCGGTAATAATTTTCTGCCAGTTGCAACATTTCTCCTGGCGATTGCGTCTAGACAGTGTGGCTGTACGGCGGGGCGGCCCCGAGTCGGTGGATCGGAGCTAAGCCTATAGTGGAGGTTTGTGTCCCGCCGCGGTAGCAAAGTTTCGGGCTGCAGGGGGTGTCTAGAGGGCCGGGGAAATCAAAAGCCCCGCGGTGGCAGCCGCGGGGCCGAGACACGCAAAACTTCACGGGCTGTCGGCCTCACGAAGGTCTGTGTGTCATTGGGAGCCTACGCATGGCTTCCTCCGCTGTCAATCCCCAAGCGCCTGCCAGCAGCCCAACCGTACGGTTGTCCTGGAAAATTAAAAAGGAGAAGTGAACGCCATGCGCATCAATTCCCTGGTTCGGTTCGTCGCCCTGCTGGCGGTCGTGGCCTTGGCGGTCCCCGTCCTGGCCAAGCCTGTCAGCAAGACTATCAACATCTCGCAGCCGGCCAAGCTGGGCTCCTCGCAGCTTACCGCCGGCGAATACCGCCTGCTCATCGATGGCACCAAAGTCACAATTCAGAAGGGCAACAAGCTCGTGGCCGAAGTGGCGGCTCACTGGGAACAGCGCGGAGAGAAAGGACGCTACAATTCCGTTCTTCTCGGGGCCAACGGAGAACTGAAGGAGGTGCGCTTCGCCGGCGAGAATCGCGTCCTCGTGTTCTCCGCCGAGTAGCACCTGAAACGTCGGAACATTGGCTGGGGTGATCTCCGGGGAGGCGGCGCCTGAAGCGACGCTGGCCTCCCCTTATCTTTCTCAGGCAGGCCTGCTCCAAGTCATTGGGAGGGTGGCCCACAGATGACGCACCAGGAATGTTGTGGGTGGCCCATCCTTTGTCCGCGGCGGACAAAGGGTGGGGCTTTTGAGTTCTTAATTTCGATCCCGCCGCTTGCCTTGTAGGTATTGAGATTCAGGCGGAGGCGTGCTGGAGAGCACGAGACAGCCCTCGCCGCGACGGCAGGGCGCCAAGCTTAACGGATCAGCATGCAATCGCCGTAGCTGTAAAAGCGGTATCGCTGCTCGATGGCATGCTGGTAGGCATGGAGGATCGTTTCACGGCCGGCGAAGGCACAGACCATCACCAGCAAACTCGACTTTGGCAGATGGAAGTTGGTCAGCAGTTGGTCTACGACGCGGAATTCGTATCCGGGAAAGATAAACACGTCCGCTTCAAACTTGCCCGGCTCTAGCAGTTCGTGTTCACCGGCCGCGTGGCCTGCGGCAGCGCGCCGCAACTTGGCCTTCTGAGCAGCATCCTCGAGTGCACGAACCACTGTGGTACCCACCGCTAAGATGGGCCGGCCCTGGCGCCGCGCGGTCGCGATCTTCATCGCTGCGGATTCGGAAATCTCGTACCCCTCACTGTGCATGCGATGGCTTTTGACGTTTTCGCAGCGGATGGGTTGGAACGTTCCCAATCCCACCCGCAAGGTGATTTCGCAGACTTCGATGCCCCGCGCGCGCAGCCGGTCGAGAATCGCCGGCGTGAAGTGCAAGCTGGCGGTTGGGGCGGCCACGGCGCCGCTCCGGCTGGCAAAGATCGTCTGGTAGCGTTCGCGGTCGGCGGGTTCATCGGCGCGGTCGATGTAGGGCGGCAGAGGAATGCGGCCCAGGCGCTCGATGGCGGTCAGCAGGTCTTCACCTACGGTGAAACGAAGCTGCCTCAGGCCGTATTCGCCGCGGCCAACCACCTCGGCCTCCAGCTCTCCTTCACCAAAGACGACGCGCTCTCCTGAGCGGATCTTGCGCCCTGGGCGCACCAGCGCCTCCCAGACGTCCCCAGACACTTGCCGGGTTAGCAGCACTTCAATGGGCGAGGTCAGGAACTCGCGCCGCGCTCGGCTCTGACGGCCGGGGCGTTCCGCGCGAACTCCTGTACGCCTGCCGATCAGTCGCGCGGGGATCACCCGCGCATTATTCACGATCAGCAATTCATCGCCGCGAAGCACTTCCGGCAGCTCGCGGAATCTGCGATCTTCGCAGCCGTGGCTTGCGCGGTCCAGAAGAAGCAGCCGCGAGGCGTCACGTTCGGCAAGGGGATGCTGCGCGATCAGCGCTTTTGGTAAGGCATAATCGAACTCGGAAAGCTTCATCGGCTTGCCGAGTGTAGAAGCAAGGGCTCTCCCTAGCAACTGGTTGAGGGGATAGGAGCTAGCGCAATCCAAGATGACAAAGGACACAGGTGGAAACTGCCGATGGAAAGTGGACGGACGCGGTTCTTCCACGGCAGGCTGCTGGGGACCACCCAAGTCATTGAGTAGCCGTTGTCCGAGTGCCCCTAGTGACCGACGTTGAATCGATTCTTCAATCGAGCTATGCTGGAACTGTGTGTGAGGCTCTAGGGAGATAACCACGACCCGTGTCGAAACCGAATGCCGGACAATGTTCAAGACCCAACCGGGTTGGAGGTTGTTCTCACGGACGAATGTTGGCAGCACGTTGTCTCTCGTCATCCCGAAATGCTGCCGTTCAAGAACCTTGTGCTGGAGGCAATTCGGCAACCGAATGGGATATACTTCGGCAATAGAGATCCGGCACGAAGGATTTATCGGAAGAATTACTCTGAAGTTCCAGGTGTCGGGAACTCGGTGGATGTGCTCGTCTTCTTGGGAGACGATAATAGGCACGTCGCGACCGCGTACTTCATCGCTTATTCGTTTCGAATGCTAGGTAGGTTGGTGTGGCCTTCAACTTAGTTCAAAAATTAGAATTCGAGAGAGTGGACTATAGCTACGACCGGCGCGGCGACGTCTTGGATATTTCCTTTGGTCCGCCCGCGCCGGGAGTTGCATTACAGGTTGAGGATTGGCTAGCAGTCCGAATGCAGGTTGTCCCGCCCCATTTTCAGGGCATGACCATCGTCGGATTCAGGAAAATCTTCGAGAAGATCAATCGGTACGTCGAAAAAGAACTTCCCAAACGGATGAGGAAGCTGGCTCACACTTCAGTAGAGATGTCTTTTGCGTACGACGATCAATCCGATACGCTAATTGTTCGTTGGGCCGAGGAGCGGTCTGGTTGGCGGGGTTTAGTCGCAAGGCTTTTCCCGAAAAGAGGCCCTAAGCCATCGATTTTCGAGACCTTGTTGAGCCATCCGGAAGATTCTCTCCGCAACGTCTACGTAGAGAAGACCCTTCCATCAAAACAAATTGTCGGCGTAAAGATTCTTGAATTCACAAAGGTTGGTCCCGCCGCAATAGAGGGAATCTTAGGCGCCATGATCGACACGATCTTCGAGCCAAGAGCTGAGCACGGCGAGAACGCATATCTGATTACTAACACTCTCATTCAAAACCTAGACTGGACGAGGCTTGCGAGGCTTGTAGCCTCGTGAGGGGCCGTCGAAATCTGCGATCTTCCCAGCCGTGGCTCGCGCGGTCCAGAAGAAGCAGCCGCGAGGCGTCACGTTCGGCCAGCGGATGCTGTGCGATCAGCGCTTTTGGCAGGACATAATCGAACTCGGAGAGCTTCATCGGCTTGGCGAGTGTAGAGGCAAGGGCTTCCCCTAGTAGCTGCTAGTTGCCCCGCATTTGCCCGCAGGGTTTTCGCTTTACCTGCAATTAGTACATTTTGATGTAAAAAAAGGTTTTGTGAGGTTCTCAAAATCAAGAGATTTGCGCTGTACCGGATTTTGGCGCGGTCAGCGGCAAATGTTGGAAAGTCGATTTGTAATCGTCAGGTCGTGAAACAATCGTGCAGAGCCGTTTCTGAGACCGCGCGGCAGCAGATGCGAACTCCAGCGCCGAATCGCTACTCTTTGAAGTCCTTCTGCCACGTGGCATAGACCGCTTCTTTTTCTTTCTCCCAGAAACGACGCTGGGCGTCTGCTGATGTATCAGTGATCTTGCCGAGCCTCCTGGCCAACTCGAAAAAGCCTGAACCTGGCATCCCGCTCGTGGATACGGCGATAGCGCTTAGCATCGGCCTGCCGTTAAGATGCTCATCCTCGGAAATCTCACCTAGCAGGTGCCCAGCTTCCACGCCCATGTGGCTGCCACGTGGAGGAAGGCCCATCAGCTCAGCGACCTCTTGGTACGTGAGCGTTCCCCGTCGGCGAGCCCCATTGATCAGTTCACTGTAAACGAGAAGGAATTCCTTCTTGCCCCGATACTTCGTGAATACAGTCGTGGTCATGGATCATTTACCTCCGATGAAGAGTAAACTGCTGGGTCTTCGAACGGTAACCTTCCGCTTGCGGAACTCGGTCCCCAACTTTACAAGATCGGCGTCAAGTTCCAATATACACCCTCGCCCAGCTTGTTCTGGGCGTTTGCCGACAAAGACGGCCGGGCACCTCGCCCAACCCAAGACCTGGTGCAAGCTGCTACGCGAACCTTCTGCTGCGCCTTCGCCCTGCACCTCTGACAAAGGCTCGGGGCAAACTCCCAGGGCAGGGTAGAAACAGGGGCCGCTATTGCTGACCTCAGTAACTAGTTGAGGCGCACTCGACGATAATCTGTTTGAAGTGGCAGAAGACGAAGGGTCCGTTCAGCCTGTTCGTTGGATCTTATTTGTAAATGGTTGGTATCAAATGATTTGTGCAGAGGTTTACTGTTCCACGAGTGGAGCACTCAGGGAAATACTTGACAAGCATACGCTCATATTATATGCTCCTGACGAGGTCAATACATCACACTGGAGGTTGAACATGACCAATCTGAGCCGTTGGGATCCCTTCCGTGGGATTAGCTCTTTTCAGGAACAGATTAATCGCATGTTTGAGGACACCCTTCGTGGGCGCACCGACCAATCCGCCCTCACGACCTGGGCGCCGGCCGTAGACATCTACGAAACCGAGCAGGAACTGGTAGTGAAGGCCGATCTGCCGGACGTCAATGAGAAGGACCTCGAGATTCGGGTTGAGAACAACGTGCTGACCATCCGTGGTGAGCGGAAGTTCGAGAACTCCGTCTCCGAGGACAACTACCTCCGGATCGAGCGCGCGTGCGGCGCCTTTAGCCGCAGCTTCTCACTGCCCAACACGGTGGACCCAGACGCCATCAAGGCCGAGTATCGCGATGGAGTGTTGACCGTTCATGTGCCGAAGCGGGAAGAGGCCAAGCCAAAGCAGATCAAAGTGAGCGTGGCCACGAACGGTAAGTGAACCGTCGTCAGGAAGACTGAGGGGCCGGCCATGTGCCGGCCCCTGCTCTAAGCTCATATAGCGGAGGAAAAGAAACATGATCCGCTTCGACAAACTGACTGTGAAGGCCCAGGAAGCGCTTCAGGCGGCTCAAGAGATTGCTGCGCGACACGACCAGCAGCAGATTGAGCCGGTACACTTGCTTGCCGCGCTCGTGGAGCAGAGCGACGGCGTCGTGCCTCCTCTGCTGGCGCGGCTCGGCGTGCGCGCGGAAGTCCTGGCGGGCGATATCGAAGCGCAACTGGCGCGGCTTCCCAAAGTCACCGGCATTTCCCAGCAGCATCTGAGCCCGGCGACGAATCGAGTTCTCGAAGAAGCCTTCAACGAGGCCGGCAAATTCAAAGACGAATACGTTTCCACCGAGCACTTGTTGCTGGCCATCGCGGGGCTCGACCGCGATCCGGCTTCGGAGATTCTGAAGCGCCACGGGGCAAGCCGTGACGCCATCTTGCAGGCGCTCGCCGCGGTGCGCGGCAGTCACCGCGTGACGTCAGCAACTCCTGAATCCACGTATCGAGCGCTCGAGCAATACGCGCGCGATCTGACCGAGCTGGCACGACGCGGCAAGCTCGATCCGGTGATCGGGCGCGACGACGAAATCCGGCGGGTGATGCAGATTCTGGCGCGGCGCACGAAAAACAACCCTGTGCTGATCGGCGAGCCCGGTGTGGGCAAGACCGCGGTGGTCGAAGGCCTGGCGCAACGCATCGTGGCGGGCGACGTGCCGGATGTGCTCAAACCGAAGCGCATCGTGGCGCTCGACTTGGCGGCTTTGGTCGCGGGGACCAAGTATCGCGGGGAGTTTGAGGATCGCCTGAAAGCCGTGGTCAAGGAGATCACCGAGGCCGAAGGGCAGATCATTCTTTTCATCGACGAACTGCATACGCTGGTGGGCGCCGGCGCAGCCGAAGGCGCCATCGACGCCTCAAACATGCTCAAGCCGGCGCTGGCGCGCGGCGAATTGCGCGCCATCGGCGCCACTACGCTGAACGAGTATCGCAAACACATTGAGAAAGACCCGGCGCTCGAGCGGCGCTTCCAGCCCGTGCTGATTGCCGAACCCTCGGTGACCGATACCATCGCCATCCTGCGCGGGCTCAAGGAGCGCTACGAAGTGCACCACGGCGTGCGCATCAAAGACGCGGCTATCCTGGCCGCGGCGACGCTCTCGCACCGCTACATTACCGATCGCTTTCTCCCGGACAAGGCCATCGACTTGATTGACGAGGCCGCGGCCAGCCTGCGCATGCAGATTGACTCGCTGCCGGTGGAAATTGACGAAATCGAGCGGCGCATCCTGCAACTGGAGATCGAGCGCCAGGCGCTGCTGAAGGAGACCGACGCGCACTCGCGCGAGCGGTTGAAGCAGATCGAAGCGCAACTCGCTGAGCTGCGCGAGGAGTCGAGCACCCGGAAGGCTCACTGGCAGGTGGAAAAAGAAGCCATCGGGAGGATTCGCCGGCTGAAAGAAGCAATCGAGCAGCTCAAGGCTGAAGAACAGCGCTACGAGCGCGCCGGGGAACTCGCCCGGGTGGCCGAAATCCGCTACGGCAAGCTGGCCGCAGCGGAGCGCGAACTCGAGCAGGCACAGCAGCGCCTGACGGAGCTGCAGAAAGACGGGCGCATGCTAAAGGAAGAGGTAGACGAGGAAGATATCGCCGCGCTGGTTGCCAAATGGACCGGCATCCCGGTTGGGCGGCTCCTCGAAGGCGAAGCGCAGAAGCTGGTGGCGATGGAAGAGCGCCTGCGCGAGCGCGTGGTTGGGCAGGATAATGCCCTGGCCCGCGTCGCCAACGCTATCCGGCGCAGCCGTGCAGGCTTGTCCGATCCGCGGCGGCCCATCGGCTCGTTCATTTTCCTTGGCCCCACCGGTGTAGGCAAGACCGAACTGGCGCGAGCGCTGGCCGAGTTCCTGTTTGATGACGAAAAGGCCCTGGTCCGCCTCGATATGTCCGAATACATGGAGAAACACTCGGTCTCGCGGATGATCGGCGCGCCCCCGGGTTACGTGGGCTACGAAGAGGGCGGCCAGTTGACCGAGCAGGTGCGCCGGCGTCCGTACTCCGTCGTGCTGTTCGACGAGATCGAGAAGGCGCATCCGGACGTCTTCAATGCGCTGCTGCAGATCCTCGAAGACGGCCGGCTGACGGACGGCAAGGGTCGCACGGTGGACTTCCGCAACGCGGTGCTGGTGATGACCAGCAACGTCGGCTCCGCCGGCATTTTCGAGCTGGCTGGCCGCAACCCGGAGCAGGCGCGGCAGCAGGCGCTCGAGGCGCTGCGCGCGACGTTTCGACCCGAGTTTCTCAACCGGATTGACGACATCGTGCTGTTCAATCCGCTCGGCAAACCGCAACTCGAAAAGATCGTCGAGCTGCAACTGGCTGAAGTTGCCAAGAGGCTCGCCGAGCGCAACGTCACGATCGAACTCACCCAGGCGGCGCGCGAGCGGCTGCTGGCCGAAGGCTATGACCCCGCTTATGGCGCGCGGCCCCTGCGGCGCACGGTGCAACGCCTAGTCCAAGACCCGTTGGCGATGAAGATTCTCGACGGCAGCGTTTTGCCGGGCGATCACGTGCTCGTGGACGCCGATCCGCGCTCCGGCGAGATGGTTTTCCAGCGGACAGGCGAGCAGGTCGCGGCCACGGACACGGCGCGCTCAGGCCGAGCCGCGCGGCAAAAGGCCTGAGCCTTGCGGCGGCGCGATGTCATTCCGAGCAGAGCGAGGAATCTCTCCGGAGAGTCCTCAGTTGCAGAGAGATCCCTCACTTCGTTCGGGATGACACAAGAACTGGCCCAGTTGACGCGCAGCCTGCTGAGCCTTGCGGCGGCGCGGTGTCATTCCGAGCAGAGCGAGGAATCTCTCCTGAGAGTCCTCGGTTGCAGAGAGATCTCACTTCGTTCGGGATGACACAGGAATTGGCCTAGTTGACGCGCAGGCTGCTGACTCCTAGACTGATAGTAAGCAGAGGGGGACGAAACCCATGAACACACTTAAGACCGGACTTTTACTGACTGCTCTGACGCTGCTGCTGGTGCTCGGCGGCCAAGCCATTGGCGGCCGAAACGGCATGACCTTTGCGCTGGGGATCGCTGTGCTGATGAACGGCATGGCCTACTTTTTCTCCGACAAGATTGCCCTGGCCGCGAGCGGCGCGCAACCCGTCACACGCGAGCAGGCCCCGCGCCTCTACGAAGTAATGGAGCGGCTCTGCGGCAAGGCCAATTTGCCTATGCCGAAACTATATGTAATCCCGCAGGCGGCTCCGAACGCATTTGCCACGGGCCGCAATCCGGCTCATGCTTCCGTGGCAGTTACGGCGGGCCTGCTCGAATTGATGAACGATGAAGAGCTCGAAGGCGTGATCGCGCACGAGCTGTCTCACGTGCGCAATTATGACATCCTCACCACCTCTGTGGCGGCCACGCTCGCCGGCGCCATCACCTGGATGGCGGAAATGGGCCGCTGGGCAATGATCTTTGGAGGCGGCTCGCGCGACGACGACGAGCGCGGCGGCGGAGGGTTCAGCGCTCTGCTGATGCTGTTCCTGGCGCCAATTGCCGCCCTGCTGCTCCAGCTTATGCTCTCCCGCCGGCGCGAATACGCCGCGGACGAGACCGGTGCGCGGATGGTGGGCCACCCGCACGGGTTGATCAGCGCGCTCGAAAAACTCGGCGCTTACAACAAGAAAATTCCGATGGACGTTTCCCCGGCGACTTCTTCGTTGTTCATTGTTGCGCCGTTGAGTGCCGGCCAAGTGTTTATGAACCTGTTCAGCACCCATCCGCCGCTTGACGAGCGCATCGCCACGCTCCGCACTATGATCATCACGCGCTAGTGCGCAGCGTGGCCTAGGCCCCGCACTAGAGCATTTTGGCAGCCCCGGAGCCGCCCGCTCCGGGGCTCAATTTTTGGTGGGTGCGATGCTCGAGCAGCATCCGGCCAGGCTTCCCATATCTTCAGCCAGGGGAATTCGCGGGTGAGGGGCCTTTATTTCACGATCCTAGCGCGCTTCCGTACCCGGCCCCAGCCCTGGAAACGGTGGCTAGTAACCCTCCACCCGGGCCGGATTGCAAAATCTTGAGCCAGCAAAGAACGACTCTGCCCAGGTCGCCCAAATGACTGCACTCAGGTAAAGTGTTCCCAGCGAGTGGTTCCGGTTTTTGTCGGCTCATTCCGGGACTGAAAGCCAGTAAGTTAAGCGTTTTCAAGCGGTTACTGTAACCTCTGAATTTCGCCGATAATGTGGCACTCGGGATGCTTCCTAGATGCTACGGGGAAACGTAAGAGGGCTTATTCCAAAGGTGCGATTTTGACTTGCAAGGAAACAACCCGTCTGATCTGTGAGTACCTGGAAGGAAGGCTGGGCCCCGGGGTGACGCGTGACGTCACTTGGCACCTGGCTCGCTGCAAGGATTGCCGCCTGGTGCTGGACGCGGCCCGCAAAACGCTCCGCAGCATACTTGTCTCATATTTCAACTCAGGTTCCGATCCCATGCCCCGCAAATCTGAGGTTGGATAAGGCAGCGGCGCCTCAGGTCCTCTCATTTTTCGGTAGTTCTCTGTCCAGTCGCGGGCACCGCGGGCGGCCCCTCCGCCGAAGTGTGCCAGAAAATTCCAATTGGCGCGCGTTTTCCGGAGGCCAGAGCCTTCGCCCAGCCGGTTGGCTTGCGATTCTGAAGGGGCTTCCACCGGGTGCTTGACTGCTGCCGTCCCCTTAACCCAAGCTGCACGTACCCCATAGGGCTACGCCTCGTGTAAAGATTACAGGCATGCAAACGGCCGGCGGACTATCATGCGTGCTGGAGTACACCTCTAACCCCTGTGAAATCAATGTATTGTGGAAAATGTCCCATCTTGGACCTTTTGGTGCGGGGCGTGCTTCCGTCAGTGGTGCAAGGGTCAAAGCAAAAGGAGAGGGAGAATGTTTGAGGAACGCAATGAAGTTTCCCCGGTGACTGAAGGCACGCCGCGTTGGTTGGCAGGCGCAGTGGTGGTACTGGCCGCAGTATCGCTTTTGGCGCTGGGTATCGGTTGGAACGCAGCGCACCACGCCAAGAACGCCGAACAGGTGGTAGCCGCCCAGGTCCAGATTCTGAACCACAACGCCGAAGCGCTGACGCAGCGGCTGACGCAGGCCGAAGAGCACAGCGCACAAGTCCAGGGCCAGCTCAATGTGGTGACAAGCCGGCTGAAACTGACTCAGAGCGAGCTGTCGAGCGCCAAGCGCCAGGCCAAGCAGATCAAGGAACAGTATGGCAAGCAACTGGCATCCGTGGAGACCTCGCTAGCGAGCAAGGCCAACTCAGACGATGTCAAGAATCTTAGTGGCGATGTGTCCGGCGTCAAGTCGGATCTTGACGCCACCAAGGGTAGCTTGCAGATGGCTCGTGGCGAGCTTGGCACGCTGATCGCTCGCAACCACGAGGAGATTGATCAACTGCGCCGGATGGGCCAGCGCGACTACTTTGAGTTCACCCTGGACCGCAAGGGCAGCCGCCAGAAGGTCGGCAACCTCGTAGTTGAGCTGCTGAAGTCCAACCCCAAGCGTAACCAGTTCACCGTGGCGCTGTATGTGGATGATATGCGTCTGGAGAAGAAGAACCGCTCGGTCAACGAGCCGATCTACTTCTATACACGCGGCACGCGCGCAGCGCTCGAGATGGTAGTCAATCAAGTGAGTAAGAACAAGGTGGTCGGCTACCTGAGCGCGCCAAAGGCAAGCACACAGTCGTCCGGCGGCTAAACCCCGAGTGCAGCCCCGACAGTAACGAAGCTGAGGGAGGGTTTCCAGCGGAAACCCTCCCTTTTGCTTTTTGGCGACCGCCGTCCGTGGCAAGTGATTTGAATAACTCTTTCTGGACAGACTGGGGGTTGATGTGCCAGAGTAAAGCTCTACCTGGCCTGGGGGTAATCAGAGAAGGAGTAAGGTCTGAGGAGGCAAAAAGTTATGAGCAAGCGTCTTCTGATTTGTATGGTGGCGCTTTTGATCGTTGCCTGCATCAGCGTGGCAGCGGACAAGGGCAAGGAAGGGTCTTGGACGGGCTGGATCACCGACTCGATGTGCGGCGCCAATGCTGAGAAGGCCAAGAATGCCGATTGCGTGACGAAGTGCGTGAAAAATATGGGCGCGAAGTACGCGCTCTACGAACCTGGCGACAAGAAGGTCTATGTCCTCGATCCGCAGGACAAGGCTGCCGAGCACGCCGGCCATCACGTCACGGTGAAGGGCACCGTTGACGGCGACACGATCAAGGTCTCGTCCATCGAAATGGCGAAGGAATCAAAGAGCGAGAAGCCGAAGAGCTGATCAGGCCTGTTGCCTCGCAATTGCTTCCAGCGGGTAGGGCGTGTGTCCCTGCCCGCTTTTTGTTTTTCGGACCGCGAGTCTTGCGCTACTTTTTTCTTCGCCTCAGGTAGGATGGTGCGCGCCCCATGGCACTGCTGGCCATTTGCCCCGAACGCGCGCTGACTCCGCTGGAGGAGATTCGCGACGCCATCATCGTGGTAGATGGCCGGAGAATCGTCGCAGTCGGGCGTCGCGGCGAGCTGCGACTGCCACCGGGAGCGCAGAAGTATTCCGCTCCTGGGATCACGGTCGTGCCGGGATTCGTGGACGTGCATATCCACGGCGCGGGCGGCCACGACGTGATGGAGTCAACTCCGGAAGCCCTCGGGGCCGTGGCGGCCAGCGTCGCGCGGCGCGGGACCACTTCACTGGTGGCCACAACCGTGACGGCCAGCACGGAACACATCTGCCGCGCCGCGCAAGGGATTGCGCGCTACATCGCGGCGCAGCCGGAGCGCCCACCAAAGACAACCCCCGTGGCGGAGATTCTGGGCATACATTTTGAAGGGCCCTTCATCAACCTCGCGCGGCGGGGTGTGCATCCCGCGGAGTGGATTGTGCCGCCTTCGATTCCAGCGCTCCGGCGCTATGTCGACGCGGCGGGTGGCGCCGCGCGGATTTGCACTCTGGCGCCGGAGCTTCCCGGCGCGCTCGACTTGATCGAGGCAGCCCGCACGGCGGGGCTGGTCGTGGGGCTGGGGCACACGGACGCGACTTACGCCCAGGCTCGCGCCGCGATCGAGAAGGGCGCGCGACACGCAGTGCACGTCTTCAACGCCATGCGCCCTTTTTCCCATCGGGAGACTGGCGTGCTCGGCGCAGTGCTGACAACTGCGAACGTCTCTGCCGAGTTGATCGCGGACGGCGTTCATGTGGATGCCCCGGCAATGCGCTTGCTCCTGGCTGCGAAGGGAGCCAGCCACGTGCTGCTGGTCAGTGACGGCACGGCCGCGACGGGTATGCCGGATGGGAAGTATCGACTGGGAACCTTCGAGGTCAGTGTGGTGGGAGGGGTCTGTCGCAATGCGGAAGGGAAACTGGCCGGCAGCGCGCTCACGCTGGATCGCGCCTTGCGCAACGTTGTGGCGCTCGGCACATCGTTGTCGGATGCCGTACGCATGTTGACGCTCAACGCGGCGCGCCTGCTGGGTCTGGAGCGCTGCAAAGGCGTGCTTGCGCCGGGCGCCGATGCCGACCTGGTGCTGCTCGATGCGAACCTGGAGGTTGTCGGCGTGATGACCCGCGGTACAGGACTCTGAGAGCCTCTTAGCGGGTCGGAGCTTCAGCTCCGAGAAAAGAAACCCAAGGGGCTTGCCCCTCTTGTCTCCCCGAGGTCATTTCGAGCGCAGCGAAGGGCGCAGCCTAACCCCGCCACTCGGAGGCGCGTCGTTTACGGCGCCGGGTGGTGTTCTTGCTGGGCTGCGGCGACGGCCCCGCCCTTGGCGGCAACCTGCAGGCGGGTCAGGGCTCGCTGCAAGGCAAACACC
>QHYU01000095.1 GCA_003224235.1 Acidobacteriota bacterium
TTATCGGGGCCACACTTGGTCCCAACGGCCCTGATCTTCTGGCGGGCAAAGGGCCAATCGAGATCGAGGTCAAGCGGCTGGAAGTGGAGACGGCGTTCCTGAGTACCGCCAATGTCCCGGTCAATTCCGGTTCCTTCTCGAGCCTCAGCCTAATTTTCGCCAATCCGGAACTGACGTTTCAGAACAATACCAAACCGCCCGTGACAATTGCAGGCTGCGCCCCTGGCGCCGTGTGCCAAATCAAGCCAACGGGCCCTCTGACGGCAAACGTCACGTTGAATCCGGCGTTGACCATCTCTGCCAACAACCCGACGGGCATGCAAGTGGATGTCAACCTAGCCAAGCTGCTTTCCAACTCGTTGGTTGTGGACTTCTCCAATGGTTCCATCACCATCACGCAATCACAGGTGCAGCCCGGTGGCGAGCTGGAGGATGTCGATGACGTCTCCGGCACCGTCGTCAAGGTGGACACGGGCACGAGCACGTTTGACATACAAACAAGCCAAAACACAACTCTGACTGGAATCAAGGTTGACAACAACACGAAATTCGAAGATTGCACCGGCAGCCCAGTGAACTTTGCCAACTGTGTCCACCTCAATGACAACGTGGAGGTGGATCTGAAGCTCCAGCCGGACGGGACGAAGGTGGCCAAAAAAATCGAGCAGCAGAACGAGGAAGCGAATGAGGAAGACCTGGAAGGGATCATCACCTCGGTGGATACTGCTGCCAACACGATCCAGATGGTTGCCGTCGAAAACCTCAGCGTGCTCCCCAGCACGATTCTGGGCAGTCCCGTGACCGTCAGCGTTGCGAACAACGCCAAGTTTCAAGTGAAGCAGAAAGGCCTGAAGGTTGACCCGGCCCTGGTCAGCTCGTTCAACAGCATCAATTCCTTGCTCGTCGGACAAAACGTTGAGGTGCGACGCCGAAGCGTGGATGGCAGCTCCTCTTCCTCCCCCATTGTCACCGACCGGGTGCGTCTGCGGATGTCGCGCTTCACCGCGCCGGTGAAATCGAAGACGGGCGCCAACACCTTCACCCTGGATACCAGCGGGATTGGCCTGTTCCACAACGCCAAGCCGGCTGCAATCGATCAGATCACCGTGGACGCCTCGCAGGCCGAGTTCGAGCCGAAGAGCGTCACTGTGTCTGGCTTGCAGGCAGGTGACAGCATCTCGTTGCGCGGCCTGCTATTCGGGCCGGCAGCGAATGCCACACTGGTGGCGGGCAAGGTCCGCAAGCGGTAAGCGCAAAGACCTGTGTCCCGCCTGCCCGGCGGGACCCCGCGAAACAACTTTGGGCCGGAGCAGATTACTTGCCCCGGCCCGAATGTTTTTTACGTCGGTGTCATTTTCTTCAGGCAGGTACGGCTGCGGAAGGCAATTCAGCCCGCGGGTGCGTCCGGTTATACAGTGCCAGCGCCAGCGCACCCATGCCCAAGAAGACCGCGGCCAACTTTACCCAGCCGCCAATGTAAGGCAGCGCCCCCGCGACCTTAAGCACGAGCAGGCCGACAGCCAGGCGGCCGATCGCAGCTCCTGCTCCGGGCGAGGAACCCATTAAAGTCTCCCCAAGCCAAGCGCCGACGAAGACCTGCGCTGAGTAGAAAGCTACAATCCATACCAGCAGGGTACCGATGCCCACGGCCAAGCCGACGATCGTGGCACAGGCAAGAACGGCCAGGATGGGTGTAGCGAACAGCGCCAGGGCGCCAAATCCGAAGGCGGGGCCGTACCGGTGGCTTGAGCGCACTACGTCGCCAAAGAATCCGGGCAGGAGCAAGATCAGAACTAAGCCCAACACGAAAGCGGCGCCCCAGGACAGCGCCTGGTGAAAATAATAGCGTGGCGTGAGGTAGTCGGGTCTGTGCTGTTCGATCTTGACCTCGAGTGGGCTCGCGAGCTTGGCCTTGGGATCGACCTCCGGCTGGTGATGGCCCGTGTAGCTGGCTTTGCCAGCGATTTCGGCTGTGAGGCCGATGCTCAGCTTGTCGCCCCTCAGCCGCACGTTTCCGCCCACGAAGCCGTTCAGGGTAGTCCTGCCGATAAAACCGAGCAAGTCGCGTGCCGTCCGGCCATCCAGCACGGCCTCGCCGGCGAACAGCATCATCCCGCCGCCCACCCGCGATTTGGAATCCAACTCAAAATGTCCAGAAAACGCAGTAACATTCTTCCTCACTGTTGTACCGCTGAGTGAGACTACGTCGCCGAAGGCTCGCACATTCCCGTCCACGGAACCATTGATGCGCACAATTGCCCCGAAGGCAATAACATCTCCAGTGACGCTGCCGCTGACCGTCAGGCTCCGGCTGAAGGAGATCAGGTCGCCGTCCACTGTGCCGTCAATCCGGGCAGTCTCGGCCATAACGATCAGGTCGCTGTTCACTGTCTCTCCGGGTGGGAGCCTATAGCTCTGCACATGCTTTGCCACCTCCGCTGCGGCGGCCTGTGTCGGCAGCAACAGCACCGCGACGATGGTGCTCATCAGTACGGTGAGCGTCGTCCAGCGGCGCCAACTACGTCTGAGCAGGCCGAACGCCAGAAACCCCAATGTGGCCATTGCCAGGAATTCCAACATGTTTGCCATCGAGCCCCATCCTTTCCAGAAGACTCCTCTGAAGAACAAGAGAGTGATCAGGCTATCTCCGCCGAAACCGGCCCGGCTCAATTCCTGCCGCCAGGGCTCGACCACGCCGGTCCAAAGCGTGTAGGCACCGGCGGCAGCAAGGCCAAAGGACACAATCCAGGCCCAGGGCGTGTTATCGCTAACCGGGGGAGCCAGCAGGCGCGCGGGCACCGTTTCGTCCTCTTCCACCAGCGCGTGCGCGAGCAGGCGCGACTCGCGCTCGAGCGCCCGGAGTAACGCGCGACATTCCGCGCATCCCTCGGCGTGCGCCACGAGTTCCAGCGCCCGCGGGCGCTCCAGTTGCCCCTCAAGATAGAGCAGGCAGGTCATTTCATCAAAGTGAGACATCGATCTCCTCGCAAATCGAACCCGCCGCATCGGGGTGACTCATGGTGTGCCCCTTGCCGCGAGCCCCGCTGCGCCGCGCTGGCCCAGTGCCTCGCGCAACTGATGGCGCGCCCGCAGCAAAACGACGCCGACGAAGGGGCGGCGGACACGCAACGCATCGGCGATCTCGTCGTAACTCATATCCGCGTGGTAGCGGAGCACCAGCGCCATGCGCGCTCGCGCGGGCAATGTGGCCAACGCCGCGCGCACCTCCCGGCTGGTTCGCTCCTCCACCAGTCGCTCGAGTTGACTCGGGTCGGGGTGTGCGAGCGGCAGGGTTTCCACTTCGCCGGTTTCCAGGTCTTGCCGCACCCGCCGTCGCCGCAGGAAGTCCCAGCAGTGGTTTGCGGCCACCTTGTAAAGCCAGGCGGTGAATGGCCGGCCGGGGTCGTACTGGTCGAGTTTTTCCCGTAGCTTGACAAAGATCTCCATCGTGGCGTCTTCGGCGTCCTCGCGCGAGGGTAAGGCCCGGCGGCAGAAGCGGAAGATGGGCGCGGCGTATAGCCGATAAAGCTCGCCCCAGGCGTCGGCGTTGCCTCCCCGAGCGCGGGAGATCGCTTCTGCGAGTTCCGCGGCACTCATCCCTTCCTGGCCGCCTCTCCCGGTTCGTCCGGATTGCCGTTCGTCCACCATGTGATACGCAGCGCCCCTTCAAAAACTTACATCCGAGTTCCACATCTGGTAGTTTGCCTGCGCCTCGGGCTATTGGCGAAAGCACTTTAGCAAATCCAAAGAGCACGCGGCCATGCTTCTGTCCGCCCTCGAGTCAGGTCACCGGCCGAAGAAAAGTTGGAGTATCAAGACCTCCGGCTGCAGGTCGGCTTCTGTTTGATGCTATGCCTGAGGTACATTGTTAGATTCATAGTGGACCAAGCCAGTGAGCTGGCGAGGGGCACGACATGTCGTGCCCTACCGTCAAACCTCTGGCGTCCTGAAGTGCCTGCGCCGAGGAGGCGCGAAATGAAGAAATGACCGCGAAGACGCAACCCGGGGTGCCCTCGATCGTGATTGTCGGGCGGCCCAACGTGGGCAAGTCCACGCTGTTTAACCGGCTGACAGAAAGCCGCCGGTCGATTGTCACCGACGAGCCCGGCATCACTCGCGACCGCATCTATGGCACTGCGGCCTGGCGGGGCCATGCGTTCGAAGTGGTGGATACGGGCGGGCTGTTACCGGAAGAAAAGGCGGCGCTCCCGCGCGAGATCTTTCGCCAGGCGCGGATGGCGATCGAAGCTGCGACGCAGGTTGTGCTGGTGGTGGACTCGCGCGCCGGGGTGACGCCGCTTGACGCCGAGCTAGCGCGGCTGCTTCACCGCACGGGCAAGCCGCTCCTGATCGCCGCGAACAAGGTGGATACGCGTCAGCAGGAGCCGCTCGCGGCGCCATTTTACGAGCTGGCACGCGCGGTCTATCCGGTCTCTGCCGAGCATGGGCTGGGCGTGGACGACTTGCTGGACGCAGTGACGCGCAGCTTTCCTTCGGCGGAAGCGATGGTTTCGGAGGCCGGTGGGGGCGATGTTTCGGGTCCGCTTGGGACAACCGTGGGGCCCGGCAAAGAGGTGATTGACGTGGCCATTATCGGGCGGCCCAACGTCGGAAAATCTACGCTGCTGAACCGGCTGGTGGGCTCCGAACGCGCGATTGTTTCGCCCGAGCCCGGCACGACGCGCGATGCAGTGGACACGCTCCTCCGCCGCGGCGATAAATGTTATCGCTTCATCGACACGGCCGGAATCCGCCGCAAAGGCAAGACAAAGCTCGTCGCGGAAAAACTGAGCGTGGTGATGGCGCGGAAGAACCTGGAGCGCGCTGACCTGGCCCTGCTGGTGCTAGACGCCGCGCAGGGCGTCACCTCGGGTGATGCCACCATTGCCAGCTACGCGCAGCAATCGGGCCGCTCGGTGATCATCGTGATGACCAAGTGGGACCTGGCGCTCGAAGCGGCGGCGCAAAAAGCCGCGCGCGAAGCAAAGGGCGCGTCACCCTTGCGCGGAAAGCGCGGCTCCACGGCGCAAAGCAAAGGTGCCGCGGCTCGGTCCGGGAAAGGCGGCAGAAATGTGTCCGGGAAGGGCGGAACGACCATCGCAGCCCCTGGCCGGCTGCTGTACGAATACGAGCGCCTGGTTCGGGCCCGCTTCAAGTTTCTCGCCTACGCCCCGGTGATATTTCTCTCCGGGTTGACCGGCGAGCGTGTGGACCAATTATACGGAATAATTGACCAGGTGGCCGCCGAGCGCCGGCGGCGCATCTCGACCGGCGAGCTCAACCGGTGGCTTGCGCAAGTGGACCTTGACCGTGGGACCTCGCCCGCCAGCCGGAAGGTGAAGATTTACTACATGACGCAGGCGTCCAGCTCCCCGCCGACCTTTGTGCTCTTCACCAACCAGACCAGCCGACTGCACTTTAGCTACGAGCGGTTCCTTGAGAACCAGCTCCGCGAGCAGTTCCACTTTGTCGGCACGCCCATCCGATTCCTCCAGCGGCTGAAAGAGAAGCGGGGCGGCGAACGACGAGGAGTAAGCCGGAAACACAGATGAAAATACAAGGAGAAACAGAAACGCAGAGATCGCAGACGGGGCAGAGGAGCACAGAGACGACGGATGAGTTATGATTATTCCCCCCTGGCCTGACATCTCGTCCCCCGGATCGATGAGCAGCGCCGCCGGCTCGATTGACAGCCGGATAAATCGGCATAGGATAGGGAAGAAGGTTTTTCGACAGGGCTCAACCTAGAATGCCAGGCGACGGCCAGCCCGCTTCCGTAATCCCCGAAAAGAGCCTCTTCCGCATCGGCGAAGTCAGCCGGCTCACCGCCACCAAACCCTTTGTCCTGCGCTACTGGGAGAGCGAGTTCCCCACGTTGCAGCCGGTGAAAAGTCCGAAGGGCCATCGGCTCTACCGCCGCCAGGACATTGAGACCGTGCTGCAGATCAAGCGCCTGCTCTACGACGAAGGGTTCACCATTGCTGGCGCGCGCCGCCACCTGCTCGAGCAGAACGGGCAAGACGGCGATGTTCCGGCCGCACCCGCCTCCCTCAAGGATTCTCCACTGGCCGTCAGCCGCCAAGTGTTGTTGGATTTACGCGACGCCCTTCGTGCATTCTTGACGCTGCTGGAACGCAGATGATACGCTGTTAGTTTGACGGGTCGGGACGTGGCGCAGCCTGGTAGCGCGCACGCTTGGGGTGCGTGAGGTCGCTGGTTCAAATCCAGTCGTCCCGACCATTTTCCTTCTTGAGGTAACGCGCGAGGAAGCATCACGAACGAAGCCCCGGCCGAAGGTAGCCCGAAGCGAGAGTTCCCTTCCCTGGTTCGTTTTGAGCCTGCCTGAGATTGATTGCATGACATGGCGCACATCCTGATCACCAACGACGACGGTATCCACGCGCAGGGCCTGCGGGCCCTGGTGGACTCCCTGGCGGGTCTGGGGATCCTGAGCGTCGTGGCACCCAGCTACGAGCGCAGCGCCTCGGCGCAGTCGCTGACGCTGCGCCAGCCGATTTTCTGCGAGAAGATAGCCGAACGCGAGTGGGCGGTGGAAGGGACGCCGACCGACGCAATGATCGTGGCGCTCAACAAGCTGCTGCCCGAGCGGCCAGACCTTGTCGTCTCCGGGATCAACCGGGGCGGAAACATGGGCGAAAACGTCTTCTATTCCGGGACAGTCGGCGCGGCCGTAGAGGCGACCATCAGCCACGTGCCGGCGTTCGCCATCTCGGTGGCGCATCGCGGCGCGGGATTTGAGTACGGCGATGCGGCGCGGTTTGCGCGGGACTTGGCGCAGCTCATTCTGACCGAAGGGCTGCCGCGAGGCGTGCTGCTGAACGTCAATGTCCCGCTGCACTGGAAAGGCGGCGTGCGCCTGACGCGGCAGTCGCAGAAGGTCACCCGCAACCTCCTGCAGGAGGGCGTGGACCCGCGCGGCCGCACCTACTACTGGCTGCACGAACAGCAGCTCAGCGAAGGGCTCGACGCGGATACCGACTACGCCGCCGTGCATTCTGGCGCGATCTCCGTCACCCCGCTGGAACTCGACCGTACCCACAACACTTCACTCAACCACCTTTCGCACTGGGCCACGAAGCTCGAATCACTCCGCAGGGACTAGCTTAGCGCTGCGCTGCGGCTCGCGGCTCCGCGGCTGCGGGAGCCACCGAAACTACCGGAATGTTCTCCTGTCGCATCGAATCGTTCAGCGCCGGCAGATCTTTGGCGATGAGCTGCCTCCATTTCATAAGCGGCGCCTCCAGCACGCCGCTGAGTGCCTCGAACATCTCATAAGACTGCCGTGTGGGGGCGGTGTCGGCGCTCTCGACCACAGTGGCCAACACGGCCAGCTTCCCATCCACCTTTAGCGGATAGTTGAGCGAGTCCTGGCCGCTGCGCAGCTTTACCTGGATAATTTCTTCTTCGATCGGTGCCATCTTCTTGTCGAGGTCATCAAAGGCGGCAAGCAAATCCTTGTGCGCGGCATCGCTACCCAGGCGCTTGCGAAGCACCTTGAGCTGGCCGCGCAGCTCGCGGATCTGGTTTACCGTCTCGTAGCTGTGCGTCAAACGCTCGCGGATTTTCATCCGCAAGTCGAACTGCTTTTCCAGATTAGCCAGTGGAGTGGTGAGACGCGGGTCGAGCCGGACTTCGAGTGGCGCCTCGAGCTTCTTCCCGGCGGCCGTCAGGTGCACAGTGTACTTGCCCGGCAAGGCCAACGGACCCTCGAGTCCATCGTCGTACTCGCCCGTGGAATAGCCGGGGACTCTGGGTGCGCTCGAGTAGCGCAGGTCCCAGACGAAGCGGTTCAAACCGGCCTCGACGCCGAATTCGTCCTTTGGCTTCTGCGGTCCAAATGGATCGGGCGGCTCCGCTGGCTCCTCGACCTCGCGCTTGGGGCGGCCGGTGAATTTGCGAACCAGCTTGCCTGACGAATCGAGGACCTCCAGTGTGATCTCCTCTTTCTCTTTGAGCGCGGACTTCAGGTAGAAATCCACCATGGCGCCGGCGGGCGGATTCTCTCCAAGCGGACGATTGCGGATGTTGGTTTTGCCGCCACGAAACCGCGTGGCAACCTGTGGCGAGTAAAGGTGCACCTCGGCGCCATCCATTTTCGCGTCCAACTGGCGCAAGGGCGTGAGGTTGTCGAGGATCCAGAAAGACCGGCCGTGCGTGGCGACCACCAGATCATCGTCTTTGACCACCAAGTCGTGGATGGGAGCGGTAGGCAGGTTCAACTGGAGCGGCTGCCAGCGACCGCCGTCATCAAACGACACGAAGATGCCGATTTCCGTGCCGGCATAGAGCAGGCCCTTGCGCTTGGGGTCCTCGCGCACTGCGTGGACGTAGGTGCGTTCCGGCAATCCGCCGGTGATTTTCGTCCATGACTTGCCGAAGTCACTGGTCTTGTAGATATACGGCCGGAAGTCGTCGAGCTTGTGCCGGTCCACCGCCGCGTAAGCTGTGGCCGGGTCGTTTGGCGAGGCGTCGATCAGGCTGATCATGCTCCACTCGGGTATTTCCTTGGGTGTGACATTCGTCCAGGTCTTTCCAGCGTCGCGAGTGAGGTGAATCAGCCCGTCGTCGGCGCCGGCCCAGATGAGATCTTTTTGCACCGGCGACTCAGCCACGGCAAAGATCACGTCGTAGTATTCAACCCCGGTATCCTCCTTGGTGATGGGGCCGCCGGCCACGGCCTGCTTGGATTTGTCGTTGCGCGTGAGGTCTGGGCTGATGGCGGTCCAACTCATCCCGCCGTTGGTGCTTTTAAACAGAACTTGTGCCGCGTGATAGAGCACGTTGGGATCGTGTGGCGAGAGCAGGATGGGCGTGGTCCACTGGAAGCGGTACTTTAGGTTCGCAGCGCCTGAGCCGTCGGTGACCTCGGGCCAGGGATTGATGTCTTGGGCTTGCCCGGTGCGTTTGTCGAACCGCGTGATGTAGCCCTGGTAGGAGCCGGCGTAAACGATGTTCGGGTCGCGCGGGTCCACTGCGATGTAGCCGCTCTCCCCTCCGCCGACTGGATACCAGTCGCCGGGACCAATCGCGCCGCGGTCGCTGCGGCTCGCAATCCCAACCGTTGAGTTATCCTGCTGCGCTCCATAAACGTAGTAGGGAAAGCGATTGTCGGTGATGACGTGATAGAACTGCGCGGTCGGCTGGTTGTCCTGCCTCGTCCACGATTTTCCGCCGTCCACGGTAATGGTGGCGCCGCCGTCGTTGCCGTTGATCATGCGCTGCGGGTTCACAGGGTCGATCCACAGCCCGTGATGGTCGCCGTGCGAGCCAGGCAGCGCGGTGAACTTATACCCGCCGTCGGTGGAGCGGTAAAGCCTCGTATTGAGCACGTAAAGCGTCTCCGCGTTCTTGGGATCGGCGAAGACATGCGTGTAATACCAGGCGCGCTGGCGGAAGCGGCGGTCCTCGTTCACCCGTTCCCATTTTTCGCCGCCGTCCTCGGAGCGATAGAGTCCCCCGTCCTCGGCCTCGATCAACGCATAGACGCGGCTTCCATCCGCCCCAGAAACCGAAACGCCGATGCGGCCGAGAAGCCCCTTTGGCAAGCCGTTCCCCTCAAGGCGTTTCCAGGTGCTTCCGCTGTCGGCGGACTTATAGAGGCCGCTGCCCGGGCCGCCGCTGGTCAGACCCCATGGCGAGCGGCTGGCTTCCCAGAGCGCGGCGAACAGGATGTGCGGGTTTGACGGGTCAAAGGTGATGTCGATCGCGCCGGTCTTGTCGTCCTTGTAGAGAACTTTCTCCCAGGTTTTTCCGCCGTCGGCTGAGCGGAAGACGCCCCGCTCTGTGTTTGGCCCGTAGGCGTGGCCCAAGGCCGCGACGTAAACCAAGTCAGGATTGCGCGGGTGGACAATCACGCGGCCGATGTGCCGCGTATCACGCAGGCCGACGTTTTTCCAGTTCTTGCCGGCGTCGGTGGATTTGTACACCCCGTCGCCGAACGAGATGTTGCCGCGGATGCAGGCTTCGCCAGTGCCCACGTAGATCACGTTGGGATCGGAAGCGGCGACGGCGATGCTTCCGATGGAGGAGACCCCTTCCTTGTCGAAGACCGGCTGCCAGGTCGAGCCCGCGTCGGTGGACTTCCAGACGCCGCCCGCAACTCCGCCGAAGTAATACACGGTGGGATCGCCCGGCACGCCGGCGACCGCGAGTGATCGCCCGCCCCGATACGGGCCAATCGACCGCCACTTCATCCCTTTGAACAGGTTCTGGTCGAACTGCTGCGCAGCGGCAGGATAGCTCGCGAGCAATGCCAGGATTACAGCGGCGAAGAGCGCAGCGCGGACGAACGTAATCCTTATCGGATGGTTTCCGGCACGATTTGGTTGACGCGTAGCCCGGATCATGGGGCACCTCCTATGAAATTGGGAGACAAATCCTACTCACCTACGGCGAAGAGGTGAAGTCCTTTCTTCAACCCCTCATCGCTCGCCTCTGCGCGGTGGTGTCCAGGAAGAGAAACTGGCGCGCTCACTCGGGCGCGGCGCCCTGGAGTGCTATTCTTATCCGCCACGCACTTGCTCCCTTCGCATGTGGCTTCGCCGGGTTTTACTGCCGAGCCGAGGCACGCTCGGGGTAAACTCCGTGAAGCGCTCCGGCGGGGCCGGATCCTTGGTCGCTGTGGCCTGGCTGCCTCAGCCGGCTTGTGAATTCTGCAAGGTGGACTACACGAGCAGTGAGGATATGCAACTCGGGCGTCGCGAATTTGTGAAATACTTGCTGGCAGCCGGCGCCGCGCTAACTCGAGCGGCGCCAGGGGGGATGCCGTCGGGAGCATCTTTGCTCGCGAGTCCACGGCGCCAATCCGGGGGAGCAAACACGGGAAAAACCTACGACGTCGCCGTGATCGGCGCCGGGGTCTTCGGCGCGTGGACGGCTTACCATCTCGAGCGGTCCGGGAAGAAAGTCGGGCTGCTTGATGCCTACGGTCCTGCCAATAGCCGCGCGAGTTCCGGTGGCGAGTCGCGAATCATCCGCATGGGCTACGGCCCGGATGAGATTTATACGCGCTGGGCTATGCGCTCGCTGCGACTGTGGCAGGACTTCTTCAGCCGTGCGAACCGGCCGCTGTTTCATCGCACCGGCGTGCTCTGGTTAGCGGGCGCCGAAGACCATTACGCCCGCGGCACGCTCGAGACGCTCGGCAAGCTCAGCGTGCGCTTCGAGCGGCTCGATCGGCCGGAACTCGAGAAGCGCTTCCCGCAATTCGCTTTTGGCAATGTGAGCTGGGGCATCTTTGAGCCGGATAGCGGAGCGCTGATGGCGCGCCGGGCCGTGCAGGCAGTGGTCGAAGAGGCTCTGAAAAACGGAGTCGATTACTTGCCCGAGTTCGCGGTTGCGCCCGGCGGCACGGGTCACCTAGCGGCAATCAAAACACTAAGCGGAGGAACGGTCAGCGCGGCGAGCTATGTCTTCGCATGCGGCCCGTGGCTGGGCAAAGTCTTTCCCGAGCTTCTCGGCGAGCGTATTTTTCCCACGCGCCAGGAAGTGTATTTCATCGGCGTGCCGCCCGGCGACCGGCGATTTGCGCCCCCGGTCATGCCTACCTGGATCTTCAACGCCGACGAGGTGTACGGCCTCCCCGATCTGGAGAACCGCGGTCTTAAAATCGCGCTCGACCGCCACGGCCCCCCTTTCGATCCCGATACCGGCAGGCGGGTGGTGACCGCCGAAGGGGTCGCGGCGATCCGTCGTTACGTGGCCCAGCGTTTTCCCGCCTTGAAGGGAGCGCCGGTAGTGGAAACACGAGTCTGCCAGTATGAAAACACCTCGAACGGCGACTTCCTGATCGACCGCCATCCCGCATTTGAAAATGTCTGGCTGGTGGGCGGCGGTTCAGGCCACGGCTTCAAACACGGCCCGGCGCTGGGCGAATACGTTGCCGCACGGGTCACTGAAGGCGGCGCCGTCGAATCCCGCTTCACCCTCGCCACCAAGCAAAAGCTGCAGAAGCGCGCAGTGTTCTGAGCTGTCGCCGAGGAAACGCTTATTACCGCTTGCGGACTTTTTCTGCCACAAAGACGGGGTTACCTGCCGCCTGCTTGAATAACAGCCCCCGCAGCGAGACCGAGCTGCCGGAGCCCAGCCCACTCACGCCAGTGATGCCCCCTTCAAACTGCGTCTGGGTAGAAGTCTGCACTGAGATCTGCGTGATCCCAGTGGTGGTGAGCAGACTTGGCAGGTTGTTCGCGCTGAAACTGTTGCCACTCGGCGTCCCCAGCACCGTGGCCGTGAAGCGAGACATCCGTAATTGCACTCGATCGGCCACAATAAAGTTGGGTTGAAGCGTGGTAAAGGAGCTTGCGCGCACCTGAACGCCTTGGCCCGGCTGCAAGTCTCTCACCGCGCTGAAGATGAAGCCGGCGGTACTCAAGCCGTCGTTATCGATGCCAAAGGGGAGGGCGCTCGGTCCGAGCGAGACGGTGGCCAGATTGCCCACATCAAGCCCGGTTGTGGTGGGCGCGACCTGAACCACGGCAATCTTGAACTGCTGCGCGACGGCATCCACGGAGACGACCACGCCCTCGACTTCTGTCTTAGTGGAGTCCTTATCCTGTAATTCCACTCTTGTTGCGAGCAAGGTGCCGCTGCCTAGCAAGGCCAGATCCACCTCAAGAAGCTCACCTGGTAGCACGCCGCCGAAGGTGTTGCCGAGTTGCGCCTCGTCGAAATCCGTGAATACGGTGTTCCCGTCGACCGAAATCAAAAGATTGTCTTGGCGTGTGCTCAACACAAACTGTTGGTTGACGACGTCCATGGAAGTGACCGTGCCCAGAACGTCGTCGCTCGCGGTGAGCTGCCCGGTCGGCTGGACGGCTGGCAGCAGCGAAACGGTGATGCCGCCAGCGGCAGTGAAGTCGATTCCCAACGTGGGTGAGAGAACATTGCTCAGGTTGACGTCGAAGAGCAAGCCCACCGGTGTGTTCGGGAAGATGGTCAGCGGGAACGGGCCAGTCGAAAGAGTCACGTTTGTCGCTATCGAGGGCCGAAGTTGGCACACCTGCCCTGCCGGGCAGTTGGCGAGGGTTCCGCCGGTATCGTTCTTGAATGTCAGCACGGGATTGGCCAAGCTAATGGTGATACTGTTGTAGATTCCCGTTGGCACCGCGACTGAGCTGAGTGCCGCATTCTCGGCTTCCAGACGCTTGATATCAACTTTGGTCTGCGCGCTCAGCAGTGAAACATTGCCCGGGTTCAACACAACTCCGGTGACGCTGAGGTCAAACGCCAGCACGGTCGCGTTCGCCGGTGGAGAATCTGTGATCGCCACGCTGACCGGCGCGGTCCCCGCCGGGGGACGAATTATGCTCCGAAAGGTGCCGCCTCCTGAGCACCCGGTTACCCAAGCCAAGCTCAACACGATGAGAGAAGCAAACAGGCGAGACCTCTGCATTTCCCCACGCTCCTCACAGGAAAGGATTCAGGCGACGGCTTGGGGCTACTGGCCAAGGGCAAAAGATGGCAGCCCGAATCCCCTCCCCTGCGAAGAATTTAACGCATTTCTTGATTTTATGGCGAGTAAAAAGCTCACCGGTGCACGAGTCTTACTCCCAGGCTTCCGGCTGCTGCTCATGATGATCTAGGAGTGGTGCGACGCAGGCAGGTAATAGTCGAACGTTGCTCGGCCACTGGCCGGTCGCGGCCAAGAAGGCAAGTCCTAGCAGCTAGAGGCAGCCTAAGAAGACCAAACAGAGTCCGTCCCGAGAGCTCTCTCAGTTAAAGTTGTCATCAGGACGAATTGCACGCACCGCCCGGCGGAATGGAGCAAAACTTCGGCGCCGACAGCTACCAAAGGAATCGACAGGCTACAGTAGTGAGCCGGACGACCATCAAACACCCGCGAGAAATTAAGGCGCGGGCGCCCCGGGGGGCAGTATTTGTACTCTATGAGCAACCGCTCGGTAAGCGTCCAATCTGCCCCAGCCCATGCTGGTGGAGTCCAGCTTCTTGGCGTGGCCCAGGGAGCCATAAACACCTTTGGGATCAATTGTAGGCTTGGCCTGCACCAAGAGGGCTACGGCGCCGGATACAAACGGCGTGCTGAAGGAAGTGCCCCAGGCGGCGGCGTAGTGCTTGCCCGGGAAGGTGCTGATGATCGCTTCTCCTGGCGCCGCCATGTCCGCCAGAGCGGCCCCGAAGCTGGAAAACGTACTCCGCGCGTCGAGATTATTCGTGGACGCCACTCCTATCACATTTTGAAACGAGGCTGGGAAGGCCAACGTCTCTCTGGCCAGGTTGCCGGTGGAGGAAACGCATACCACTCCCCGTTCGGAGGCAAAATTCATCGCCCGCATGAGCTCTTCCGAAGGGCCAGCAAAGCTGAAGCTCATATTGATGACCTTGGCGCCATGGTCCACAGCGAAATAGACTGCGCGCAGAATATCGAACAGGTTGGAGCTCCCATCAGCTCTGAAGGCTTTCAAGGGCATGATCTGCGCCGTGGGCGCCACCAGATGGATGATGCCGGCCACCATGGTGCCATGTCCAAAGGCCTGTGGCACTTGCGTGGTGTCCAGGATACTCGCTGTGGATTGGTCCAGGATTGACGCCGTGGACTGATTCAGGA
>QHYU01000050.1 GCA_003224235.1 Acidobacteriota bacterium
GAGGAGCCGAAGGCGACGAGGAATCTCTCTAAGTGCTTGATTTCGTGAGCAGAGAGATTCCTCGCTTCGCTCGGAATGACAGATTGAAACCTTTCTTCAGCACTGCTAAGTTGCCGCTTGCGCGCGGGGCAAGTCATGCAATGCGACGCCCGCGTCGCCGGGCGCCGCGGCGAGCTCGAGCGGCCGCGCCCGAGGAATCAGCCCGGCTTCGGCGCATCGCTCGAAATACAATTCCAGCCCGGCGCGGTTCTCCGCGTCCAATGAAAAATCGATATTCTCGCGCAGGTAGCGTTCGAGCGCCAGCGCCGGCAAGCCGAGTTGCTGTGCGGCGTCCTCAGCGATTTCCACGATGCGCGCCATGCCGTAGTCTCTGGACGCGAGGAAATCGGCGACCACCTCCGGCGTGGCCGCTTCCCGGCGCGCCACCCAGAGCGCCAGCACGCACGGCCGGCCGGTCATCTCGTGCCACTGATACGCCACGTCGTACAAGAACAGGGTATCGACGCCGGGCACAGGTTGCTCGCCAGGGTCACCTCCACAGCAAATCTCGCTGCTGGGCAGCTTGCTCATCAGGGCCTCTGCCTTCAGCGTGACACGCAGCGCGGGGTCGCCGATCAGCAGCGCTGCGTCGGCCTGCGACAACATCGCTGCAGGGTCGGGCTCCATCTCGATGAATTCAGGCGAAATCCCCCAGCGCCCGGCGCAAAGCAAACGAACCAGCGCCGTCGAGCTGCGCGAACTGCGGTCGAGCGCGACGCGCCGGGCCTGCCCGATGGGCTTCTTGGCGATCACCACGATGCTGCGGACTTCGCCCTTCGCCGCAATGGCCATCGCGGGCAGCGCCACCACGCCCTCCATGCGTTGGTACTCGATCGCTGGGATGATGGCGATGTCAGCTTGGCCGCTGCGCAGCGCCTCGGCGCAGAGTGACGGCACCGTAAATGACAGGTGGTAGCGCTCGCGCAGGGGCCCGTTGGTGAAACCCCACACCAGCGGCGCGGTGTTCAGGTATTCGACAATGGAAATGCGCACCTTAGCCATGTTGTCTCCCCATGGAGACATGCCAATATAGCACATTGCCTCGGATGGGGTTTCGACGGCGCTTGCCGCAGTCCGCTGCTCAGCCTAGGCCGCCCAAATGCTCATTGGAACTCGGCGTCCTTCAGATTCAAAATGGCCTAACTCTTACGTAACTCTCCGGCTGCGGCCTATACATCCTTTCTTCTTTTGCACTCGTCTCAAATTTAGGCAACGCCGCGGCATGTTCCATCCCGCCCGGAGCGCCGTTGTGTTAGCTTAGAAATTTCCAGCCTTCAGTGAAGGAGTCCATGCGTCGCCTGCTCTGGGTATTTCTTTTCGCCTTTACCGGATTTTTCCTCTCAGCTTGTAGTGGGGCCGGTAGAAGCAATACAGCTCCGCCGCAGATCTCCGTGACCATCTCTCCGACCTCCGCGAGCGTCGCCACCGGCCAAACCAAACAATTCACCGCGACCGTGACCGGCAGCTCCAACACCGGGGTCACCTGGCGGGTGAACGGCGTCACGGGCGGCAATTCCACAGCCGGCACAATTTCCACGAGCGGCCTCTACATCGCTCCGAATGCCGTGCCCAACCCTGCCACCGTCACCATCACCGCGGTTTCTCAGGCGGACTCGTCGAAATCCTTCTCCGCATCCGCCACCATCACCTCGCAGGCAAACGTCACTGTCGCGCCTAATCCGGCGACCGTTGAAGTCTTTGCATCTCAGCAGTTCACCGCCACCGTGAACGGGCAGCCGAGCGCCGCCGTCACCTGGCAGGTGAACGGCGTCACGGGCGGCAGCACGCCCACCGGCACGATTTCGTCCACCGGTCTCTACAATGCCCCTCATTCGGTCCCCACAACATCAACCGGGAGCCAAAGCGTTACCACAACGGTTACCGTTACGGCGGTTTCTCAGGCTAGTCCCTCTTCCTCCGGCTCGGCGGCGGTCACTGTTTTTGCTCCGAACCAGAATCGCCAGTTCGGTTTAATCAAGCTGGGGACGACCGGCGGAAATGCGAAGGATTCGAGCACCGGCGGGACGACAATCACCTGCTGCGGCGGCACGCTCGGCGCGCTCGTTTCGCGCGGCGGCAATCAGTACATTCTGAGCAACAACCACGTTCTCGCTCGAAGTGATCTCGCCACGCCCAGTGACAACATCATCCAGCCCGGCCTGGTTGACGCAAATTGCTCCACTGGGGGAACAACCGTCGTGGCGCAACTTTCGCAGTTCTTCAACCTGGAAACTGGCTCGCCGCCGAAAGTGGACGCCGCACTCGCGCAGGTCGTCGCCGGGACTGTGGACCTGCTGGGAACGATTCTCGAGTTGGGTGGAACAAACAGCGGTGGGATGCCCACCGATGGCCCGCCGCACGCGGGTTCCGGCGTCGCGGCCACAGTGAATCGACCCGTTGCCAAGAGCGGCCGGTCGACTGGCCTCACCTGCTCCACGGTTCTCGCCACCAGTGTGGCGACTTCGGTCCAGTATCAGAAGGGCTGCGGGACAGGTTCGACTTTCACAGTGAATTACACGAATCAGGTGCTCGTCGCGGGCGGCAATTTCAGCGCCGCGGGCGACTCGGGCTCACTTATCGTCACACAGGATGCGGCCGATCCCGTCGCGCTTCTCTACGGCGGCTCGGACACAGACTCCGTCGGCAATCCCATTTCGGATGTGCTCACCGCGCTCGCCGATCCGGCGAACCCGTCCGTGAAGCCTGTCTTCGTCGGCGCTTCCGCCACGCATCTTGTTGCGGCATGCAGCCTGCCAGGGCCGCAGGCAGCGATGGCCACGCGATTGGTACTCCAGAAGGTCGCGCCCTCTTCCGATGCCATCTCGCGCGCTGCCGCCGTCCGCGACCTCCACGCGCCCGAGCTGATGGCTCATCCCGAAGTCCAGGCGCTCGGCGTCGGCACGAGCCTCGACCACCCGGGTGAGCCGGCCATTCTCTTTTTTGTCGCTAAGGGCCAGCCACACACGAACCTTCCCGCGGAGGTGGACGGCATCCGCACTCGCATCGTCGAGGGCGAACTATTTGCCCGCTTCGGCGTTCTTTCCGCCGCGGACAGTGCCGCTCTTGAGCAGGCCACCGCGCCCGCGCCCCTGGTGACCTTCCTGTCGGACGCGGAAGTGGCCCGCGCCCGCGGGGTTCATGCGCAACATGTGGAGGAACTCATGCAGCAGCCCGGCGTGCAGGGCGTAGGAATCACCTCCAGTGCTGATTCTCCGGGCGAGGCGGCGCTGATGATCTTCCTGATTCGCGGCGTGGCTCACCCGCCGATCCCGCAGCAGATTGACGGCCTACGCACCCGCCTCCGCGAGTCGAGCCGCTTCCGCGCTGGTTTCGGCGACCGCGCGCCGCAGAGCCCGTGCTCGTTGCGCGCAGCCCCAACGCATTCATCGAAGCCCTCCGGCGCTTCCACCAAGCCTTAGCGGGATGCGGTAGCCGGGATCTTCAGACCCGGGGCTTTTCGTCGGCAACGCCCCGGCGAGCTGTGGCGGTCCCTGCCGAAGCGGTGGTGTTTTTCATAAGCAACTCAGCTGCCTGGATCCAGGCTGCCAAGCTCATTTCATCCAGAAGAATTTCTTCACACGATCTTCAGCATGGGGATAGAATCCGCCACCACGTTCGGTCGGAGGTCTGGAAATGGTTTCCACAAAGCGTGCCCGGTGGCTCATTTTGGTTCTGCTGGTAGTTCTAGGAGCGCTGCTCGCTGCCGCAACCCTCTCAGCGCAGACGCTCAGGGAGGATTCGCTCAAAGGGATGAAGTGGCGCTTGATTGGCCCCTTCCGCGGCGGGCGTGTGCTGGCGGTTGCGGGAGTGCCGAGCGATCCCAACGTCTATTATTTCGGCGCTGTAGCCGGTGGAGTCTGGAAAAGCGCCAACGGCGGTCTAACTTGGACGCCGATGTTTGAGAAGGAGTCCGTGTCCTCGATCGGGAGCATCGCCGTTGCGCCTTCCGATCCCAACGTCATCTACGTGGGCACCGGGGAAGCTTGCATCCGCGGCAACATCTCGTTTGGCGATGGAGTATACAAGTCCGTGGATGCCGGCAAAACATGGAAGAACATCGGCTTG
>QHYU01000139.1 GCA_003224235.1 Acidobacteriota bacterium
CGTCACGCCCGTATTTCCGACAGGGCAAGAGGAGAGTTTTCAATCAAGACTCTGGGGCCGCAATCCGCTCCTCCAGTGCAACTACGCCGAAGGCCTCGCGCAGCAGGCCGCGTTTGGCGTCGCGGTGCTGGAGGCGCGCGGCGAACTCACGCCGGAAGTTCAAGAGAGAGTCATGCGCGAGTGGATCATCGAGGTCACCGCGCACGAAGTGGGCCATACGCTGGGCCTGCGGCACAACTTCCGCGCCAGCACGATCCTAAAGGTGGACGAACTCAACGATCTGCAGAAGACCGACACGATCGGTCAGACCGGCTCAGTCATGGACTACAACCCCATTTTCATTGCCAGCAAAGGCGAGCGGCAGGGACATTTCCTGACGCCCACGCTGGGCCCTTACGACTACTGGGCCATCGAATACGCCTATAAGCCCATCCAAGGCGACGAGAAAGCCGAACTCTCCAAAATCGCTTCGCGCGCCGCTGACCCGATGGTGGCTTACTCGACCGACGAGGACGCGCTTGGAACATACTCACCGCTTGCGATTGACCCGCTTGTGAATCAGTTCGACCAGTCCAGCGACCCCCTCGCCTTCTTCCGCCAGCGCATAGGGATCGTCAACGAGTTGTGGGACTCGATGGAGACGAAACTTACCAAGCCCGGCGAAGGCTACCAGGTGTTGCGCCGCGCGGTCGGGCGCGGGTTGAACGAGTACAACCGCGCCTTGCTCACCTCGTCGAAGTACATCGGCGGGATCTACCACGTCCGCGACCATGCCGGTGACCCCCACGGCCGGCCGCCTTACACCGCTGTTCCTGCGGCCAAGCAGCGCGAGGCCCTGGAATTCCTTCGCACCTACGCCTTCAGCGAGAAGTCTTTTCAGTTGCCGCCAGGAGTCCTGAATAAGCTGGCCATCGAGAGGCAACCGGGGCTCGACTTCATTGCCTACTTCACCGTTCAGCGGATTGACTTCCCCTGGCACGACGCGGTGCTCAACCTGCAAAGGAACGTCCTGAACCGTCTCTACCACCCCGTCTTGCTCGCACGTGTCCAGGACAACGAGTTGCGCTTCGCACGGAACGAAAAGTCGTTCACTATGGCTGATCTGTTCAAGGGCCTGGACGGCGCGATCTGGTCGGAGCTGGATACGGGCGCGGGAAAAATCTCTAGCCTTCGCCGCAACCTGCAGCGCGAACACCTGAAGCAGTTGATCCGCTTAGTGTTGCGGCCCGCTCCGGCGTCACCGCCGCCACCTCCCAGTGGGTTTGTGATCCCGACGCTTCCTACGCCAAGGCCGCCCGAGGACGCGACGACGCTGGCACGCGCCAGCCTGGTCAGCATCCAGGCGAAAATTCGTCAGGCCCTTTCCGCGGGCAAGGTGGCTGACCCTACAACAAAGGCGCACCTGGAGGAAACCCAGGCGCGCATCTCCACCACGCTTCAGGCACAATTGCAAAAACCGCTGGAATAAGTAAAGAACCAACCCAAAAGCAACTCGAGAAAAACGCAGAAGGGGCCCGACGAAGTGATCGCTGGGCCCCTCTTCATACCGGGAAAACTGTTCTCGCCTGTCTAATTTGTTTATGGCCAGGTTCGAGCTTGTCCGGCACTCGAAACCGGGTAAGCAAGAACCTTCTTCTACCCTGCAGTCCTCAGTGCACCGGTGGCGGGGTCAGCGGCACAGTTTCCTCCACCTCTTTCCGACCTTTCGGCGAAACATGCGCGGGAACCGGCGTTTTTTCCAGGCCAATCTCAAGCGCCTCATCCACGGTGCGCACATAGTGAATGTCGATCCCTTCGAACATATGGGGCTGCAGATCTTCCTTCACGTTGGCCTCATTGTCCGCCGGCAGGATAACCTCGCGGATGCCGGCGCGCTTGGCGCCTAGCACCTTTTCCTTGATCCCACCCACCGGCAGCACCACGCCCGAAAGCGAGATTTCGCCAGTCATGGCCACGCGCGGGCGGAGGGGCCGGCCGCTCAACAGGCCGACCAGGGCCGTCACCATGGCCACACCCGCCGAGGGGCCGTCCTTGGGCACCGCGCCACTCGGCACGTGGATGTGAATATCCTGTTTGCGGAAGAAGTCCGGATCAATGCCGTAACGCTCGGCATTGGCCCGAACCCAGGAAAGAGCTGCGTGCATGGACTCCTGCATCACCTCGCCTAGGTGCCCGGTGATGGTGAACTGCTTGCCTCCACGCATGCGGGTGGCTTCGATGAAAACAATGTCGCCGCCCGCCGGAGTCCACACCAGCCCGACAGAAACGCCCGGACGCTTGACGCGCTCCTCGACCTCTTTCTCCGCGCGGAACTTCGGTACGCCCAGAACTTCGCGGACGACCTCGGGAGTAACCACGAGCTTGTCGGTCTTCCCCTCGGCTAGGCGGCGCGCCTGTTTGCGGGTAAGCGTGGCGATTTCCCGCTCGAGGTTGCGCACGCCCGCTTCGCGCGTGTAGCTGTGAACGATCTCGCGCAGGCCATCGTCAGTGAACTCAAGCTGCTCACCGACCTTGAGTCCGTGCTCGCTGGCCTGCTTGGGGATCAGGTACTTGTTCGCGATGTGGATCTTCTCTTCCTCAGTGTAGCCGGGCAACTCGATGATCTCCATGCGGTCGCGCAGCGGCTCGGGGATCGGGTCGATCCAATTAGCTGTGGCGATGAACAGCACCCTGGAGAGATCAAACGGCACATCGAGGTAGTGGTCGCGGAACGCCGCGTTCTGCTCCGGGTCCAGCACCTCCATCAGCGCCGCGGAAGGATCTCCGCGGAAGTCGCGGCCCAGTTTATCCACCTCGTCCAGCATGAAGACGGGGTCGTTAGTCTCGGCGCGGCGGATCCCCTGGATGATCTGGCCGGGTAGCGCGCCGATGTAGGTGCGCCGGTGGCCGCGAATCTCAGCCTCGTCATGCATCCCACCGAGCGAGATACGCACGAATTTGCGGCCCAACGCGCGAGCGATGGATTTGCCTAGCGAGGTTTTCCCCACCCCTGGCGGCCCCAGGAAGCACAAGATTGGCCCCTTCATCGCGGGCTGGAGCTTCTTGACTGCCAGGTAGTCCAGGATGCGCTGCTTGACCTTCTCCAGGTCATAGTGGTCTTCGTCCAAAATGCTTTGGCCCTTGGCGATGTCGATCTCCTCCGCGCCGGAGAATTTCGTCCACGGCAGCGAGGTCATCCATTCCAGGTAGGTGCGCGCGACCATGTATTCGGCCGATGCTGGCGTCATCTTCTGAAGCCGCTTCAGCTCGCGCTGGCACTCCTTGCGCGCCTCGGCCGGCATGCCGCACTCTTCCACCTTCTGGCGCAGCTCCTCCACTTCGGCCTGGGTGTCATCGGATTCGCCCAGCTCTTTCTGGATGGCCTTGAGTTGCTCGCGTAGCAAGTACTCACGCTGGTTCTGATTCACCTGTTCCTGAACTTGCTCCTGGATCTTGTTGCGCAGTTCGAGCACTTCGAGCTCTTTGGAGAGTTCCCGGATCAGAAGCTCCAGCCGCCGGCGCACACTCGCAGTCTCCAGCAATTCCTGCCGCAATAGCGTGCTCAGAGAAGGCAGCGTGCCCGCAATAAAGTCGGCCAGGCGCCCCGGGTCGTCAATGTTCAACGCCACAGTTTGCAAGTCGTCGGAGAGCTGCGAGGATCTCGCGACAACCTCGCGGAACAGCTCCTGCGCCTGACGCTCCAGCGCCGCCAACTCCGCGTCGGCAGGGCCCACGATGTCGGGCTCCACCTGTACTCGCGCCCGCAGGAATGGTCGAAAGCTCAGCATCTCCACCACGCGGATGCGCTGCAGCCCTTCGAGAAAAATCACCACGTTCCCGTTGGGCATCTTCACCGTCTTGTGGATCTTGGCGGCCGTGCCCACCGCGTGCAGGTCAGTCGCCGTAGGCTCTTCCACTCGCGGGTCGTGTTGGGCCACGACGCCGAGCAACTTGTCTTCCCCATGCAGCGAGTTCAATAGCGCCAGCGAGCTGTCCCTACCCACGGTCAAAGGCAGAACCGCGCCGGGAAACAGCACAGTGTCCCGGACCGGCAAAATAGCCAGCTCCTCCGGAATGTGTATGGGTTTTTCAGTCATTGGTCCCCCTCGTCTGCCCTTTCAATCTTACCGTCGCAGCAGTTGGTCAGCCACCAAATTAGATGCGGATTACGCGAAAAAGATACGATGGGCCTACATAGCGGCATTTAAGAAACCTTAGTATAACACACTAAAAGATTGCTCTCAAGTTCGGCCCTCTCCTAGCCTCCTGTAACTTATAGATAGAAAATAACTTATTATGCGGACAAGTTCCGATTATACGTCCTCCTACTCATGGAGTGCACTTCCGAAACTCCAAGGATGGTCGCCAAGCCAGCGGGTTCCATCGCCCAAAACCGGGCTTTTCTTTTCTGGCAATTCGCAGGGCCGAATGGGGAGAGTCCACCCGAACTGTACTATACCGATGGCGCCGGGAAGCTCTGGCGGATGAAAGCAAGCGCCTCTTCCCGGGTGGCCACCCGACCGTCGAGCTGCGCGTCCTCCACGGCCTCGAGGATTTCTCGAAACAATGGGCCCGGCGAGAACCCCATGCCTTTAAGGTCATCGCCAGTTACCAAACGCTCGGGGCGAAATTGTTCGGGCGGGGTCTCAGCCAGGAAACGGCGGACGTAGTCGTGCGCCTCTAGGTTACCGTGGCTTGCCAGGCAATCCAGCCGATGCAGTTCCAAATGCTCGTCGAACCGCGGCAGGCGAACGAAGCGCTTGAGCGTCGAAGCCCGCATCTGGAATACGTCTTTGAACCGTAGATGATTGGCCACCAGCGCGGCGATCTGTTCAGTGTCGTCAGTTGAGAAGCGCAGCCGGCGGCAGATTTCCTCAGCCATTCGCGTCCCAACCTCGACGTGGTTGTCGAACCGGATGCGGTCGCCCGGGCCCGAGGGTGGGGTGAATGTGGGCGGCTTGCCCACATCATGGAGGAGCACACCCCAGGCCAAGGTGCGCGAACAGCCCGGCGTGAGTCGCTCCAGCATCAGCCGGGTGTGGATCCAGACGTCTCCCTCAGGGTGGAACTGCGGGGGTTGCTCTACTCCTTTCATCTTGGCTACCTCGGGCAGCACCACTTGCAGCAAGCGGGTATCGTCGAGCAACTCGAGCCCGCGGCGCGCGGCGCCCTCGGTGAGCAGTTTGGTCAATTCGTCCCGGAGCCGCTCGGCGGAGACCTGTAGCACCTCCGGTGCGAGTTTGCGGATGGTCGCGAAGGTGGCTGGCTCGATTGCGTAGCCGAAGCGGGCGGCAAAACGCACGGCGCGGGCCATGCGCAGCTTGTCTTCGCGGAAGCGCAGCTCGGGATCGCCGATGGTGCGCACCAGGCCAGCGCGAAGGTCGTCACGCCCGCCCACGAAGTCGCAGACCTGCCCGGTCTGCGGGTCGAGCAGCAAGCCGTTGATGGTGAAATCGCGTCGCCGGACGTCTTCCTGCGGCGAGCGGGAAAAGACAACCTGGTCAGGATGGCGGCCATCGGAGTAGCCCACGTCGGAGCGAAACGTGGCCACCTCGACCTGCGTGGAATCGTCGACAACAATGATCACGCCAAACTGCGCGCCCACCGTGAGGCTGCCGGGAAAGAGCTGCTGCACGCGCTCGGGGGTGGCGTCGGTCGCAACGTCGTAGTCGGCGGGCTCGCGGCCGAGCAAGAGGTCGCGAACACACCCGCCCACCAGATAAGCCTGATGGCCAACGGCGCGCAGGTCGCGGCAGATTCGCTCGGCTAGCTCACGCGGTTGCATGGTCAGATTATGAGGCAGAAGTGGTCGGGGTGGAGGGTTTACGACTCCTCTCGGTTTTTTGCTTTCTTGGTTTCCGCCTTAAGTCGTTCGGAGCACTAAGCACGTGATGTCGTCGTGCTGACGCGTAGCTCCGGCGAAGCGCTCCACCGCTGCCATCAATTCATCCAGTGTTGCTGCCGCGCTCGGCACGAACGTTTCACCGGCACTTTGGCTGGTCATTCCGGAGGCGCTCTTGCCGCGTGCGCTCGCTACGCCCAGGCCGCCAGGCGACGCCCGCAGCAGCTCGAGGAGGAGTCCCTCGCCAAACTCCTGCCCATCCTCGTTTATCGCTTCAATCACGCCGTCGGTGAAGATCACCAGCAGATCGCCAGGGGCTAGCGTGACGCTGCCGGACTCGTATGCCGCCTCAGGCTCGATCCCCAAGGGCAGGCCGCCGGCCTCGAGCCGCTCGAAGCTCCCTGAGGCGTGGCGCAGCACGGGGGGATTGTGCCCGGCGTTGATGTAGGTGAGTGCGCGGGTAGCAGGGTCGAGCTCGGCCAGCAGTGCAGTGGTAAACCGCCCGCCTTGCAGACTGTGACCGCAGGAATAGCGGTTGAGTCCGGCCACCAGTTCAGCGAGCGAATTGGGTAGCGCGGCCAAGGCCCGCAGGCTGGCTTGAAACGTAGCCATCAGCAAAGCTGCGGGAACGCCCTTGCCAGCGACATCGGCCACAACCAGCAGCAAGCGGCTCGCGCCGAGAGAAGCGGCATCGGAGGCGCGGTCGTGCCCCCCCAGGTTTCCGGGGCGGAGGAAGGCGTCATAATAGTCACCGGCAACAGTGTTGGCCGGCCGGGTGGCAAAGGCAATATCCACACCCGGTACGGCGGGCGGTGCTTCCGGCACGAGCCATTGCTGGATCTCGCGCGCAATTACCAAATCACGTTTCATCGTGACGCGGTCGGCCAGCTCCAGAACAAGCAACAGGAACAGCGTAAGTGTACCGAGGATGCCTAAATCCCTCCGCACATTCATCCCGGAGAAGACCAACATCGCGATCGCCAGCAGAAGAAGCACACGCCGCGCCGGAGAGAGTTTCAAGATCAATGCCCAGAACAGTGCCCGGGCAATGTAGAAGGGCCGCTGCCACTGCGTGGCGCGGTTCACCGCCTCCCAGTCCACGTCCTGTGAGTAGAAACCGTAACTGGCGCGCGCCTCGGACTTGAACTGCGTCCAGAGATCCTCAAGCTGCAGGCCCTCCGTCACGCGCTGCCAAAAGTCGCGCATGCGTCTGCCGAGCCGATCCAGTGTTTCGCTGGCTGACATGGCGCTGAGATTATAGGTCAAAGTGTGGAAGACAGGTCCATCACGGCCAGTGATATCTCTCTACTCGCTCTCGTCGCTGCGCAGCGAGCCCCCGAACTGGACCTTCGAGAAGCCGAAGCGGTCGCGCAAGCGGTCGGTGGCGCGGGTCAGGCGCTCGAGTTTCTCGCGGCGGCTCCCATCGAGCAAATCGAGCTGCTTGGCGCCATGGCTCAGAGAAGAAAGTTCAACGCCGAGCAGCCGTATCTTTCGCCGCTGATCCCAGTGCTGGGCAAACAACTGCTGGATTGCGCCCAGGATCGCCGCGTCCAGATCGGTAGGCTCGGCCAGCGTCTTCGATCGCGTAGTGGTGTGGAAGCCAGCGTAGCGAATTGTGAGGGTAAGCGTGCGCGCATCCAGGCCGGCCTCGCGCAGGCGTTTGGCAGCCTTCTGGCAGAGGTGGCTCAGCGTGGCCGCAAGCGCGGCGCGGTCATCGGTGTCGTATCCGAAAGTATGATTGTTCGAGATCGACTTCGGCTCGGCGTCCACAAGAAACTCGTATGAGTCTTCACCGCGCGCCTTGCGATACAGCGCTGTGCCCCACTGGCCGAAGACTTCTTCGAGCTTCTCCTGCGACACCTGCGCCAACTGCCGCACGGTCTCAATGCCAAGCGATTTGAGCGCCGCTTCGGTGACTTTGCCAATGCCCGGAATCTTGCGCACACCGAGCCCGGCCAGAAAAGCAGCTTCGCTCCCCGCCGGGACCCAAAGCAGGCCGCGCGGCTTGGCTTGGTCGGAGGCCACCTTGGCCACCAAGCGAGTCCGCGCCAGACCCGCCGAGCAGGGTAGGTGCGTGGTCTCCCAAGTCTCGCTCAGCAGCTCATGTGCAGCAGCCAGCGGCGGGCCATGAAGGCGCTGGGTCCCGGCCAGGTCCAGATAGGCTTCATCAATCGAGACCATCTCCACCACGGGCGAATACTTTGCCAGGAGAGCCGCGATGCGGTCGCTCCATTCCGCGTAGAGATCGTGGTGGCCGTCCAGAAATACGGCGTGCGGGCACAGGCGCCCCGCGGTGCGCAGCGGCATCGCCGAATGAATGCCATACTGCCGGGCCTCGTAGCTCGCCGCGGATACCACGCCGCGCTGATCCGGCTGCCCTCCCACCACCACGGGCCGGCCGCGCAGTTCCGGATGCGCCAGCAGCTCAACCGAGACGAAGAAGGCGTCCATGTCTACGTGCAAAATGGAGCAAGAGGAATCAAAGGACGTAGAGGAAGCATGGGCTGCCGGGGCTGCCGCCGGCACACTTCCAGTGGCGTTGTGTTTCGCGCGAAAGCGGGCTAGCTTCGGCATGGAGGGCTCGGCGGTAAGATACACCCGCGCCTTCAAATGACGCACCTACCATGTAGGGCCACGGATTGCCCCGCGTTGGGAGCCACCGAATCGTGCGCACGGCATGGAGGGCCACGGCATGCCGTGCCCTGACACTACAATTTTTCGGCGGCAATGACGCGCGGGATACCAGCCAGATCGTTGGTGACGCCCACATTTGTCCAGGCGTATGAATCGAACAGCGGGCGCACGCGGTCAAGCGCGTTGTAGCCTATCTCCAGCACTAGGGTTCCACCGCTGCCGAGCAATTTGTCGGCTTGACCGATTAAAAGGGCGTAAATCTCGCAGCCCTGCTCGCCGGCAAACAACGCCTGCGCGGGTTCGTGTTCGCGAACTTCACGAGGCAACAACCCCGCTTCGCTCCGGCCCACGTAGGGCGGATTGCTCACGATGACGTGGAAGCGGGGCAACATTGCGGGCGGGCGGAAGGGCACGGCGTGCCGTGCCCCTACGTTGGTGGAGGGCGGGAGTTCGCTCCGGCCTTTGGAAAGCGGCGGCAAGCGGCCGCTTTCCAAAGCTCCAAGCAGGTTGCACTGCACGAACTGGATGCGCTGGGCGACGCCGTTGCGGACAGCGTTGCGCCGCGCCACGGCCAATGCCGCCGATGATATGTCTGTGGCGACAACGACAGCCTCGGGCAGCTCGTGCGCCAGCGCCACAGCCAGGCAGCCCGAGCCGGTGCCCACATCGGCGATGCGCAGCCCTGCGCCGTACATTGCCGCGTCTAACGCTGCCCGTGTGCCGGTTCGAGAACCTTCGGCGCGGTCCTCGGTCATGCCCGCGCCCGTCCAGCTACTGTCCTGGCCCTGTCCCAGTCGGGCAAGCGCCACTTCAATGACGTGCTCGGTCTCTGGTCGCGGGATCAGCACATCGGGAGTGACTTCAAACTCCAGCCCCCAGAATTCCTGCCGCCCGGTCAGATACTGCGTGGGCACGCCAGCAATGCGGCGCACGACCAGATGCAAATAGTGTTCGACTTTGCCCGGGTCGAGAACCTCCTCATGGCGGGAGTAGAGCCAAGCACGCTCGCAACCCAGCACGTGCATCAGCAACAGCTCGGCGGCGAGCGTATGCGATGGCACGCGCCCCTCGCGCAGCCGGTTCATGCCTTCTTTTAATGTCGCGCGGACATCCATCGCAAGTGGCCTGTGACTCGCGCTGCAGGGTTCGTAAGACACAGGGAATCCGGCTTAAGCTTCCACCAGTTCCTGCTTGAGCCGTTCGGCCTCGTAGTGCGTCACCAGGGCGTCCACAAACGGGTCGAGCTTGCCGTCCATCACATCGGTGAGCTGGTGCAGCGTCAGGCCGATGCGGTGATCGGTAACGCGGTTTTGGGGGAAATTGTAGGTGCGAATTTTCTCCGAGCGGTCGCCGGACTTGATCTGCCCGCGGCGCTCCGCGGCAATCTGCTGGTGCTGTTTCTCCTGCTCCATCTCATAGAGCCGCGCGCGGAGCACGCGCATGGCCTTCGCCTTGTTCTTGATCTGAGACTTCTCATCCTGCTGGGAAACCACCAGGCCGGTGGGCAGGTGCGTTATCCGCACGGCTGAGTAGGTGGTGTTCACCGATTGCCCGCCGGGACCCGAGGAGCAGAAGGTGTCGATGCGGATGTCCTTGGGATCGATCTTGATGTCGATTTCATCCGCCTCGGGGAGTACGGCGACCGTCGCCGCCGAGGTGTGGATGCGGCCCTGCTGCTCGGTGGCCGGAACGCGCTGGACGCGGTGCGGGCCGCTTTCATACTTGAGTTTGGAGTAGACCTTCTGCCCCTGGATGGAAGCCACCACTTCTTTCAGGCCGCCCAGCGAGGACGGCGAGCTTTCCAGCACCTCGACGCGCCAGCCCTGCGATTCGGCATAGCGTGAATACATGCGGAAGAGTTCTGCGGCAAACAATGCCGCTTCGTCGCCGCCGGTGCCGGCGCGGATTTCGAGGATGACGTTTTTCTCGTCGTTCGGGTCCCTGGGCAGCAGCAGCCGCCTCAACTCGCGCTCCACGACCTCTTTGCGCGCGAGGAGCTGCCGCTCTTCCTCGTGAGCCAGTTGCTTCATCTCGGCGTCTTCGGCCTCGATGAGCATTTGCTGGGCGCCGCGCAGGTGTTTTTCTATCTGCTTCCACTCGCGGTACTTCTCCACGATCTCGGATAGCTCCCCATGCGTTCGTGCGAGCTTCTGGTAGCGCGCCGAATCGGCCAACACTTCGGGCGAAGAAAGCTGCTGGGTCAACTCGTCGTAGCGCGACTCGATCTGCTCGAGTTTTTCAAACAGTGTTAAGGCTGCCATGTTTCACCCAATGACAGAAGTAGAGAATCGAAAGTTATGAGTCAACAGCAGCAGACAACCATTGAGGTGGCCCCAAGCGGGACTCGAAGGGGAGTCGCTAATAGAATCCAGCGAACATCAGACCTACACCTGAGGATAGAATAGCGCCAAAACAAGGGCGAGTCAAATAACGATGGCAGGTCCCAGTGCTACCCTAAACCTCGCGTGTCCTCCGTTTAGCCTAGCGTCCCAAGCCCTCGGTGAGATCCCCGTGGAACTAATCCGGATTGCGGCGCAGGGACTCGGAGTGTCAGCAATTGTATGATTATCTTCGCTGTACTAGGATACACGCCAGCAGATGAGCGAAGTCGCCACACCCTCGCTCCGGTCATCGGTGTCAGCGGGCTCTAGCGCCTCGACCGATTCCGGGATGCTCTGGGATTTCTGGTATCCGGCGGTTCGCAGCCGCCAGATCCGCGGCCGCGCACTCTCCACGGCAATGCTGCTCGAAGTGCCCCTGGCGCTGGGCCGTGACGCGCAAGGCCGGGCCTTCGCCCTGCGCGATAGTTGTCCCCATCGCGGGATGCCGCTTTCGTTCGGCCACTTTGACGGCATAACGCTCGAGTGCTGCTACCACGGCTGGCAGTTCGATGCGCACACCGGCCGGTGTACGGCGATTCCTTCCTTGAGCGCGGACTCCAGGCTAAAGGTCGAGCGCATCTTCGCCGGACACTTTCCCTGCGAGGAGCGCGACGGCTACGTTTGGGTCTACATGCCCGACCCGGCCGCTCGCTCCGGCCCAACCGAGCCTGTGCCGCCTGCGCCACAGTTGCCCACCTTCAGCGAGCGCTACCGCCTGACCCACCTCTGGGCTGAGCTGCCCTGCCACGTGGACCAGGGGATCATCGGGCTGATGGACCCTGCGCACGGGCCCTTCGTGCATCAATCCTGGTGGTGGCGGAGTCGGCACAGCATCCGCGAGAAAGAAAAAAAGTTTGAGCCGATCGCAAACGGCTTCCGCATGAGCGCGCACGCACCTTCGGCTAACAGCGCGCCTTATAAGCTGTTGCGCATCTATGGCCAACCCATCAACACGACCATCGACTTCGCGCTGCCCAACATGCGCTTTGAGCAGATCCGTTGTGGGCCGTACTGGTTTTCAAGCCGGGCCACAGTTACTCCTATCCGCCGCGATCTCTGCCGCATCGACTTTGTCGCCGCGTGGAACATCTTCCGCTGGGTGCCTTTTGCGGTTCCGATCTTTCGCGCCTTCGCGCGCAGATTCCTGCGCCAGGACCAGCAGACCATGGAAAAGCAGGCCTTCGGCCTCGCACACGGCCCCAATCTGACGCTGATTGACGACGCCGACCGCCCGGCAAAGTGGTATTTCCAGTTGAAAGCGGCGCACCTGGAATCCAAACGCACCGGCGCGCCCATGCGGCACCCGCTCGATGGGCCGGTCACGCTCCGCTGGCGCAGCTAGAAAATTTGGATGCGGCTCAGTATAGGACGGCATTCTTGCCTGTCCCGCGTTCCTAACGCTGAACGGAATCCAGCTTTGGCTCAAACGCCCGGTGGATGAGGTACAACACACAAGATGTAGCGACACCAACAGGAATCGCCACCCAGAGTCCTCTTTGGAAGACGTCCATCGGGCCACCGAGAAACAACAGAAGCAGCATCACGGCCCAGCGGTTTAGCTGCGCTTCCCGCCCCCCGGCTGCCTGTCCGAGCAATGCAAGAGTCCAGACGGTCAGCGGCGCGAGCGCCGCTCCGGTGAGAACCCACTGCCAGAGGCGTTCCCAGTTGAGGATGGCAGTCAGCCTTCTGAGAACAAGGGCGAAAAGCAGTGTCATGAACGCCCCGAAAACAAGACTCAGGAAGTATGAGCCCACGAACCCGAAAGCACCCTTAAAGCTGGGAGTCCAGTGGGTCGATTCCCATCCGCCTGGCAGCCAGAAGCCGACGGACATAAACAAGCAGCCGCAGACCCAGGCCGCAAGATAGTAGGCCAGACTTCCACGTCGGGTCATATTGGGCGAAAAGCAAGGCTTGGGGCCATACCAGCTAGATGCGCCGCTGGATGTGGGGGAAGTCCAGCCAGACTTTGACGCCGCAGAAGTGCGAGCCCTCCGTGCAAATCGGCGTCGTGATATTGGCGCGGAGGTAGCAAGGCGGGCCCAAGTAGCGCGCCAGCTCCGGCTGCACCGCGCGGACTTGCTCGATCTCTTCCATCGAAGCCCGGTAGATTTCCTCCTGGGCGTTAAAGCAGGTGCGCATAGTCCACTTGTGGATCAGGTGGAGCAGCGAGCCGGATTCCACCAAGCGGATGGCTTTGGCGTTGGGCAGCAGGTAGAGCGCAAACTCGCGCGGGACGCCGCGGTCGAGCAGTTCTTTTTTCGCCGCCCAAGCGTCAAGCATGGCGCGGTTAAAAACTTCGCGGGCGCGGGGGTTGCCGGCAATGAGCATCGGCGTGATGAAATCAGGCTCGCGCGTGTCGGTCAGAACCAACAAGGGCCGCGAGCCAGGCACCATGCGGTGGCGCTGATCTTGGCTGTCGGCGGTATGGCTGATTTTCTTGACGAAGGTGTAATTGGCATGTTGCAGGGCGCGCATCATCGGCGCGTGCACACCGACGTTGAGCGTCTGCAGCCGATAAACATTGCGCGCGGGATTCAGCAGCCGGTCGATGGCTTCGGCATCCGAGCAAGCTGACTCGGGTAATCCCACGACTGCGCGGTAGGCTTCGGCCACCACGCGCGGCGCATGCGGGGAAAAATCCACCAGCTTCGAAGTGCGGCCTGCGAGCCGCGCATCAAAATCGCGCGCAAACGCCTCGCCATCTTTTTCTGCGGCTTCCGTTCCTGGCCCTTGCAAAGTGTCGCGCCACTCCGGCAGCTCGTCCATCGGCTCGTTGTCGAAGCGGTCGAAGAACTGTGGATCCACCTCACGCACTCGCGCGACCATCTCGCCGATCACCTGCCGCGCTTCGGTCGGAGTATCCGACACCGCCTGCATCCGCCACAGCCGGTGCAGCACGATACCCGAGAGGGTGTGCACCATGGTCGTGAACGCTGCGACCGGCAGGACATATCGTGCCACCTCGATGGCGCGCTTTTCAGCCTGGCGCTCGACTCTTTGCGCTCGCTTGGGGTGCGACATCGAGCTCAGGTGCCAGATGTCGGCCAAGATCGCGCGCGCATCGTCCTGCAGCAATGCGGTCATCTCCCGGTAGTACTTCCAGGCGCGGGCCACCGCAGCCTCGTAGATGGCGCGCTCTTCCGGCCCGAAGTTCTCCCCAGCCGGGGGAACGTAAGCCTGGGCCCGGTCCAAGCGCACGTAGCGCTGGCTTTGCTGCTCGGAATTGTAAAAGGGGTGCGCGTGCAGGAACGACCAAACCAGTTGCCGACTGACGTTTTCCAGCCCAAATTCAAAGTGCGCGTGCTGGTAAACCGTGTGATGGCCGCCGTAAAACGTCGCCGCGCCGATCGTCAGCCGTTGCTTATCTGTGATCTCCTCCGGACCGATGATCCGCGGGGAGTAGCAGGTGCGTGCGGCAGCGATGGCGGAATCATAAGGACGGGAGAAGAAATTACGCAAGGTGACGCGCGGCGGCGCCGTTTCAATCTGGGGGTCCTGCGGCGCGTCCGTGGATGCGGAAAGTTGCGTGGCCATTTCCCACGGCATTCTACACCGCAGTGCGAGAGCTGCGCCAACGGCGCGTGCCAACATACGCGCGGGCTGCGCGCAACCCTATCCAGGGTCCCGCTGGCGATTTCTCACCCACCGCCGCGAGCTGCCTTCCTAGCCAAGAAACGCAGCATGATACCGGCGGCACGTATGGCAAGATAAAGCGCGCCGCGAAAAGACGGCGACCGCCGGGCGCGTGTTACCGGCGAGGTTCAGCCCGCCACCTCCCGCGCGAGAATATTTTCGCGGGGGAAAGGGCGCTGCTGGGGCTTATTTCTTGAGGGCTTTCTGGGCGGCGGCCTTCTCGCTCGCAGCCTTTGCGTCGGCGTATTTGCGCTGGAAGCGCTCGACCCGGCCGGCGGTATCTATCAGCTTCTGTTTGCCGGTAAAAAACGGGTGACAATTCGAGCAGATCTCAACGTTGATGCGTTCGCCCTTGATGGTCGAGCGTGTTTTGAAGGTATGGCCGCAGGCGCAGTGCACCAGCACTTCGTGGTAGTCCGGATGAATTCCAGGCTTCATTGCTGTTGCTCCCTTTCGCCGTGGCCGGTCTGCACGACTGTGTAACGCGAGTGGCCGACTGAGCTCGACTGCGGGCTTTGCCGTCGGCGAGACGCTGACCCTTGCGCTCCAGACTTACAGTCGCGTCGCTAGGCCACGGAACAATTACCCATGATATGCGAACTTTCTCTGCTTGCCAAGTCGGGGCCTGCACGCTCTTGTTTTCTGCCAAGGTACAAGCTAAGGGGCAAGGGCAGGCGGGACTGAACAAAACAGAACAAACCTCTGCAGGTCTCTCACTGAACGGCTCGGCTCGGACTCGCCTCGACACACAAGCTCGTGGCCCGGAATGACAGGCGGGCGCACGCGGAACCTGAAGCAAGCGCGACCCGGATCTCTTGTGAGACGGCTTCCAGGTTTCTTCTTGTCAGCGGGCGGCCCCAGGTATAGCGTTTCGGGGATGCGCGTCGAGGTTGCTTTCGAGCTCGACGAAGCGAGCGAGAAGCTCGAGATACCCTGGGAGAGCTCTAACCCCGATATTCGCTACTTCGACCTGCGCGAGGATACAAAATTGATTGAACGGCTGGAGGTGGCGCGCCAGCATCCGCCGCTGCGCAATTTTCTGACCGCAATGAACAGTGCGGATTCGCTCTTCGCCACGGCTCGCTGCAAAACCTGGCTCACACAGCAGGACCCGGGCTCAGGGGCCGCATCGGGCGCCGCCACGGCTCCCGGGACAAGTATGGAGCCCTGCCAGTTTGCCTCTCAAGTGGACCTGGTCTTCACACCCGAGCAATTCAACTTCAATCGCAGCCAATATGCCGAGCTAACCGGACACCTGGTCGAGCTTCTGACGCGGGAATCTGCGCCCGACGCGCTCCGCGTCGCCCTGCGCGCTCGAGCGTGCCATTTCCGGGCGCCTAGCCGATGGGGTTTTTGCCTGGCAGTTTTCCTGTACGCCCGCGGCGCGACGCCCGAACAAGCTGAGGTGCGCTGGGGACTCGGGCTCGTCCGCATACAGCAGGCGTTGCTGTTTACCTCCCGCATCCTCCGCCAGAAAATCGCGCGGACATCGTGAAGAATCCTTAAGAACCGAGCAGACAGCTAACTTACGCTCTACCGGACTGGGCGATCTTGCTCCGGAACGGGCCGAATTCGGCTCCTGGGCTTGTCATTTTAGGGGAGCTTCTAGGTTCTTGCGGGACGATTGAACTGAGGCAGGGACGATCAGTAAATCGCACTCAGGAGACGAACGCGCAGCCCACGCGCATCTTCATGCCCTCGCGCTGAAGATAAACGCGTTGCAGGCTAACGCGAACCGGAGGAAGAATCGGCACGTGCAGGACGGCGTGGAAGGAAGCTGGCATCTCCTCGGGGGAGTCGGCCTGCAAGGCTACGCCACCGTAACCCAAGTCCAGCACGCGCGCAGTTCTCTCGGGCACATCGCTGAGCAAGGCATAAGCGCGCGTGCCGGCCAGCAGAACGCGCTCCCACCTCCTACGCTCCGCGCCCGTCTTGGGAGGCGCCGGAGGGCCCTCGGTTCTCTCGGGGCCTGGAGCGATCCCCGGGGCAGCCGTTGGAGAAGGCGCGGCAGGCGGCGCGGGCTCGGGCTCCTGTGCGGCGTGGGCGCGAGTGGATAGTTTCAGCTGATAGAGCCGCTCATCGGCCACCCGAATCAAAACTTCTTTCTGGTCGCCGTCGTGGGGAAAAACAGCGAAGCCATAGTCCAGGTCCAGGCCCACGTCCAGCCGCATCGGTTCGGTCGCGGAGGCATAGATGGTGCGCACACGGCGGCTGATCGTGGCGGCCTGTTCGGCGTCAGACTGCGGCAGCAGAAGGGCAAATTCATCGCCACCGATGCGGAATGCGTAGTCGGAAGTACGCAGCGACTTCAGCAGGGTGCTCGCCGCCGCCTGCAACAACTTATCGCCTTGCAGGTGCCCGTAGTGGTCGTTGACTTCTTTGAATCGGTGCAGGTCCAAAATGACCAGGGCCAAGCTCTGGCCGTAGCGCCGAGCACGATTCAACTCCTTCTCGAAATACTCCTCGAATAAGCGCCGATTGTAGAGACCGGTTAGCGGATCGGTGGCCGCATTGATCTGGAGCTTCTTCAGCTCCTCGTACTCCATCAGGATGGGCACGCGGAGGTAGTTGGAGGAGGCCAACACATCCACCATCGCTGTCTTAAATGAGATCGGCTTGCCCATGCTTTCGGAAAGTTCCGCGCGCCGAGCGAGAATCTGTTCCCAGTAGTCCAGGCTCTGTGTGTCGGTAAGCTCGAGTTGCGTAACCGTCTTGAAAAACCGCTGCAGAAATTGACCGCGCGCCGACCGATCCAGGTTATCAAGGGTTTCGATCAGCAGGCCGAGGAAGGCATCCTCGGCGGGAAGCTGTGTGGGGGTGGAGTCACCGGGGTTGGGCATCAGTGCCGTCCGACCGAACTCGAGCTTATCCCAACGGGAAATTGGGATAGCAGAATAACTCGTCACGATTGGAGCAACCCGGATGCCATTGCCTGCCGGCGGGTTTCGCCAGTCCAGGGTCTCCCAATTATGGCTCCTAAGTCAATGTTTCCAAGCGAAGATGGTGGCTCCCAACCCGACCAGGCGCGGGAGCGCCGAAATCTATCCGCCGGCTGAGCCATCGCATTTCACATTTTGTGCCAGTGCGTTCTTTGGTTCCCAGGAAATTACCCGAGAATCGATCAATTGCCGAGGCGGCTTCAATCGAGAGGAGTAACGAACTCGACGCCGATCAAGTGAACACCACCGGCCGCGTGCTGCCGCCGAACCCTGGCCCGAATCGGAGGCGTCTCCGGTGGAAGCATTCCCTGGCGTACGGGTGGTGGTGCGGGAATGGTAAGATGAGCGATATAACCAGTCTTCAAAGGCCGGGAACTTGCCAGAAAGGCGCCTGTCGCGCTGATATCCAGGGTTTTGATCAGATCTAGGAACTCCACACCCGAGGAATCAACTCCCCGAACAAACATCGGGATCTGCAAATGGAGGCGGGGAGACCGGCGCCGCTCAGCGGGGCTCAAGCGCATCTCCTCTCTGGGCAAATATGTGCGAAAAACTAGCCCAACCAACGAATACTGCCGATAGTACTTTCGCTCTAGTACTAATCTCAAGAGCATATAGGATGCCAAGAGACCTATGGAAATCATGCCGGCAGATTTCTTTGCTTTACAATAACTTATATAGGTTTTCCGTCTGCGGAAAACTCTTTCCGCCGTTTGCCTTGCCTCATTGTTCTTTGTCTTTTCAACATATGTGCAAAATAGGACGCATTTACCATTGACACCCCATCCCGCTTTTGCGAGTATTGCGTTACTCCTTCACGCGAATAGATTCCAGAAGAAGACATAATGAATCCCCATAATCTCTTCAGGGGGCAGAGTGTCCGAGGAGGCCTTAGTGCAGCGCGATTCAGTAGCTGACCCACAGCCGGGCGGCCCACTCCCACTCAGCCTGGTGGCCAGCCTACTGGACACTGTGGATCGCCCGCTTCTGGTGGCCGAACGCGGGGGCCGCATCCTATTCGCCAACCTGCGCGCGCAGCAGTGCCTGAACCCGTCCGGGGAGGGCTCGCTTAACCGGCTCAACTTATTCACCGAGTTGCTGCGCATCGAGGCCAAGGTGATCTTTGGCCAGATGGAGAGCGGCGAACACGAGGTCAACCTGCATGTGGAATGCCCAGGAGGAAGAGCCCGGGCACGCATCCAGTGGCTGCCCGAGCCCGACTGGCTGGTGGTCCACGTGGAGCCGGTTCCGGCCACACTTGCGGGGGAAAACGGTCAGGGAGTGCACCACACCGTCCAAGAGCTGCTGCAGGAGCGCGAGATCACTTATCGGAACCTCCTGGCCGCCTATTTACGCCTGCAAGAGGTGAACCGACAGAAGACGGTGTTTCTGGCCTCGGCGGCGCACGAGCTGAAGACCCCGCTGGCGGTCATCAAGGGCTACTACGATCTATTGCTCTCCGGCTCGCTGGGCAAATTGACCCAAAAGCAGCGCGACATCCTGCAGGAGTCCAAGGAAAGCTGCGAGCGGCTGGTGAGGCTGGTTTCGATGTTCTTGAACTACTCGGCGCTGGAGAGCGGCAAACTGGTGCTCCACCTCCGGGAGAATGACCTGCGGGACTGCCTCAGCGAGCTCGCCAAACGCTGGCAAGAAGCCTTCTACCGCAAGCACGTGCGGCTGGAGACTCGGTTCGACGACAAGTTGCCGCTGTTGAAGTTCGATTACCAGAAAGTGCAGCAGACGGTCGCCAACCTGCTCGACAATGCGCTCAAACACACTCCGGCGGGCGGCAGCGTGACCCTCACTGCCGAATCCCACTTCTGGGAGCGCCGCGCCGCGGAAGAGGTCCCAGCTACCGAGCGGCGGCGCGACCGCGTTCCCCGGCCCAACAGCGTCAAGGTGGAAGTCTCCGACACCGGGGAGGGTATTGCCGCCGAGCACCACCAGGAGATCTTCGAGGACTTCGTTCGCGTGGACCGCACTTCCTCGGGCATGGGTCTGGGCCTTGCAATCGCCAAGCGGCTGGTGCAGGCGCATCGCGGCAAGATTTGGGTGGATAGCGAACCGTGGCTGGGTTGCCGGTTTACGTTTCTGCTGCCCACTGACAATCAGTAGCAGGACGAATCAAATTTCGAGACAGGGAGCCTCATGGCTGAAAAAGAACGCATCCTGGTGGTGGATGACGAACCCAGCATCCGCAAATACTTGCAGACGCTGCTGGAAGTGGACGGGTACACAGTGGAAACCGTCAGCTCTGGAAAAGAAGCTCTGGAGCGGGTGGGCGCGGGCGACAGACCCGACTTCGTCATCCTCGACGTCCTGATGCCGGAGCTGAATGGATTGGAATCCCTTCGCCAGATGATGCAGATCGATCATTCGCTGAACATCATCATGCTTTCCTGCTCGAATGAGGTGGGCACCGTGGTTGAGGCCATCCGCCTGGGTGCGGTCGACTACCTGACCAAGCCCTTTGAGAAGACCGAGCTCGATGCCGCAATGCTGAAGTGCCGTCAGAAAAAGCAACTGCGCGCCGAAAACACCGCGCTGAAAGAATACTGCGACCAACTCACCGAAGATCTTTGCTTCCTGGCGGCGAGTCCCCAGATGGTTCGCATCCGCCAGAACATCCTTCAGATTGCGCCGGTGGATGTCCCGGTGTTCATCTCCGGCGAGAGCGGGGTGGGCAAAGAGGTGGTAGCGCGCATGATTCACATGCGATCGATGCGCCGCACCCAGCCATTCGTGAAGGTCAACTGCGCCGCGCTGCCCGGGGAGTTGCTCGAGTCGGAGTTATTCGGCTACGAACAGGGCGCCTTCACTGGCGCCGTCCGCAGCAAGCCCGGGAAGTTCGAGCTGGCCAACAAGGGCACGATTTTCCTGGATGAGATCGCCGAGATGAGTCCGCATCTGCAGGCCAAGTTGCTCCACGTGTTGCAGGACCACCAGTATTCCCGGCTGGGCGCACGCAGCGTGGTCTCCGTGGATGTGCGCGTGCTCGCCGCCACCAACATGGATGTGCACCAGGCAATGAAGAATGGGCAGCTTCGGGAAGACCTCTACTACCGCTTGAACGTGCTGTCGATCAACGTGCCGCCGTTGCGCGAACGCGTGGCGGAGATCCCCCTGCTGTTCCGCCACTTCCTCACCAAATATAGCGAAAAATTCCAAAAGCCTACCCCGGAGCCTTCTAACCATTTGCTGGAGGCCGCTGGGCGCTACCCCTGGCCCGGCAACCTGCGGGAGTTGGAAAATTTCGTCAAGCGCTACGTCATTCTTGAGGACGACGAAGGCAGCTTCCGCGAGCTGCTGGAGATGGCCGCCGCACGTCAGCGAACCTCGCCCCGCGAAGAACCTTCGCCCCCGCGCGAGCAAGGTCTCAAGGCGTTGGTGCGCGGCTTGAAGGAAGAAGCAGAGATGGAAGCCATCGCCGACGCTCTGGAGAAGACGCATTGGTGCCGCAAGGATGCGGCCCGCATGCTGGGCATTAGCTACAAAGCCCTCCTCTACAAGATGCGTCAGTTCAATCTGGATTCCGGCCGGACGACACGCTCGGCGCCGGCAGCGCAACTGGAGCGAAAAAGCTAGACAGGTGCAACCTATTGCACATTCACGGCACAGACCTGCCGAATAAGGCTTCCTGCCCGCGCCTTCCCGGGCTAAGATTGTCCTGGCCACAGGGTTTCATCGTCCAGCCGGTGTGAGGTGCAGGTCATGCGCAACTCTGGCGCGCCGGAGCTGCCGCTTTTGCTTTCTTCTAAAGGACTTGCCGGGGACTCGCGTGGGGAAAGTTGTGGTCCGCAGGGCCCGCTGGGAACATGCTGCGAACACTCTGTGAGAATTCCTCGGTTCAATTCTGGAACGGAGATTGCTGGCTTCTCTTAGGGGGTAGTGCGTCTCGATTTGTCGGGGGAGGATTAGGGGTATGACGGAGCGACGTGCGGCTCACAGGTACGACCTGTCTTTACCAGTGATCATTCGGGTGCCATACGACAAAGATGGCCCCACGCGCAACGGGAAAACTCGCGACATTTCTACCCGCGGTGTTTATTTCACCATCGACCAGGACTTGGCCGCTGGTGCCGAGCTGGACATCACCCTCACGCTGCCGGCACAAATCACCCGTGGTACCGAGGTTTTCGTGCGCGCTCAAGGTAAAGTGGTGCGGGTGGAAAAAAAGAATCACGACGGCTCCTTACATCTTGGCGTCGCGGCTGTGATCGAACGGTACGATATCATCCGCGGCGAACCGGATCACGTCTGACCCAGCTCCCTCAAAACCTCTCCACGCGCTTTGGAGCCCGTAGTTCCCACGACTCACATCTTCTCTCGACCGGCGTAGCGCTTCCCTACTAGCGTCCCTGTCGAACAGCAATGCATAGACCGGCCCCCGACGCAGTCAGGGCTGGAGGACTGCGTAAGCGGCATGCAGCTCAGAGAGGCACGGGTTGCTGTTTTGCGTCTAGGGGGTGGGAAATGGGGCTGAGGCGGGTCAGATTCCTGCTTGCCGGCCAGCGGAAGAACGGCTCGCTACGCTCCTGAGATGAAGCTTCCTATTGCGAAGCCATCGCGAGAGGTAACGCGTCAGGCTCCTGGCAGGCCTGAGAGAAGGCACCGGATCGTCCCAAGCAAAATAGGCGGCTTCTTCCACGCCGCGGAAGGAGCGAGCCCACTGCCCGAATCCGAGTGTGCCGTCGCGGTGATACTGGAGGCTGGAAATCAGATCCTTGTCTTCGACAAACCACTTGCGGCCCTCAATGGAGCGCGAGGGTGGCACCGGCTGCTCAGTCATGTCGAGATAAAGGGCTCGCGCTACATCCATGCCGTTGGTCGCCACGAACAGGCGGAAGGTTGCGCCGATCCGGGGGTTGACGTCGAGAATTTTGTAGAGACCGTCGCGCGCATCATACCGAAGGCCGATGTCGAGAATCCCCCGGTAACCCACGGCCTGCATCAAGTCTTTCGCGTTCTTCTCGACCGCTTCATTCTTCAGGCAGACTCCCAAGCTGGTCATGCCCGTGTAGGCCGGGAACTGGCGGAGCTTCTTTCCTGTGATGCCGAACAAGCATTCCGAGCGTTCGTTGAAATATCCGTTGAACATCCAGACCGAGTCTTCTCCCCCCGGGATGTATTCTTGAAGCATCAGATTAGGGTGCTCGAGGTCTTCCATCCTGTCGTAGCTCTCGAGCAGCTTACCCTTGTCCTTCACAATGACCAGCCTGACTCCGGTGCGCTGCTGGAGCCGCCAGGGGTCAATAGCTTTCAGCACGACGGGGAACGCGGCTGAATCCAGAAAGCTCATCACGTCCTGCCGGCTTTGTGGGAAGGAGGTCTCGGCCGTCGGGATGCCAAACTGTTTGCAGAGAGAATACATGCGCTTTTTTTCATAGAGTGAGTGCACCACTCCCGGCGGAGGAGCGGGAAACCGGAAAGCGGGTCTCAGAGCCTGCCCGTGCGCGGCGAGGAATTCGCTGCCGAGATCGCCGGTGGGAATGAGAAGGGGATGCCCGCCGATTTTGCCGGCGACCTCACGCAGAAATTGCACCGACTGCTCAGCGGGAGCAGCGTCGATATTCCAGATAAATTTGCCCGCGCAATAGCGCGACTTCAAAGCGGGCGCCCCGGAGTCGGCGTCAATGGCATAGACGCGGATGCCGAGCCTTCCCAAGCTGCGCACGATACCCAGCGCGCCATAGTCTTCGGCTTTGAGCACGACGACGGGAACAGAGGTATTGGGAAAACGCACGTCGCCGGAAGCCGGCGGTGCTTGCGCTGCGCGCTGATTGGGCAAGGTTTCTACCGGTGACATTGCGCCACCGGAATCATCACGATTTCCTGGTCTTTAAGCGTGAACACCGCGGGGATATCATCGATGTGCGAAAGGACATATTCCAGGTCGCGGAGCTGATCACTCCGGCGGAGATACTCGACGCTCTTGCTTCCCAGGAAGCCATCGGCAGGTGCTCCGCTCCACCGCTGGACCAACTCCTCGGTGTTGCGATTGCCGGGCAGGTACCCCGCTTTAATCAGACCCTCGGCGATCCAGGCGCAACACATCTGGTCTTCCTCTCGAAACTCACCCCGGCCCCCGGCTCCGATCACTGCCACCTCCGTGTGGCGGCCCACCAAGTATCGGACTTGCGCGCTGTAATTGCGGAGGCAGGCGACGTACCTGGCTTCGCAGCCCCGGGTTGCGTGGATGAGCGAAGTCCCTGAAGTGGATAGCAAAATCATCGGGCGTTGGAAGTCAGTGCGCAGGGCCATTTCCGCTGGACTGTTGGTCATGTCGAACCCGTAGGGCATATTCCCGCCCATCTCCCCCGCCAGGAGTGGGTTGTCCAGCCTGGCCGCCAGCGGCCCTACCGCCTCCAACGAAGGCGTGGGAAAGCATCGCCAACCCAGAGACACCGCGGTGACCGCGGTAGTGGTCGCACGGATGACGTCCACCGCAACCACTGCGTAGCCGAAGCGATACTTCTTTGCGCTCTCCGGAAAGCAATCAATCACTACAGTCGGCGGCATGCGATTCTTCATCCAATCAAGGCTTGCGCCGGTTCCCGAGATGGATCCAGGGGCCGCAAGTTTGCCTTTGCAAACGCATCCGAGTGCAAGCCGCGCCGGTAAATCTCCACGCGAAGTAGTTCCTCCAGCCGAACGTTACACAGGTGGACCTCTCGGCCGAAGTGGTCCAGCAGCGCAAACTGGCTAGGTTTATTCGGAGCCTCGAAGATCACCGTCTGGAATCCGAATGCCTCGACGAACCGATCTGCAAAGGTGCGATTCAAGTTGCCTTGGTCGTCAAACAACCCCACGCCCTTGGCGCTTTCTCGGCCTTCCACAACGAGCTGGAGCGCCCCGGCATCGAGCCATCGCTGGCCCTGCTCGACCAGACACTGCACGACCTCTTCGGTAAAGCTGCCGGCGTGTTTCTTGCCGAGCTCGAACTGCACCTCGAGGTTTCGCTGGTGCGCCATTTGCACGACGTCTTTGGCTTCCAGCGGCATGTCGGTGAAACCCTCGCCGCACTCGATGCGCGTGAAACCGAGCTCAGCGCAAAGGTCCAAGTAGGCGGGGAGCTGGCCCTGAGCCACTGCGATCTCAAACGGACCGCCACCGGTCACGGTCGGCACCTGGTGCCGTTTTGCCGCCGCCACCTTTTGCCGCGTGGCGCTCTCCTTTGCCACCATCCAGCACGCCATGGAGACCTTCAAGATCGACATCAGGTGAGAACTCTGTTCCAGATGGCTTTCCAGCGTCGCTGGATCGTAACCGGGGTCAAAGGGGCTGGTGCAGGGTGGCAACTGCGCAACACCAATCTTCTTCAAATACTCCGAAGTGGAGATTCTACTGGTTTCGAACATGGACCTTCCTGCTCTACCTAGCCTGGCCAGAGCTTGTATTCGCAGCGGGCAATCCGGTTGCCAAGCAGTCTCTGGCGTAACCCCCGAAGAGTCAGCGACTAAAGCGTCATGGAAAGTATACTGCACCAAGAGTGTGCAACAATTTTCTCTCTGCGAGGAACTGCTCTTCTTGGCCTCTTCCATGGGTACTAGAAAGCCCATGACCTCGCCAGTCGAGCGCTCCCCCTGTCGTCGGCGAATTTCGGTTGCAAGACACAGCGGAGTCGTCCTATTATTCGGGCCTGTTCTCTTCCCGAGGTGAAGCCCGATGAAAGTTAACGACCTGATTGCATCGCGAAAGGAAATCTATTCGATCTCAGACACGACGACGGTTCACGAAGCCGCCCGCTACCTGCGAGACAAGGGTGTGCGCGCGGTGGGAGTGCTGGATGCCGTTTGCCGCTTGGTCGGAGTGGTGTCGCAGAGCGATATTTCCGACAAGGTCGCGGCGGAAAACAAATGCCCAGCCTGGATGCGCGTCTCCGAGATCATGAGCACCGCTCTGGTGACCGTTTCGCCGGACATGTCGCTCGAGGAATGCTCGCTCCTGATGGACAAGCACGGCATCTACCACCTCCTTGTGCTGGAAAAAGCCGGCAACTTCCGCGGCATGATATCTGTGACGGACCTCCTGCAGTTGATCGCCTCGGACGAGAAGGCGCGTGCGGATATGCTCGAGGCTTTTATCTTTCCGCAGCGCTAGAGTCCAGCGCTCCTGGGCAGTGCCGCGCTTCGGCAGCCGGCGCCCTCCAGTCAAGCTATTTGCAACAATTGCTTCAGGAGCCGCTGGAGCCGCCCCCGGGCTTCCATTCCCATCGCAGTGAATTCCACGCCCATGCCCTTGCCCGGCTGGGCGTCGCGCACGACAGCTCGGGCCCGCACTTCTCCTCCTGGCACTTCAAAGAAGAGCTTCACAATCTCTCCGACCGCAGGCGGCTCGGGCGTGGAGATGAACAGCCCTCCCAGACCGAGTGTGCCGACGCGCGAGACGATCCGTTCGGCGCCGCTCTGCCAAGCCACCAGCATTTCTTTGGGCAAACCCACGCGGGGGTACCGGCGAGTTTTCTTTGTAGCGCCCATGCGGAACGTATGCCCCGAGCTTAGGCTCAACTAGTTCGGCCCCGGAAGCTCGCTCGTTCGAAAACTGTCTTAAGTGGCAACCCCGCATTTGCCCGATTCCAGTTGCTCCTCGCGCATCCCACCTGGAAACACCAACTGGAACTCGAAGAAGCCAGTCGCCGGAAATGCGAAGGGTTTTTCCCTGCACACCGCAAAACTGTGCGGCTAGCGGCTTACCGCGCAAATGGTTGCTAACCATTTATTTCTCAAGGAGTTGCAGCATGTTTCCTGAGAGCGCCGTAAAGCCTGGAGAACAAATTGCTCAAGCAAGAGCGCTTAGGAGTCACCAAGCTATGTGCGGAATCGTCGGCTATGTTGGACCGCGTGCGGTTGTGCCGCTGCTGGTTGGCGGCTTGCAGAGGCTCGAGTATCGGGGCTATGACTCGGCTGGGGTTGCGATCGCCGGAAACGGACACGGTCTAGTCCTGCGCCGTGCACAGGGGAAACTGGCACAGCTCGAACAGTTGCTGGCCTCTGCTCCGCCGGAGGGCACCTACGGCATTGGCCATACCCGTTGGGCCACCCACGGCCGGCCGAGTGAGCGCAATGCACACCCCCACAGCGATTGCACGGGGCGCATCGCGGTGGCGCATAACGGAATCATCGAGAACTATTCTGCGTTGAAAGAGCGGCTCCGTGCAGCGGGCCACGTCTTTTCCAGCGACACCGACACTGAGGTGATCGCCCACCTGATCGAAAGCCACCTGAACGGAAATCTGGCTGCCGCCGTGCGCAAGGCCGTGGCCGAGCTTCAGGGCTCCTTTGCCCTGGCCGTGGTTTCCAGTACCCACCCCGAGGAGATCGTAGCGGCCCGCTTGGGGGCCCCCGTCATCGTGGGGATGGGGGAGAACGAGAACTTCGTGGCCTCGGATGTTCTTCCCGTTTTGCCGTACACCCGTCGCGTCATATACCTCGCCGACGGTGAGATCGCGGTTGTGCGCCGGAGCGGCGTGGAAATCTCCGACTTCGCTGGAACACCCCGCGTGCCTGCGCCTCAGCAGATTCGCTGGGACGCGCAACTCGCCGAAAAGGGCGGCTTCCGTCATTTCATGCAGAAGGAGATTTACGAGCAGCCCTGTGCGATCCGCGACACCGTGCGAGGACGCCTCGCGCCGGAGGGCGGCCGCGTTTGCCTGAGCGAGTTGGGCGTGCTGGCTGATGAGTTGGCCCACATCGAACGCATTCACCTCATCGCCTGCGGCACTTCCCTGCACGCCGGGATGGTTGGCAAGTGGATGATGGAAAGCCTAGCGGGGATTCCCGTCGAGATCGATTACGCTTCCGAGTACCGCTACCGCAACCCGCTGGCCGACACCCGCACACTCGGCGTGTTGATCAGCCAATCCGGAGAAACCGCCGACACGCTGGCGGCGGGCCGCGAGGTCCGAGAGAAGGGCGCGCGCACTCTGGCGATCAGCAACGTACCGGCCAGCACGCTGACGCGGGAATCCGATGGCACGATCCTGACGCAGGCAGGCCCCGAGGTCGGCGTTGCCGCCACGAAAACCTTTTCTGCGCAACTCACGGCGCTGCTGTTGCTTGCGATCAAGATGGCGCAGCACAAGGGACGTTTGGACCCGGCCGCGGGACGTTCCCTGCTTGAAGAGCTTATGCGCATCCCCGCGCGGATCGAGCAACTCCTGGGGAAAGATGAAATCGTTGAAAGCATAGCCCGTCGCTTCTATCGCGCCCGCGATTTCCTGTTTCTGGGACGCGGTGTCCACTACCCGATTGCCCTGGAAGGCGCTCTTAAACTGAAGGAAATCTCCTACATCCACGCCGAGGGCTATCCTGCCGGGGAGATGAAGCATGGCCCCAACGCCTTGATCGATGACCAACTCCCAGTCGTCTTCCTGGCCAGCTATGAGCCGGGGTCAGCGGCTTCGGAGTTGCGCTACCAGAAGACGCTAAGCAACATGGAAGAGGTAAAGGCCCGCGCTGGCCAGGTCATCGGCCTGCTCAACGAAGGGGATCTTGAAGGCCGGAGCCGCTGTGACGCAGTAATCGAAATTCCGCCAACGCAGGACCTGTTGTTGCCTTTGCTGGCGGTAGTGCCACTGCAACTGCTGGCTTATCACATCGCCGTGCTGCGCGGGTGCGATGTCGACCAGCCGCGCAATCTCGCCAAGAGCGTTACGGTTGAGTAGCCGACCATGGACGAGTTGCGCGACAACAGTTTCTTGGAATCGAAACTTTGGCGAAGAGGCTCATCTGTCCTCTGGGAAAACTTTTTTCCACGGTGTGAAAGCTTCTTCCCTTCCAGCAAGGTTAGCGACTTTGTGGAAGAGTCAGCTCCGCGCCTCTATCGGATTGAAATGCAGGCAGTTAGGACCAACCCCGGCAGAGACTTACTTGTTCGGGATCGTGGCGTTACAGGTGCAAAGTAGAGCACCGATGTTCGTGTTGGGCAGAGCCGCCCAGCGTTGTCCCCGGGAGGAGAAGGAGAGGAATGGCTAAGCAGAACGGTAAACTTGCTTCCTTCTTTGCCGACCGGCTAACCCTCCCCGAAGAAATCATCTTCGGGCAATCGGAGGCTATGCAGGCGGTTCGCCGCACTGTGGAGCGGACATCGACGGCCAGCGTGCCTGTCTTGATCTTGGGAGAGAGCGGCACGGGCAAAGAAATCATTTCCAAGGAAATTCACCGCCGTTCCCCCTGGTCCCAAGGTCCATTCGTCAAGGTCAGTTGTCCCGCCATTCCGGGCACGCTGCTGGAGAGCGAACTGTTCGGATATGAGAAGGGAGCTTTCACTGGGGCCTGGAGTACCAAGCCCGGGCGGGTCGAGATGGCACACTGCGGAACGCTGTTCCTGGACGAAATCGGTGAGATGGAGATGTCGCTGCAGGCCAAGCTGCTGCAGTTATTGCAGGACGGACAGTTCAGCCGGATCGGCGGACAGCAGGATTGCCAGGTGGACGTCCGGATCATCTGCGCAACAAACCGGAAGCTGGAAGCCGAAATCGCCGCGGGCCATTTCCGCCGGGACCTTTTCTACCGCATCAACGTGGTCACCATCAACTTGCCCGCCTTGCGCGAGCGCAGCGTGGATATCCCCCAGCTAGCCGATTACTTTTTGCGGGCCTACAGCCAGCGGCACAACCGGCCCGGGCGTCCTTTCTCGCGTGAAGTTCTCCAGTTGCTTTGCCAGCACACCTGGCCGGGAAACATCCGCGAACTGGAAAACTGTGTGGCGCGGTACATCATCCTCGGTTCGGAAGAAGCCATCTACAACGAGCTTTCACAAAAGCGAGTCGGCCCAATCCCAATTGAAGTCGCCGAAGACGGTTCGATCCCACTCAAACGCATCGCCAAGCAAGCCGTACGCGAGATGGAACGAAGCCTCATTCTCCGCGTCCTACAGGCCAACCACTGGAACCGCCGCAAGGCCGCGGCAGTGCTGAAGATCAGCTACCGCGCCCTGCTCTATAAGATTCGTGAAGCGGGACTACCCCGGAAGCGCGCCCAGAGCGCAGAAAAAAAGGCGCCCAACCCGCCCGACCTGGCTGGGGGCAACGATGTTGTGATCCCGACCGAATGAGCCCTCGGCAGAAATCCACGAGCCCTGCCAAGTAGTTTACAGGTCCAATTCTCATAAAGAGTAGAGAACTTTCCTTCGCCACTACTCATGCCGATCCGACTTTCCGCTTCAACCAGCATCGGGACCCGATCCGTCATGGTAGGGAGGCTACTATCAGGACTACTAGGAACCACATGGGCGGGAAAGTGAAACAGTTTTCACTGAACGGGAATTTTCTACTGGAAATGAATCCCGGCCACTGAAAAAGAGGGGCTTAGCAACCTGGCCACTGGCAGTAAGGTTGCTTGATGCAATCCGAGCAGCCACGGCGAGCAGCCTGCGGTTGTCTGCGCACCGGCCGGATAACAGGCCGGGTTTAGTACGAAGGCCGATTGGTTTCCTGCCACTCGGCCCACGAGAGAGGAAAAACGCACTCCGGGTAACGGACCACTCAATGCTGAAAATAGGCGGCCAAAGGGTACCCCACAAAACTGTTCTTCTGGTGCTCTCCGACAGCGTGCTCATCGTGATCGGTTTGCTGCTGGCCAGTGGCCTGCGGCTGTATCAGAGCGGACTGTTCTCGGGTGGTTTCGAGGGAATGCGAACCGTGCTGCGGTTCGGCGTGGTGGTCTTGGTCTGTGAGCTCTCGCTCTATTACCACGATCTATATGATTTCCAAATCCTGAAGCGACACAGCGAAATGTTTGCCCGGCTGCTGCAGGCCTTCGGCATCTCCTGCGCGGTGCTGGCGCTCTGCTATTACGTTCACCCGCCGCTAAGTCTCGGGCGGGGCATCGCCGCGCTAGCCGCGCCGACGATCTTGGCATTCTCGCTCGGCTGGCGCCTACTACTGGACAAGGCAGACGCGTTGCTGCATCGCCCCGAGCGCGTGTTGATCGTGGGGACCGGTCCCGCTGGGATTTCACTGACGCGAGAGATTATCTCCCGCCCGGAGCTGAATCTGAAGGTAGTGGGTTTCCTGGATGAAAAGGGCGAGAACATCGGCAAATCGTTGGTGAACCCCGGGATCATCGGGGCCGTGAGCGAAGTCTCCTCTATTGCCGACATGCAGAAGGTGGATCGGATCGTTCTTTCGCTGGCCGAGCGTCGCGGCTGCACGCCCTCGCAGCAGTTGCTGCACCTGAAATTTGCCGGCGTCCCCGTCGAGGATGCCCACAGTTGCTACGAGCGGATCAGCGGGCGCATCCTGCTCGAGCGTCTTTCGCCAAGCTGGCTGATTCTCTCCAGCGGCTTCCGCAAATCCGCATTCGTGCTGGCGTGCAAACGGGTGGCGGATATCATCGCGGCGCTGTTCGGATTGGTCCTGAGCGCGCCGGTGATGGCCGCAGTGGCCGTCGCAATCTGGTTGGAGACCGGCTCGCCGATTTTGTTCCGGCAGACCCGCACCGGGCTGTTTGGGCGTCACTTCCAAATTCTTAAGTTTCGCTCCATGTATCAAAACGCCGAGGCCAGCGGGCCTGCCTGGGCGGCCCAAGACGATCGACGGATCACCCGGGTAGGCGCCTTCATCCGCAAGTCTCGCCTCGACGAGCTTCCGCAGTTGTTCAACGTTCTGCGTGGCGACATGAGCTTAGTCGGACCGCGCCCCGAACAGCCTCACTTCGTGGGCCTGCTCCAACAGAGCATCCCCTTCTATGATCAGCGGCACACCGTGCGGCCTGGTATTACCGGGTGGGCGCAGATCAAGTACCAGTATGGGGCTAGCCTGGAAGAGTCCAAGGTGAAGCTGGAACTGGACCTGTTTTATATCAAGCATCTTTCCACTCTGTTGGACCTAGCCATCATTTTTGAAACGGTCAAGGTAATGCTGCTTGGCCGAGGCGCCAAGTAGTGGTTCTCGCCCAACAGTGGTTCAGGATGAGGTGTCGATTGGTTGTCGTTTCTCCAGGAGGAAGCACGGTACTCAGCAAAGGGCAAAACTTTGCACATTTCTTGGTTCACGACCCGGAATCGAAAGGCAATACTGCAACCAGTTGCAGTGCAAAGAGTTGCAGACATGATGCCGGATCAACTTGGCAGGCAACTTGCTTTCACATTCCCGAGCAGATTTAAGCGTCCCCAGACGGCAGAAAGTCGAGGCGCGAGTTAGGGACTCCGCCGGGGACACAAGGAAAAACCAGTTATGACGCAAGAAAAGAGATTCGCGGTGGCAGTGATGCTCGTCCTGATGGCCGGGTTGACACAGGCCCTCCCGACGCGCGCTCAAGGTTCGTCCTGGGAGTCTTCCTCCAAGAAGGGCAAGGCTAAGGACAGCGGGATGATGCTGGCCAAGGAGACCGGTCCGGCGCCGGCCGCGGCGAGTGTGCCGCTAGTCAATCCCGATGAATATATCGTCGGTGAATCCGACCTGGTGCACATCAGCGTTTGGAAAGAGCCCGAGCTCTCCCAAATAGTGGTGGTGCGGCCCGACGGCAAGATTTCGATCCCCCTGATGAACGAGGTGAAAGTCAGCGGCATGACCCCGACGCAAATCCAGACGCTGCTGACCACCCGATTGAAGGCTTTCATTGTAGATCCCCAGGTGACGGTGACGGTGAGCGATGTGCGGAGCAAGAACGCTTTCATCACCGGTGAGGTAGCCCACCCCGGCGCGTATTCGCTGTTGATGCCGACCACCGTCGTGCAACTGATCGCGAAGGCCGGCGGATTGTCCCCGTATGCCAATCGAGGTGGGATTTTTGTCCTGCGGGATGTCAACGGGAAGTCCGTGCGCCTGCGGTTTCCTTATAAGGATGTCCTCCGAGGCAAGAAGGAAGACTCGAATATTGAGCTGCGCCCGGGCGACACAGTGGTAGTCCCTTAAGGAGCCCCCATGAAAACAATGCTACATCGGTTTGGACTGTTGCTGGGGTTGGGCGCGTTGCTTGCTGCGGGCACCGTGGCTCGCGGGCAGGAGCAGACCGGCACGCCGGGACCTTCGGCCGGAGAGAGCTCCAGTGCGGCGGAGGCGGCGACCGCCGCCAGCCAGCCGCCTCGCTATGTGCAGCTGTTGAACACCAACCAAGTGATCGCGCTGAACGGAGAGGCGCGCTATCGTTTTCTATACGGAATGAGCCTGACCGGGGGCTACGATGACGGGATTGTTCCTTCGGCGCAACCCACCCGCGTGGGGTACACGCTGTGGAATCCGCACGTGGGTCTAATCGCTCGCAAGCCCCGGGGCGAATTTCTCATCCAATACGCTCCGACAGTAGGGTATTTCAACGATCCCGCCGTGGGGCGGCTCGTCGGCCATCAGGGCGAGATCTTCGCCCGCGGCGATTTCAGCCACCGATGGAGCTGGGATTTTCACTTGGCCAGCCGCTACGGTTCTTTTGCCGCGAGCCTGCTTTCGCCGTATCACTTCAGCGCGGTAGGCAGCTTCTCGGCCGTGAATCCACAGACCCTCCTGCTCGGTACGACCGCCGATCGGCTGGACTCGAATGCGACTCTGGGACTGCACTGGCGGTTAGGCGTCCGCGATGAAATGTACTTCACCGGAGGCCACAACTACACGAATTCATTCGGCACCGGTCTGCCCGGCTCGAAGATCCACGTCAACCGAAGCAACTTCACGCTGGGAATGCAACACGCGGTTTCGCGGCGGTGGGCTCTGACGGCCGCGGCGAATGGCATCCATCGCTACGGGGCCACGGTCTCCTGTACTCACTATGGAGCGTTGTTCGGCGTTGCGGTGCATCCGAACTCGCGCACTGACCTGTCCGTGTCCGTCGGGCCGGAACTCGGCGATACAGGGTGCGTTCAGTCACGCCTGGTTACCTACCAAGGCTTTGGAACCGTGCACCTGACGCGCCACTGGAGCGTCTACGTGGCGGCCGAGCGCTCGACCAGTGCTCCCATCTTTCTCCCCGCTGCTCCCGCGGGGTCTTCTCTGGACCAGTTAACTCACACGGCCGCTGCGGGAGTGATGCGCGACGCCATCGGCGGTCATTTGGAAATGCGACTCGATGGCGGTTATATCAGCACAGAAGGCGGAACGCGCATCCGACCGTTCAACACGCAAGGGAAATTCATCGCGCCACAGGTGGGATGGCGGCTGACGCGCACTCTGGGAACCTCGGCCACCTATCGACGCATCTACCAACTCAATAACGCGATTAACGGGAATCGGAACCAATTCTTTGTCACCCTGGATTGGCGACCCGACGCCCCGGAGAAGTCAGGCCCCATTCATTAGGCAGCGAATCGGGCCGCAGCAAGGCAGGCATCGTGCGGCCCGTACAAGATTTCAGTCTTTCGAAGGTCAAAGAAAGAGGACGGCAGAATAATGACGAGCAATGACATTTTCAATCAACCGGCAGAGCAAGTCCGGGAATACTGGCAAACGCTGCTCCAGCACAAGTGGCAAGTTTACTTCACCACCTTGGCGCTGACACTGGCGGCTATTGTCGGGATTTCGCTTCTGCCGGACCAGTACCAGGCCACCACCACCATCTTGGTGGACCCACAGAAAGTTCCCGATGAATACATCCCGGCGACGATCAAGTCGCCGCTCACCGAGCGCCTGCAAACCATTACGCAGGAAGTACTGAGCGCGACGCGGTTGCAGGAAGTCATCGACAAATGGAATCTCTATCCCAAGATGCACCGCTCGATGTCTTCCGATCAGCTCATCGAATACATGCGCGGTAAGATCAAGATCGAAGTCAAGCGCGCTTCCGGAGCCGGCCCGGCGGCCTTCAGCATCACCTACGAAGGGGAAAATCCCGTCGTCGTCGCACAGGTGGCCAACGAATTGGCCTCCCGGTTCATTGAGTGGAACCTGCAGACCCGCCAGCAGTTGGCCGTGAGTACCACAGAATTCCTCGGCGATCAGCTGGTCGATGTCAAGCGCAATCTGGAACACCAGGAAGGCCAGGTCCGCGCCTTCAAAATGCAGCACCTGGGCGAAATGCCCGAGCACGTTCAGGCCAACCTGGGAAACGTGGCGCAGCTGCGCGCCCATCAAACCAACGTCAACGACCAGCTGAACCGGCTCGAGCAGGAGCGAATCGAACTGCAACGCCTGCCTGATTCCGCCGCCCGGTACGGGCGCCTGGCGCCAATGACTCCGACCTCCGAGCGCGCCCGGCTGGAAGAAGAAAAGATGCGGCTGGAAGGCCAGCTGTTCGAGTTGCGCAAGCGGTATACGTCGGCCCACCCTGAGTTGACCCAGGCGCAGACGCGGCTCGAGCGAGTCAACCAGCAGTTGCGCAGTCTCCCCCGACTCGATGCAGAAGCGAGCAAGCTGGAGGCCGATAACTCTCCCGCAGCCGTGCGCCTGGAGATCATTGCCCGGCAAATGAAGCGGCTCGAGGAGGAACAGAAACAAGTCCAGTCGCAGATCGCCGCCTACCAGACCAAGCTGGATGCCGTGCCGCTGCGCGAGCAGCAGTTCGCAGACATAACGCGCGATTACGATATCTCCAAAGAAAAATACAAGTCCCTGTTGAGCAAGAAATTCTCCGCGGACATGGCCGCGGATCTGGAGCGCAAGCAACGGGGAGAGCGATTCACGGTATTGGATCCGGCGCGGCCTCCGGAGAAGCCGATTAAGCCCAACCGCAGGGCGTTCATGGGTGTCGCATTCTTGGCAGCTCTGGTGTTCTCGTTCGGATTGGTGCTGGTGAAAGAGATGCTCGACACCACCATCAAGGCCGAGCGGCACTTGACCGGTTTAGTGCCGGATTCGGTTGTGCTCATGGCTTCGATCCCCACAATTACTACCCCCGCAGACGTCCGACGCCGCCGGACATTTACCGTCTTAGCTTTGGCCACCTCATTGGTTGCGGTGCTCGCGGTGGCCGCATTTCTATGGAAGGTGCACCCAATTCTATGAACCCTATGTCTGATGTCAAACCGAACGGATACGGGACCAAGAACCCTTCGCTCGCCGAGCAGTTTGGAGCCGACGAGAGGTTGCTCGCTGGCGCCACTCGGAACAACTACCGGCCGCTCCTCATGAAGCTGAATCCTGAGAGTGCGCTGGTCTTCCCTACACACCCGAATGGCCTGGCGGCCGAGCAGTTTCGCCAGTTCCGCCGGAACTTGACCGAGCAATTTCCGGAGGGGGGCACGCTGTTAGTGACCAGCGCTGCCCAGGCGGAAGGCAAGACCCTAAGCGCCACCAATCTGGCCTGGTGCCTGGCGGAAGGCGGCGCCCCGACGCTGCTGTTCGAAGCTGACCTGCGCCGCCCCGCCGTCGCCCGGCTCCTGGGGTGCTCAGTGCAGGCGGGCGTCGAATCCGCCTTGCGGGGAGAAGTGGAACCGAAGGCAGTCGTCACCGCGGCGGAGAATTTTCCCCTGCACCTGGCCGCAGTGGCCAAGCCCGTTCGCGATCCGGGCCAGCTCATCAAGGGGATCGGCACGCGGCGGTTCCTGGACTGGGCGCGCGCCCATTTCCGCTGGGTGGTGGTTGATGCGCCCCCGGTGCTCCCGGCCGCCGACGCCCTGGAACTGTGCTCACTGACCGACGCCGCTCTGTTGGTTGCGCGCGTTCGTGTCACGCCCCGCGCGCTACTGGAAAAATCGTTCAAACTCCTGGGTAGCCGGTTGCGCGGGATCATCCTCAACGAGGCCACCCTGTGTTGGGATTCATACCACCGACACCTGGCCCCCTATTACGGTCCACAAACTAAGTAGCCCGGTGAGGGCGCGCCTCCAAAGGCCCGAATTGATTCGAGCCGGGAAGCGCGCCCCGACCGAGGGCGGCAGATTCCGGCGAGACGTCGCGGGCCCAGCAGCCCGGCCTGGCCGCTTCTCCGCGCCTCGCCCAGAAGATGACCACCAATGGCCGAACCGATGTCAGAAATCATAGCGCCCCAGCCACAGCGCGCCGGGCAGGAGCCAGCGTCCGCGGCTCCTGCAGACGGCGCGGTGCAGCCCTCCATGAACGAGGTCAGCAAACTCTATCGGCGCTCCTCACAATTCCTGGGTGGTCAAATTGCCTTGTTCTTGCTGGGCTTAGTCTCCTTTCCGATCCTCGCCCGCATGTTCTCGGTGGCTGAGTTCGGCCTGATCGCCTTAGTCCAGAACACCATTGCGGTCGCAGTCGTTTTCTCCAAATCCGGCCTGCAGCATGCAGTGCAACGGTTCTACAAGGAAAACGCCGTCTCCAAGGCGCCGGGCGCTCTGCGCCGTTACTATTCCAGCCTGTTCTTCGGCGCCGCTGGGGCGGGCCTGGCGATTACCCTGATCTTTCTGCTTTCCCTCTGGCTGCTGCCGCACAATCTGGTCAGCCCCCCTCTGCAACGGCTGCTGGGCTACGCCTCCGCGCTGATCTTCATCCGCTCGGTGCAGTCAATGATCAGCAATCTCTTGCAGGTCGAAGGCAAGGCCAAGGCGTTCACCGTGCTGCAACTCGGCATCAAAGCTGCCACTATCGCTCTCACCGTTCTGCTGCTGGTCACTTGGCAGACTGCGCCAACCGTCTTTTTTGTGGGCATGATCCTGGTCGAGGCGAGCACCGTCCTATTGATGCTGCCGTACCTGCGGCGGCGCCGCATTCTGGCAGCCGGAGGATTCGACCGCCACCTACTCCGTGTCGCGATGGCGTTTGGGCTTCCCATGATGGCCACGGAGATTTGCTGGCTGATCCTGGATTCCGGCGATCGTTTCCTGGTACAGGGTTTCCTGGGCGCGCGCGCGCTTGGCTATTACGCAGCGGCCTACAACATTTCGTCCTACATCCGAGAAGCGCTTTCGGCCCCCGTGTACCTGGCCCTGTTCCCGATTTGCATGGAGTTGTGGATCATCAAAGGGAAGCAAGCAACGCAAGAGTTCCTCAGCCGGCTGATGGATCATTTCATCCTGGCCGGGGTGGGCCTGGTCTGTGCGGTCAGCGTGGTCGCGCGCGACGCAATCCACATTCTGGCTTCCCCAAAATTCCTCGAATCGCACCGCCTGCTTCCCTACTTGCTGATCGGGCAAGTAATCAGCGCTGTCTCCATGTTTCCACGCATCAGCCTGTTGATTCACAAACGCACGCTTGCCATGGCGCGAGCGGTTTTCCTCGGCGGCCTGCTGAACATTCTGCTCGACATTTTCCTGCTCCCCCGCCTGGGGCTGCTCGGCGCGGCCATCGGCACCCTCGGCGCCTACATGTTCAGCACCCTGCTGTTTACGTGGGAATCGCAGCGGCTGCTGCCCCTGAAGATGAGATGGGCGGCCTGGACGCGATACGTGGTGGTCGGCGCAGCGAGCTGGACCATTGTCTCCCAGCTGACGCTGGAGAAGGTTTATGTGGATTTGGCGATCAAAGGAGCCATGAGCCTCACGCTGTATTTCGGCACACTCTGGCTGGTGGATCAGAAAGTGCGAGATCTAGCGGACGTATTCTTCCGCACGTTGTTCGGGTTTAGAACGACGCCGGAATTAACCTAACGCCGGGCTGATTCCCTGCGAGGAAGACCTGCCGGGCGAACGATCGAAGTTTGCGAAGGATGGAAACGAATATGCCGATCGCGATGATTCTGGGATTGCATGGCGTGGTACCGGCGCTTCTTTACTGGGGAGGCTTGATGGCCTTTCTGGTGGCGGCATTCTGGCGCCCGCGTTATGGCCTCTACTTTTTGATCCCGCTGCTTCCGCTGCAGACCGTGCGCTACCGCTTGCATGAACTGCCGCTCGGCGAGAAGTTTGTGGACATTATGCTGTTGGGCGTGATCCTCGGGATGATCTTCCGCCGGGACGGCACGAGCTTCCTGAAAACCCCGCTGAACCGTTTCATCGCAATCCTGGCCGCGTTCCTGTACATTTCGCTCTGGCACGGCTCCTTTTATCTTGGCGAACCGGCGCCGCTCAACCTCCAAGATCCGCGCTTCTCCGACTGGAAGAACTACCTGGTAATGCCCCTGGTGTTCTTTGTGGTGGCCAGCGCCATCCGCGAGGTCCGGCACATCAAAATCCTGGTTCTACTGATGGTGGCGTCGTTTCTACTCGTCAATCGCAGCTTCTACAACACCATCAAGGATCGCAATCTCACCCACTTCACTTACGACGTCCGAGACGCCGGCCCCCTGGGCTATGCCGGGGACAACGGCCTGGGCGCCTTTGAGGCAGAGTTCTTGGTGTTCTTGCTCGGCCTCTATGCCTTTGACAAGAAGAAACTGAGCAAGCTGGCGATCCTGGCGATGTGTGCCTTCGGTGGCTACTGCCTGATGTACACGTTTTCTCGCGGGGCCTATATCGCGTTTCTAGTCGGGCTGGGCTTCCTCGGTGTGGTGAAGCAACGAAAGTGGTTGCTGGTTATGCTGGTCGGGCTGATCGGATGGCAGGTCTTTCTCCCCAATTCCGTGCAGGAGAGAATCACGATGACCTACACCGAAGAAGGCGAGCTGGAATCGTCCGCCCAGACACGCGTGCAATTGTGGGAAGACGCCATGCAGCTGTTTCGTCAGAACCCGATTTTGGGAACCGGTTTCAATACCTACAGTTATCTAGGCCGCACCGAAAAGTATCGCGACACCCACAACTACTACCTGAAAGTGCTGGTGGAAACGGGGATCGTTGGCCTGTTGGTGTTTCTGTGGCTTCTGTGGCGGATGTTCCATCTTGGCTTCCGGCTCTTCCAGACCGCGGAGGATCCGTTCCTCCGTTCTCTCGGCTTGGGCTTCGCGGTGATGATGGTGTGCGCCGTGGCGGTGAATCTGTTTGGCGATCGCTGGACGTTCTTGCAGGTCAATTGCTTTCTCTGGGCCCTACTGGGCTGTGTTGTCCGAGGTCAACTCATCGCGGACAGCACCCGGCGCGGATCTGAGGCCGTGGTAGCCGTGGGCAGTGCTGCCATTCCAGAGGGGCATCCAGGGCTGGCTTGATTTGCCGGGGAGCGAGCTGCAGCTATGAAGAACACCGCAGAACTTGCTGATTCTGCCTCGGAGGCTCGGGGCCAAACCCCGACCGTTCGGCCGCTCGGGGACGCTTCCGCGCGGCCTAGCGCTCAGCCGGATCGCGCCGACCGTCCGCACATCCTGTATGTGATTGATGAACTATGCGAGATGGGCGGCGCGGAACGTGTCCTGCTGAACATGATTCGCTTGCTGCCGCGCGAACGCTTCCGATGCTCTCTGGTGACCTTCAAGATCGAACCGAGCCTCCGTATCTTCGAGAATTTCCCCTGCCCCTGGCATCTGTTTCCGATGCGGCGCACCTATGACTGGAATGCGCTCCGCGTGGCGAACCAGATCCGGCGGCTGATCCGCTCCCAGCGCGTCCGCATCGTGCATACGTTCTTTGAGACCTCCGACCTGTGGGGCGGCCTGGTCGCCAAGTTGAGCGGCCAGCCGGTGCTGGTCTCGAGCCGCCGCGACATGGGCATCCTGCGCCGGCCGATACACGACCGGGCCTACCGACTGCTGAATCCGATGTTTGACCTAGTGCTGACGGTCTCGGAAGAGGTACGCACGTTCTGCATGCGGCAAGATCACCTGGCCCCGGAAAAAGTCGCCACGTTGCATAACGGCATCGAGATCGACAAAGCGGCGACGGCCACGGACTCCGCGGCGCTGCGCGCCCAGCTCAAACTGAGCGGAGCTTCACATATCATCTGCGCTGTGGCGCATATCCGACGGGTGAAAGGTCTAGACATTTTCGTCCAGGCGGCGGCCAAGGTCTGCCGCGAGTTCCCGCACGCCGTCTTTGTGGTGGTCGGCGGCAACCATGAGCCGGAGTATTTCCGGGAACTACAACGGCTGACCGAGTCGCTCGGACTCAACGACAACATCCGATTTCTCGGCCGCCGGGAAGAGGTGTTCCCGTTGCTGAAGATGAGCGACGTCTTCTGCCTGCCCTCGCGCAGCGAGGGTTTCTCCAACGCCCTGGTGGAAGCGATGGCCTGCAGCTTGCCCTGCGTGGCCACCCGGGTCGGTGGAAACGCCGAGGCGCTCCAAGACGGCCAAAACGGTTTTCTGGTCGAGCCCGAGGACGCCAGCGCGACCGCGGACCGCATCCTCACCCTGCTGCGCCAGCCCGAGTGGGCGCGGCGGATGGGCCACGCCGCCCGGCAGGCCGTCGAAGAAAAATTCACGCAAGAAGCGATGATGAAGAATCTGGTGGGAGTTTATGAGCGCCTCCTGGCTGCCAAACAACGCTAATCTGCTGCACTTTGCCGCGGTCGCGTGGTGGGTTGCTGTGGCGCTTCTTCTTTATGTCTACGCCGGCTACCCGCTGCTTCTGGCCGCTCTCGCGTTGTTTTCCCGGCGGCGCCGGCCCGAACCCGGTTGTCTGCCCACGCTGTCCCTACTGATTGCGGCGCACAACGAGGAAGCCGGCATCGAAAAGAAGCTTGAGCAGACTCTCACGCTGGACTATCCCCCCGACAAGATGGAAATCCTGGTTCTCTCGGACGGCTCGACCGATCGCACCGACGCGATTGTGGAATCCTTCACCGATCCGCGCGTGCGCCTGGTGCGCGTCGAGCCCCGGCTCGGGAAGACCCACGCGCAGAACTTCGGCGCGCGGCGGGCCCGCGGGGAGATCCTGGTGTTCTCCGACGCCACCACCGTCTATCACCCGCAAGCCCTGCGCTACCTCGCGTGCAACTACCAGGAACCGCGTGTGGGAGCGGTCAGCGGCCGCTACCAGTACTTCGACCCGGAGGGCGACTCGCCAACCGGCTTGGGCACGGTAGCCTTCTGGAATTATGAGAACTGGATCAAGACGCTGCAGTCGCGCATCCAGACCATCAGCGGCTGTTGCGGCTGCATCTACTCGGTGCGCCGCTCGCTCTACACCGAGCTCGCGCCGGAAATCATCAGCGACCTGGTGCAGCCGCTGTGGGTGATTCAGAAGGGCTATCGCGTGGTGTTCGAAGACCGCGCCCTGGCCTACGAACAAACCACGCAATCAACGGCCGAGGAGTTTTCCATGCGGGTGCGCGTGGTCACGCGCGGGATGCGCGGGCTGCTGAGCGTGCCCGACCTGTTCCAACCCTGGAAGCACCCCTGGGTCTGCTTCCAGTTGGTGTCTCACAAGGTGCTGCGCTGGCTGGTGCCGGTGTTCCTCTTTGTCCTGCTGGCCGCGAGCACCGCGCAAGCTGACCGGCCGTTTTACTTCTATGCGTTCCTGCTCCAGGTCGCCTTCTATCAGGCCGCGCTGCTCTCCGTACGGTTTCCGCTGCACCGGCGGTGGAAGCTCCTCGGTATTCCGCTCTACTTCTGCACCCTGAACGCGGCGGCTCTGCTCAGCCTGATTGAGCTGCTGCGAGGAAGAAAATACGCCATCTGGCAACCGGTGAGGAATAAGTCGCGATGAAGATTGAGCTTTTAACTCAAGATGACCCGCTCTATATACTGCCCTTTTTCGAGGAGTTCTTTCAGTACTACGCCTCGGAATTTCAGATTCTGCAGGTGTCGTCTTCGCGGGCGATGGGTAAGCGTCCCCGCTTCCAGTTGCTCCGCGAGCTGACGTATCTCTATGGCCCGCTGGGCATGGCGAAGGTTGCTGCCGAGATTCTCTCCTCCCGAGTGCTGGGCCTGATACCACGCGGCCGGGATGCAGGAACCTTTCACACCCTGGCGCAACTCTGCCGCGCCTACAGGGTGCCCTATCACATCATCGGAAGCCCGAACGACAAGGAATTTCTGCAGGAAGCTCGGGAACGCCAGGCCGACTTGATTGTGTCGGTGGCCTGCCCTTACATCTTGAAGGAGCAACTGCTGAATCTACCGCCGCGCGGCTGCATCAACATTCACCATGCGCCACTGCCCCGATACAGAGGCATGATGCCCACGTTCTGGCAGATGTATCATGGCGAAAAACAAGTGGGGTTAACGGTTCACTATATGGCCGCCAAGGTGGACCAGGGCGCGGCACTGCTGCAGGAGCAGCTCGAAATCAAACCGGGAGAATCGCTCCATCACCTGATCGGCCGATCCAAACGCCACGGAGCGCACTGCATGGCTCGCGTGCTGAAGCAGATCGAGGTGGGAACACAGCAAACCATGACCCTGAGCCAGTGTGAGGGAAGCTATTTCACCTTCCCCTCTACCAACGAGATTCGCGAATTCCACCAGCGCGGGCTTCGCGCGATTTGATCGTCAGCAAGTGAAGCCCGGAACAGCCAGTTCGCTGCGCCGGGAAAAGGAAAAGGCCGCCAGCGCGGCCGACAACGGAAGAACCGAAAGGATCTAGAGAAGGAAACCCATGTTTTGGCCGGGACTAATGAAGGCTCGCGCGCTGCTGCGGCGGATTTGGATCGCCTTTCTGTTTTGCAGCGGCTTGCTGCGCTGGGCGAAGTGGCGGCTCGCCGCCCGAGGTGGCATCGTGGTGTTGACCTTCCACCGCGTCTTGTCCGATGCCGATTTCGCTTTGACGAACTCGCCTCTGGGAATGGCCGTGCGCGAACGCACCTTCGAGCAACTTGCCGAACATCTCGCCCGCGAATACGAGACCGTGGACTTGGGAGTGGGCGCGCCGGAATGGACCCGGGGCGGAAGCCAGCCGCGCATCGCCATCACCTTTGACGACGGCTGGGCCGACAATGCCACCACCGCCTTCCCCATCGCGCGCAGACAGGGGCTACCCTGGACAATTTTCGTCTGCCCGGAGCGCGTGGGCCGGCCTTTCCCCTTCTGGCCAGAACGCGTGGTCGCGCTCTGGCGGATTGCCGAATGCAGGGGCATGACCCGCCAGCTTCTGCAGATGCTATCCGAAGAGGTCGAGCCGGGCGCTTCCGATGCTGGCCGGTTGGGTCGAGAGAAGACGCTCAAGTCGTTCATCGAGCGACTCAAGACATTCTCGGCTGAGCAGCGGAACGCAGTGATGAGCCGCATGGCGGAATATATCAGCCCCGGGCTGGACACCGCCGACACGGTCGATGTCACGATGACTTGGCAGGAGATTGAGGGAATGGCGTGCTGTGGCGTGACGATCGGCTCCCACACGCTGTCGCATCCCATCCTGACACGCATTTCCCCGTTCGAGGCTCAGCGCGAAATCACCGAGTCGAAACGCGTCATCGAGCGGAAGTTGCGGCGAGAATGTGGGCTGTTTGCTTATCCCAATTCGGAATGGTCACTCCGGGTTCGCGAGCAGGTGGCACAGGCGGGTTACGAGATGGCCTTCGCCTACGGACCGGGAGTCTGGACGCGCGACTCCGATCCATTTGTGATCCCGCGGATCAATATTTGGGAAGGCCATCTGGTGGGGCCGTCCGGCCGTTTTTCCCGGAAGGCCTTCGAATATGCCGTCTTCTGGAAGGCCTATCGCACCAAGAACACCCTCCCCGTCCGCACTCGGGGAGCGGACGCAAAACAGGGTGCAGCTGCCAAGGAAAATAGAACTTCTCCATTCAACCAATTGAAATCTGCTGAAAGGAGGGGATAGCGAAGGGATTCCCTAAACTGTCCTCAAGCTGGCCAAGCTCACCCTGCGCTCAGATCCCTCGGGAGAAACAGAGGGCAAACAGTGTTGTGCTGCGGGAGAGTCCCAGCCGCTCTTTGAGCCTCGCTGCTCCTTGCGCCAAGCAGCCTTTTAATCTGCACGTGGCCCGCGAAAGTAATGACCGTGCGGGCCGTTCACTCTGGCGGCGAAGACCCTGAGCTATCCGCGGCTTTCATGAAAACCTCGATGGCAGCGTGCCTGCTTCTCCGCTCCAAAGGCTTCTCACCAAGACTTCCTCTGCTGCTTTCCGCAGCTTTGTTGATGGCCGGCTGTGGCGGAGGAACTTCTGCGCCGCAGGGCGGATCTTCCGGGGTGCCGCAGATCAACGTAAATGCAGTTAGCGTTGCTTTCGGGAACGTAAGCGTCGGCAGCAGCGGTTCGCAAACCATCGTCATAACCAACACAGGCAGCCGGAGCCTGGCACTCTCCCAGGCCGACGTGAGCGGCGGCTTTGGCTTCAGCACCAGAGGTTTGACTTTGCCGCTCACCCTCGCGCCGGGACAGAGCACGTCCTTCAGCGTGATCTTCACTCCGCAAATCTTCGCCAGTGACAGTGGGATTCTCTCGGTGGCAAGCAACACTGTCACTTCACCCACTTTGATCTCACTCTCTGGCACAGGGGTTCAGCGGTCCAGCGGTGTTCTAACCGTCGATCCGTCCAGCATAGCATTCGGAGGAGTCTCCCTCGGCGTCCACAGCACACGAACGGTCACGCTGACCAACACGGGCGTCCTCGACCTGACCATCTCCCAAAACAATCTAACCAGCACTGCGTTCAGCGTGAGCGGGCTGTCTCTACCGCTTTCTCTAGCTCAGGGGCGCAGCGCCTCATTCGCCGTTCAGTTCGCCCCGAACGGCGCGGGACTGGCCAGCGACATTCTCTCGCTGGCCGGCGATGCCGCGAACTCGCCCACCAGCGTCGTGCTGGGCGGCAACGGGCTTGCCCCGCCGCCACACTCCGTCACCCTTTCCTGGGATGCCAGCAACCAAGCGATTTCAGGATATCTTGTTTACCGGGCCAACGTGTCCGGTGGACCCTATACGCCCCTGACTACTGCTCCAGTCGCGGCTGCCTCCTTCACCGACTCAACCGCCGCGGGCGGGCAAACCTACTCTTACGTGGTCACAGCAATCACCGACACTCAGATCGAAAGCCTCTTCTCGAATAAAATTAGCGTCACGGTGCCTTCCCCTTAGCGTTGGCGAACCGGGCAAGCAGAAGATAAAACGAATTGGAAGGACCAAACTCCCCAGGAGAAACTAGGCATTATGCAAAATCGCCATAAATGTTTCTTGCTCTTCCTGTTGGGCACCTTGCTGGGCGCACCCGCGAGCTGGGCGCAAAGCCTACCACCGCGGATCTTCTTCTCGGATCTGGAAAGCGGGCCGAACACTGGCGGACAAAACGGCAAGGGAGCGTTCGTCACCATCTACGGCCGGAACTTCGGCGCGACACGGGGCACTTCGACCGCGACGGTTGGAGGCGGCGCGGTGGACAACTGCCCGTTGTGGACCGACACCAAGGTGGCCTGCCAGTTAGGTCCTGCTGCACAGACCGGCAACATTGTGATCAGCGTGGGCGGACAGGCTTCCAACGGCGTGCCCTTCACCGTGCGCCCGGGCAATATCTATTTCGTCTCACCGGTGGGCAGCGACACCAATCCCGGAACCTTCGCCGCGCCATTTAAAACCCCGGCAAAAGGCAAAAACGCCCTGACTCCGGGCGATACCCTCTACCTCATGGACGGCATCAACACCTCGGCCATCGACGACTTTAGCGCTGCCCTCAACCTCCGTAGTAGCGGGGCTCCGGGCTTGCCCAAGGCGATTGTTGCCTACCCGGGTGCGTCCGTGACGCTTGGCTCGGATGCAACTCCACAGCGCGCAATCCTTGCACCAGACGTGGTAGGCAAGCCCTGGACGGATTGGGTCATTGCCGGACTTACTCTTCGCGCCAACGATGCGGCGCTGGAGATGGTCGGGGCGCAGCGTTGGCGGGTAGTGGGCAACGACATTTCCTGCCCGAACGGCCACGGTGCCTCCGCCTGCGCTCACGGCGACACAGCCTTGTTCGTCAAGTTTCTCGGGAACAACGTGCATGACGCCGGCGCCAACCTGGTAGGCGGGATCGCCGAGCAGAAGCTTTACCACAGCGTGTATTTCTCCACCGACTCGAATCATGTCGAGGTCGGCTGGAACACCATCGTCCCCAACGGCGGCGGCTGCCGCGCCTTGCAGTTCCACTCCAGCCCCAACGGGGCGGGCACTGGCTTCAACCAGTTCGACCTCTCGGTCCACGACAACCTGATCCACGACGCTCGCTGCGACGGGATCAACTTCGCCACCGTGGACCCCAGCCAGGGCAAGGTCGAGGCTTACAACAACGTCATCTACCGGGCTGGCCTTGGTCCAGACCCTGGAGCGTCGGCCAACTATTCCTGCATCGCTGTCCTGGGAGGCACTAACGCTGGCCCGCTTCCGGGCCTCAGTGCCGCAGTGCAAATCTCCAACAACACTCTGTACGACTGCGGCGCGCGCCGGAGTCTGGACTCGGGAGGGATGACCACGGAAACAAATGGTGCCATCGCCGTAGCGATGAATAACAACATCCTCTCTTTGCTGACCGGTGAGACGTACTTCACTGCCTCCTCGAATGCGGCGCACGTCACCGGATCGAACAACCTGTTCTTTGGCGCCGCTGCCGGCCCGAAGTTCCTCACCGGCAACGTGAACGCCGACCCGAAGTTTGCGAATACCGGAACGTTGAACCTGCGGCTCGTCCCCGGCAGCCCGGCAATCGACGCCGGAATCACCTCCGGAATCAGCACCGACTTCGACGGTGTGGCGCGTCCGAAAGGGGCGGCCTTCGATATTGGCGCGTTTGAGTTCCCCGGAACGACCACGGCCCAGCAGCCGAACCCGCCGGCAAATCTTCGCGCTGTCACGGTCCGATAGCCGTGCACGCGGCCGCGCGTGGCTGGGTACTGATTCGCCGCCCTGCGTTGACGCCAGCATGGCGCCCACCCATAATCAAAAATTGCGGCGGGCTTCTGTTCGCGGTTTCATCACGCAGCCTGTAGAGCCGCAACTCCCGCTGGAGGCGCGACCGGATGCCAATACCGGCCAACTTAATCCCACAGCGAAAGCCTGCGCGTGAACCTGCAGCCGGGCGGCCAAACGACTCCGGGGAGTGCAAAGCAGAAGCCGATCTGCCCGATTCGACCGACCCCGGACTCGAGATCGAGCCGAGCCGCCACGGGGTGCAACTCAAGCGTTGCAGTCCCGCGCTGGATCGCTTGGTAGTCCGCTTGGCGAGATTAGGCTTCACCGACATCTATCATGACCGGGTCCGAAAGCATGGGCTCTTAGGGCAACTCTACGTCCTGCTGGTTGGCACCCCCCATCTGGGTTCCTTCGCCAACGGGTTTTACTTGCACAGAGCCATGGGACGCAGGCAATTCTCCTCGATCCTGGACGCCGGCTGCGGCGACGGCACATTTACCTTTTATGTGGCCCGCAGGTGCCCCAACGCCCGCGTCTTGGGGGTGGACGTGGGTGAGCAGGGACTGCACGGAGAGGAAAACACGCTGGAGATATGCCACCGTGTTCAGGGGATCCTGCAGCTTCCCAATTTGGAGTTCCGCAAATTGGATCTGCGTGAGCTCGACGCAGCCGACACCTTCGACTTCGTCTATTGCTTCGACGTCCTGGAGCACATTCGGGAGAATAAACAAGTCTTGGCAAACGTGTACCGCGCGCTTAGCAAAGACGGCCGGTTCCTGCTGCGGATTCCGACGCGGGCGCAAAAGCGAATCCTGCCCAAGCGGTTTACTGCGGAACATGAAAAATGGGCCAAGGTGGAGCACGTGGGCCAGCACTACGAGATGGGTACGCTGCTGGCGGATTTGAAGGAGATCGGGTATCAGGTGATCTCGGCCCAGTACAGCGTGGGTTTCTGGGGCCGATTGTCGTTTGAGCTGCTGGAGGGTTTGCGGACTTCCCGGCTCCCTGAAGTGGTGCAATTCGGCGCCATGCCGCTGCTCAAATTGCTCCGCTGGATCGACACGCAGGCTGAGCCAAAAGAGGGAGACGGCTTGCTCGTGCTCTGCCAGAAATAAAAACTGGGAGGATGGCGCTCGCCGCTCCGCCCAGGGACCACCCGGCCAGTGAATCAGTCCGAATGAGTTGCGGAAGCCTTTTCCGGATCGCTGCTGGAACCGCGCTGGCTCGCAACGGGAACTCGCCGCCGGCTCCGACTGCCGACCCAGTTCCTGAATTCGAGCAGAGATCGGCCCCGAGCAATGCCGTAGACCAGATGCATCAGGGTGAGCGGAAACAGGTAGCTCCATTTCTTTCGCCTGAGAGCTAGCCGCAAGCTCAGCAAGAACGGGGGCAGCAACAGCGCACCCAGGAAAGCCGCGAAGACGTCAAACCTCTCTTGCCAAGCGGCCAGCACCGCGCCAATCCCTGCGCCAACAAGACACATCAACGTATAGAACGCAAACAAGACCGGGCGGGCGTTCGAAAGCGTCGGAAGATCGCGCAGAAAAACCCGGAATACGTGCGTGCCGTGCCAGCGGTTCTTGCGGTAAAAGCCCGAAAGCGTCTGCGGCGTTCCCAGATGTACGACGGCGATCGCGGAATCGCCGAGGACCCGCAGCCCGACGGCGCGCACTCGGCGGCAGAAGTCGCAGTCCTCATTGGTCTGAATGGATTCGTCGAACCCGCCGGCACGCTCGAACGTCGCGCGGGTTACCAGGAGATCGCCCGCCGGCACATACGAAATGTCTCCCTGCTTCTCGGATTCTTGCTCTCCGTACCAGACACGCGCCACCCAACCAGATTCATCCGGGATGCGATAGTGGGCCCCAACCACTCCTAACCCTTCCTGGGCCAGCAGGGCAGTGGCTTGCGTCAGCCACGTAGGGGATACCACGCAGTCCGCGTCCAAGAAAGCGAAGATGCCGCCGCGAGCCTGCGAGGCCGCCAGATTGCGCAGCGCCGAAATGTGCACCCCCGCTTTTTGCAGGATCGTCAGGTTCAGAACCTCGGAAAATGACCGCGCGACTTCGAGAGTGTAATCGGTCGAGCCGTTATCCACCAGAATCACTTCAAAGGACTCGCGCGGAAAATCCAGTCGGGCCAGCGAATCCAGGCACCGCCCGATCACCTTCTCTTCATTGCGTGCGGGGACGATCACCGAAACGCCGAGGCGCTCCACCGAGTGCTCCTGTGGATAGCCCGCGCCCACTTCGCTTCTGCTTTCGATGACGCTCACCCCTCCTCCTGCCGGCTCTCGTGGGCAATGGGCGAGACGTGGCAAACCGCGCCCTGTGACTGCCGCGCGCGACCGCCCAACAAATCCTCGTACAAACTCAGATAGCGCCTCGCCATCGACTCAGCCGAATAGTGCTCGCGGACCCGCGCCTGCCCTCGCGCAGCCAGCCCGGCCCGGAGACTGGCGTCGGCCAGTAGCTCGAGCATTGCGTTCCGCAGGCTGGCGACATCCCCCGGCTCGATCAGGAGCCCCGTTTCACGGTGCTGAATCAATTGCGGGACCGCACCCACGCGACTGCCGATCACGGCGCGGTTGGCAGCTTGGGCCTCCAAAACTGTCAAGGGCATGCCTTCATTGAGAGAGGGCAGAACGAAAACATCCAGCGAGGCGTAGACGCCGGGCATGTCCGCGCGCTGTCCTGTGAAGATAACCTTGTTTTCGATGCCTAATTCCCCCGCCAGCCGCTGGAGCTCTTTCCGCGCCGAACCCTCGCCGACCAGGACAAAAAGTGTTTCGGGGAAACAGGACAGGACATCGCTCGCTGCGCGCAGGAAATCGTCCGCACCTTTGCCACGCACTAGCCGGCTCACCATGCCGACCACCAGACGGTTTCCCTTGCCGATTTCGACTGCCAGGGTGGGGCGCCCTGCGCTGAACACAGCCACATCGACTCCATTGCTGATCGTGGTGATCTTCTCCGGCGCTACCCCACCGCGCCGCAGCGCGACAGCCACGCCCTCGGAAACCGCCACCGCCCGGTGAAATCGCCGGAGCGCCCAGCGGTCCAGCATAGCGTACAGGCGCAGCGACACGCTGGAGCTGGTCCAATTGTGGCAGGTCGCTATCAGCGGCGTGGGCAGGGTCCTGGCCGCTGCGTAGCCGTATATATTTGCCTTGTACCCGTGTGTGTGCACCAAATCAATCCTCTGCGTTTCGATGTGGCTCCGGATCGCCTGGACGGCCTCTCGATCAGCGCGGCCCTGGCAACGGATTGCGACGGTTTGCAGGCCTAACTGTTGAGCATGCTCGGCGATTTCAGTGCTTGGCCGGTGCAGGTTCTCAAACACGCCCAGCACGCAGGTGCACCCCAGCCGCTCCAGCGACTTGGCGAGGTTGAGCAGCATGTTCTCCGCGCCATAGTGACCCGCGCTGCTAATCAATTGCAGGATTTTCATAAGCGTTTGCGCCAGGAATCCAAAGTGAATGGCAACCCTTATTCCTGGGCCAGGCGCGCGCCATCGCTGCGGTCGTGCTGCGCCAGGAATCGCCACATCCGCTGGTACACTGCGTCGCCCAAAGCCGACTTAAGGATCTCTTTCAACTGGTATTGCGTCCGGCGCCAGAGCAGCGGCGCGCCGCGCAGATTGAACAGGCGCTGCAACTGCTGCGCATTCATCCCGTTCTGCACCATCAGCCGCCCCAACACCCGCACGCCACTTTGCTCGGCCGGATTCATCCACGGATTGGAGACATAGACGCGCCGATAGCCCGCCATAGCCGCCGCCGCGAGCGCCCTCCGATTGAACCTGCCTCCTGGCGCGGAGATCGCATCTACCACTAAGCCCAGCTTGTCTTCCAGCGTATGTTTCGACCGCCGCATCTCCTCGCGGAGTTCGGAGTCTGAACAGTGGGTCAGAAACTTGTGCGACCAGCTGTGTGACTCCACCTCATGTCCGAGCGAGGTGATCTCCCGCAACTGCGCCCAGCTCATAATCCCGGGCCGCTTCCCGATCCATCCCGCCGTCACAAAGAAGATGGCGCGGACCGAGTACTGTTCGAGCAAAGGGAGTGCATACTGGTGATTGGAGACGTAGCCGTCGTCAAAAGTCACGCGTGGCGCAACCACCACAGGCCTCGCAGCGGCCTGGAGCTCAGCAACCAGTTGCAGATGCTCCTCCAACTGGCCCGAAGTTACGCTATAGAGATAGCTCGCCTGGGCTGGCACGACTTCGTGGTAGGTCAGGATGCAGCAGCGCGCATCCTGCGGACCGCCGATCCCGGTGTGGCGCGCAGGTTTCCCCTTGCCCAATTGTTCGGTCGGGGCCGAGTGATCCGCTGATTTGTCGTTCGCCACCTGCGCCATTTGGGAAAGAACTCGTGAAACCATTCTAGCTTCACCCGACCTGCGCCTTCGCAGGTTCTCTTCCCGGAGTTTCTTTCATCTCCAACAGATCGCGAAAGGGACAAAATGAGTGCCGCTCGAGCAGAGCTCGCAGACGGTCCACCATCTTGCGCAGATTGGTGTAGTGCCGTAAGCGGGACCTCAGCTTTTCTGGCAGGCGGGGCTGCTCCGGATCAATCTCCCAAGGATGAAAATAAACCACCACGGGTTGGCGATATTTTCTTTCGATGTGCCGGAAAGCCCATTCGGTGTAAAACAGCGGAAAGATGCGCAAGTACCCGCCTCCGGCCGCAGGAAAATTGCAACCCGCTAGGCGAATCGTGGCCGGCGGGAATTCCCGAAGTTGCCGGCCGCCCTGGAGAGCGTGGGTGTAGGCGAAGCGCTGCGCGTGGGGAACACCATACAGGTCATGGTGAATCGGGTAGATACTTGAATCGTACTGGAAACCTTCCTCGGCGAGAATTTCCAGAGCCCAGAGGCAATCTTTGGTGATCGACCATGTCGGCGCGCGGTAGCCCAGTACGCGCACTCCGCCGACCTGCTCAATGACTTCCCGTGCTTTCCGCGTATCGGCGCGAAACTCTTCCGGAGTCAGACTGTAAACGGTGCGGTGCCAATAACTGTGGCAGGCCGGCTCGTGCCCGCGGGCAACAATCTCACGGACCAACGAAGGAAACCGCTCAGCAACCCAGCCCACTAGAAAAAATGTGCCCCGCGCTCCGTGTTCGTCGAAAAGATCCAGAATGAGATGGGTGTTCGCTTCCACCCGGGTAGGAAACCGCTCCCAATCCGAACGGGAAATCGAACCCGCAAACGCCTCGACCTGAAAATAATCCTCCACGTCCACACTCATGACGTGCGAAAAGGGACGGGGCACAGATGAATCGACCATCAATCCATCCTCTATCGGAAGCTCTTGCCAACAACGCGGCAGTAGCATCCGTGCGGGAAGTGATGAGCGCATTTGAAGCGGAGCATCGGGGATTCTGAGCGCAATCTACCTGTTGTGACGGCGGAAATGATCACCATTATCCCAAGAAGTGAGGGCAACTCCGCTGCCAAAGTGTGGCATCGCCATCGGCAGCATCTTGTTTATTTACAATAGAATGTGCGGGTTCAGAAGTCAGGATGCGTTCCGTTTAGGAAAGGAATTGCATATTCTTGGGACTGAGTTTGACCACACGACGACCGCAAGGACCGGACGGATGCCTGGCGTCCAGGCGTCAGATGCTGCGGTTCCAATGCTAGCAGCACGGCAATAACCCAACAAAGTCTTTACTTGCGACCCGCCGAGAAATTCCTCCTGAGAAGTAAAGCAATGGACAAGAAGCTTAAGCCGAGCAGCAGTAAGTTATGGACTTCTTTCATGACTAATTTGATCCCCTGTGGACCTAGAATAACTAAACCACATCATTTGCAATGCAGGTGTGGTGCCGATCGAGGTATTGCTAACCCTTTGCGCGTCAAGCAAATGCAGCGGTCCGTCACATCTGAGACTCCGGCACATGCAACATAGTGCCCAAAATGACCGCTTTTTGTTCCGCGAGCCGGTGGGTGACGCGAGAGAGTAACGGATTTGCCCGCGCCTTGAATCAGTCCCCTTCGTCAAACCAACATACTGAAGACGAATTACCTCAGATGCTGGAGAATTCTCTATTGAGCTTCTGGGCGAAAGCAGGCGTTGCTGCGCAAGTCTGCCGCAACTATTCAGAAGTTGGACCGGTGTCACTCCGTGGCCAGGAGCAATGAAACTGCGCAAGAATGACCAAAACGCGGAAGCTTATTGCACTTCCGTTGCTGGCTGCGCAGATCTCGCCTCTTAACCTCTTTACTTCGTTGCTGTTAGGCATTTTACGGCCAGTTAGCCTTTGGAGCCCTGCGTGCGGAGTCCCACAGCGGTCAGTGTGTTTCCGCACTGCACCATGGGGGAGCCCCGCGCGAAGATGGCAGTATTGTGGCGCGGTGGTGTGTCTGGAAGCCGCCGCCAATCTCTCAAATGGTGTGACGATGACGCACCAGGGCGCGGGGCCTGAATCCGAGTCTGCACAGCAATTCGTGGACGCCGTATCTCCAGCGGTGTTCCAGAGGGTCGAGGTTTTCGACGTTCCAGGGTTGCGTGTCGAGAAGCTGGCGAGCTGGGACGAGATCAAGAGTTTCGAGCAAGCCTGGAACGAACTGCTGGCCGCCAGCGACTCGCAAACCATCTTCCTCACTTGGGAATGGGTGCAGGCCTGGTGGCGCGCTTTCGGCAGCACCCGCCACCTGGTCTTGCTCACTTGCCGGGATGCAGGGGGAGACTTGGTGGCGATTGTGCCGCTGCAACGCACTTGGGAAAATATTGGGCCGGGGATGTCCGGGTGGATGCTGCGGCTGGTGGGCGACGGCATCGGAGGCTCAGAGAACCTGGACTGGATCGTGCGGCGCGGGCACGAAGCCGCCGCGGTGCGGGCGGTGCTGGATTGGCTAGAGGAGAATCGGTCGGAATGGGACACGCTGGAGCTCAACACTGTGCCCGCCCATTCCCCCGTGGCGGCCGCGCTGCGCCATGAACTGGCCGTGCGCCGTTGGCGTCTGATCGTGCACGAAGGTGTGGGCTACTTTCGCTGGCTTCCCGACAACTGGGAGGCCTTTGTCGCATCCCTTCCCAGAAACATGCGCGCCCAGATCAGGTCGCGGCTCCGCCGCGTGCAGAGCCGGTTCACCCTGCAGCTTCGCCGCTGCGAGTCGCTGGAAGAGTTGCCCGAATGCCTAGCTCACCTGTATTCCTTGCACACCAAGCGCTGGCAGCTCCGGGGCAAGTCCGGCAGCTTCGATCTCACAGAGAAACGTATCTTCTACACAGAAATGGGGAAACGCTTCCTGGAGCGCGGCTGGCTGGACTTCTGGCAGCTTGACCTGGATGGCCAAACGGTGGCCGTCGAGTTTGGCTTTCACCACGACACTATCTATAGCTTCCTGCAAGCCGGCTTTGACCCAGACTACGCGGCCTATAGCGTGGGTAGAGTTCTTCGCTGTTTGATCATTGAGGAACTGATCCGCCGGGGCATTCGCGGCTATGATTTTTTGGGCGGCGCGGATGAGTATAAACAGCGCTATGGTGCGCAGCGCCTCACCTATCTCAGCCTCGCGAGCGCTCGGCCGCACAGTTGGGGAGCAGCGGGGCTGGCGCTGCGGGATTGGGCCGACAAGAGTAAGGCCTGGCTGCGAGCACGGTTGCATGAGAAACTCTGGGCCATGCTGAAGCGTGCCTACTGGTGTTTGCCAGGGGGAAGAAAAGACAACACGGTGCGCTCGGGCGGGAGCAAAGCTTTAGGTGAGATCTCAAGCAACGCTTGAGTGCCAGCAAAGTTCGCGTCTCTGCGGAGCCCTCCAGACCATCGCCAGCCTCGCCCCATCCAGCCACCAAGACAGTCCGATCGGCCGAGAACGGCGCAGCAGCGCCGTCGTGGCCCAGTGATGCCACCGACGTTTTGGGCCAGTTCGGCCGACCTATCCGAAGAGTTCCTCACTTCTGAAACTCAAAGGCTCCGATCGTATAACCGAGCTGTGGACGGGGTAGGCCATCAAAGTCGAAGAGTATGCCGGTTCTGATCCCCGCGGCGATTGCCGGGCTGGTAGCAGCGAGCCGGAAGTTGAATCTTAGAGGATCCAAGAACAGCGGGTCGGCGTTCACGTTCCCGGTGAGGAAGGTCGGGCCGGCACCAGCGCCGAAGAACAGGTTGTTCGATCCGGTGACGTTCGCCGTCTTGGAGGAGCCAGTGAAGTACGTCTCACCAGGCAGCGAAAAGAGAATGTTGTTATTCATCGCTACGGCGATGGCGCCGCTGGTTCCTGTGGTCATCCCCCCCGAGTCGGGATTCTGCCGCGCGCCGCAGTCGTACAGAGTGTTGTTGGAGATTTGCACTGCGGCACTGAGGCCCGGGGGTGACCCGGCGTTAGTGTTCCCCAGGACAGCAATGCAGGAATATTGGCCGACGCTCCGGGGTCTGGACCAAGGCCAGCCCGGTAGATGACGTTGTTGTAGGCCTCGACCTTCCCCTGGCTGGGGTCCACGGTGGCGAAGTTGATCCCGTCGCAGCGAGCGTCGTGGATCAGGTTGTCGTGGACCGAGAGGTCGAACTGGTTGAAGCCAGTGCCCGCCCCGTTGGGGCTGGAGTGGAACTGCAAGGCGCGGCAGCCGCCGCCGTTGGGGACGATGGTGTTCCAGCCGACCTCGACATGATTCGAG
>QHYU01000096.1 GCA_003224235.1 Acidobacteriota bacterium
AACGGCACCAGGAACTGGATGCCGGCCGGTTGTCGGCCGTCCGCCAAGCTCTCGGGCGACACGCGGCACGTTGCGAGGAGGCACGCAAATGCGCCGACTACATCCGACACAACCAACATCGCATGCACTACCCGGAATTCCAGGCGCAACATCTCTGTACTTCGTCGGGAGTCGTGGAGGCCGGTGGCAAGCGGGCCGTCACCATACGCTTGAAGCGCGGCGGCATGCACTGGACGGTCCGCGGCGCCAATGCCATCCTCGCTCTACGCTGTTGTCGCCTCAGCGGACGCTTCGAGGACTTCTGGGAACGCCGCGCGGCGCGGAGGGCCGCATGACGCTATCCACTTTTATGTCGCACACCCCGATGGCAGTCGAAAACTCGCGCGAACGGTCCAGGGGCGAGCCTATCTCACTTCGAGCGGTAGCACCGTCGGAACCCTCAAGCTGAAGTTGCGCGCGGTTGGTTGCGGTAGGCTTTGGCCGCTTGAACGCACACGCGCAGCTTCTCGATGGCCTCTTCGACCGTGCGCGTTTTAAGGCCGCAGTCCGGGTCCACCCAGACCGCCTCTTTGGGGATGATGGAGAGGGCATCGCCGAGGCGCTTGCGAACCGTCGTCGGGTCCTCGATGTGATGCGAATGCACGTCCACCACGCCAAAGCTGATGTCCTTGGTGAACGGATGGCTGCGAAACAATGCCAGCAGCTTCAGGTCGCCATTCGACATTTCGAGGTCGAAGTTATCCACGGGCATCTCGAGCATGCCGGGATAGATGTACTCGAAGGCGCCATAGCAAGCGTGCGCGAGGAAGTAGGCGTCCAGGCCGTCGGTTACGACGTGCATCGCCTCGACGGCGACGGAGAGCTCCTCAGGGCGTACGGAGAGCGCGGGCTCGTCCACCTGAATGATCTTGCAGCCGGCGGCGATCAGCGCCTCCACCTCTTTGCGAACCACGCCGGCCAGCGCCATGCAAGCGGCTTTGCGGTCGGGATAGTGCTCGTTGAAGCTCCAGTCCATGAGCGTGTAGGGCCCGGTGAGCATGCCCTTCACCGGGCGTTTGGTCAGGCTCTGGGCGTACTTCCACCAGTCCACGGTGATGGGCTTGAGCCACTTCACCTCGCCGGTGATGACGGGCTTGTGGTAGTAGCGGTTGCCGTAACTTCGCACCACGCCGCCCTCAGTGAAGCCGGGCAGGCGCTCAGCGAAATGGGCCACCATATCGCCGCGATACATTTCGCCGTCCACCAGGACGTCAATGTCCAGCTCTTCCTGCTTGGCAATCCAGAACGCGGTGGCTTTGCGTTCCAGCTCCACAAGCTGCTGCTCGGTAATCTTGCCCTTGTTGAAGTCAGCGCGAGCCTTCAGCAGATAGTCCGGTTTGGGGAAGCTGCCCACCGAAGTGGTCGGGAAAAGGGGCAGATGGAGGCCCAGTTTTTCCAGTTTTTGGCGGCTCATCGTTCAACCCCTCAGCTTTCGGCGGTGCGCTTTCAGCTATCCGCTCCTTCAAAACTTCTACCTTGCGAGCGCGCTGGCTCCGACTCTCACTGCGGAAATGGTTTTTCCGAGCAGCTCCAGCTTGGCATAGGCTCGGTCACGCGGCAAATACTCCAGGCCCGAGGAGGTGCCCAAGTAGGCTTTCCCTCCGGCGATCTTCGGCATCATTTTCTCGATCTGGCGCGCCACAGCGCCGGGGTCTTCCAGCTTAGTGTTGCGGCCGTCCACCAGCCCAAGCCCCAGCGGGATGGGAGAGCCGGCCGCAGCGACCACATCTACGAGCTTGGGATTGTACGTGAAGTCGATCCCCAAGACATCGATGGGCAAGCGGGCCAGCTTGTCGTAGAGCGGCGCGGCATCGTGGAAATAAACGTAGAGAGCGAGCTGCGCGCGCTTGCCCGCCTTGGCCTCATCATCGCGGGCCTGGACCAGCGGCCCAAGCGCGCGCTCAAAAGTCTTCCAGTCTTCCGGGTACTTGATGATGGCGGGCTCGTCCACCTGAATGAATCTTGCGCCGGCCTCGACGAGGGCGCGCACTTCGGCGGCAAGCGCCTCTGCATAGGCCTCCGCGCGCGCTTCGAGCGAGGTCATGCCAGAGATCGCCGCCAGCGAAAACTTTGCCAGCGTGTAGGGGCCTGTCAACACTGGTTTCAGCGCCAGCCGGCCGGCCTTCTCGCTGGGGGTAGGTGTCGAACCCAAAACCTTTAAGGCGAAGGCAAACTCTTCGACTAGCAGCGTGCCCTTGCGCTCGGGCCGCGCCGTCAGCTCCGGCTGGCGGAAATAGAAATTGGTGTCAAAGAAGCGCAGCAGGCCCTTGATCTTCACGCCGGCGAGCTTGCCGGCCAGATGCGAGATTGGGTCGTTCCACTTGATCAACCCGTCGGTGACCAGCTCCAGCCCACCGCGCACCTGCTCCTCGATTGCGCGGCGAATCATCTCTGCTTCGGCGTCCGCCAGGTCGGACGGAGTCCGTTCGTTGCGGTCCACCGCGGCGATGGTGCGCCGCAGGATCTGTAGGTCCGGCGAATCGCCGATGCGGGGATAACTTCCGGTGCTCGACGGAACTAGGTTCATTCGCCTTCCTCGTTCAGGAAATTAAGCGAAAGGCCAAGCGGCGTCAAGTCAAGGGCTGGCGGATAGCGGCGATTCAAGATTCCGCCGCTTCGCCGACCGAGAAATATGTGCAATCCGGGTGGTGGAACACTAGTGCGCTGACACTGGCCTCCGGATCCATCATCATGCCTTCGGTGAGCTGAACACCAATATCCTCCGGCCGCAGCACCTTCCAAATGCCCGCCTGGTCATCGAGACTTGGGCAGGCAGGATAGCCGAAACTGTAGCGCTTGCCGCGATAGCGCGCGGTAAAGCGATCTTGCATCGTCAATCCGGACGGGTCGGGGAAGCCCCAATCCTCCCGAATACGGTGGTGAAGCCATTCAGCGCACGCCTCGGCGGACTCCAGCGCCAGGGCTTGCAGGCCGTGGGACCTGAAATAGAACCCGGCGGCCTTGGCTTCCTCCGCCTTTTCGCGGATGCCCTCGCCAGCACTGACGACAAAGAGCACAACATGATCGCGCTTTCCGCCGGCGGGCGGCAGAATGTAATCACTCAGGCAAAGACCGTCGCGGACCTGCTGCCGTTGAAAATGAAACGTATGCAGTGACGCACTCTCGCCCGGAGCGAAGAGCTGGATGGAGTTTCCGGCGCGCTCTGCCTCGAAGAACTGCCAGATGGCGCGGACTTTCATGAAGCGCGCAGCGTCGCGTTTCACTTCCTCCATATCGTCGCGGAGCTGGAGCGCGCGCGGGTCGTGCTCCGCGAGCGCTTTCTCGAAGCTCCCCTTGAATCCCATATGACGCCCGTAGAGCATGTACGGGTTGATGTAATTCCAAATCTCGTTGAGGTCGGGAACGTAGCGCACTTTGCGGTCCCGGTAAGGCGCCGGGGGAATGGGCAGATCGCTGCGCACGCGGCTCGAGGGCGCCTCGGAAACTGCGGCCGGGCCGGATGCCGCGCGTAACTCCGCCGCGGCTCCGTCCCGGTACGTGTGTGCTTGGAGGACTTCATCCCGGCGGGTCGAGTCGCTGAGCTGGTTCATCAGGTGCAACCCGGTCATTGCGTCTTTCGCGTAGCAAACAGCTTGCCCGTAGCTCGGGGCGATCTTCTGCCGGGTGAATTTCTCCGAGAGTGCTGCGCCGCCGACCAGCAGCGGGACGCTGATGCCAGCCTCGCGCAAGTCCGCCGCGGTGATGACCATCTGCTGGGCGCTCTTCACGAGCAGCCCGGAAAGGCCGATGGCGTGCGGCTGGTGTTCCTTAAAGGCCCGGATCAGCTCCTCGGGCGGCACTTTGATGCCGAGATTGATGACGTCATAGCCGTTGTTCTTGAAGATGATCTCGACCAGATTCTTCCCGATATCGTGCACATCGCCTTTGACCGTGGCCAGGATCACCTTGGCCCGCTTCTCGATGTCGGCCTTTTCCATAAACCGCTCCAGATAACCCACCGCAGTCTTCATGGCCTCGGCGGATTGCAAGACCTCGGCGACGATGAGCTCGTTGTCGTTGAAGCGCCGGCCAACCTCGGCCATCCCCTCCATCAGCGGTCCATTGATGATGTCGAGCGGCGTGGGGCCCTCCTGGAGCTTATGGTTGAGGTCCTCGATCAGGCCTTCCTTGGTGCCCTCGAGAATATAGTTGGCCAGCCGCTGGTCGAGCGGGAGATCGGCCGCGCGGGCTTTCTCTTTTTTCTTCTGAGTGCGGAAGTGCGCGGTGATGGCGGTGATGTGGAACTGGTTGATAGCCACCTTCTGCTCGCGGGTTTGCGCTCGCCAATCGGCCGGCGCGTCGCGAAACAGCGCAGCCTGCGGGTGATCGGGGGGCACGCCAACAGGAACGTGATTGAACAGGAGGTCTTCAGCGAGCTTGCGCTCCGTTTCGGGGATCGAGGCGAAGCGCTCGAGGCGCTCGGCATTGACGATGGCCAGATCCAGGCCGGCCTTGGTGCAGTAGTAGAGGAAAACCGAGTTGACGACTTCCCGGGCGCCGGGCGGAAGGCCGAAGGAGATGTTGGAGATCCCCAGAACAGTGCGCGCGAAGGGAATGTGTTGCTTGATCAGGCGCAGGGCCTGGATCGTCTCCACGGCGCCGCCGATATAGTTCTCGTCGCCGGTGGCACAGGGGAAGACCAGCGGGTCGAAGATGATGTCCTGCGGCGGGATCCCATATTTCTCGGTGAGGAGTTGATAGGAGCGCTGGGCGATGGCGAGCTTGCGCTCGCGGGTGAACGCTTGGGCCTGCGCGGGATCCTCGTCAATGCAACCCACAATGACGGCCGCGCCATAGGCGCGAGCCAGCGGGCACACCTTCTGGAATTTTTCTTCGCCGTCTTCCAGGTTGATGGAGTTGATGATGCTCTTGCCCTGACAGTAAGCGAGAGCAAGCTCGACGGCCCGCGCGTCGGTGGTGTCGATCATGATGGGGATCTTGATCTTGCGGATCAGCTTTTCGTAGAAGGGAGGGATATCCTCCAGTTCCTCCCGCTCGGTGCTTTGCAGGCAGACGTCCACGATGTGGGCGCCGTTCTTGACCTGGCGACGCGCGATCTCGGTGGCTTCCTCCCATTGTTCGGCGCTGATCAACTCCTTGAAGAGCCGCGAGCCGATCACGTTGGTGCGCTCGCCGACCAGCAGCGGGCGGGTGCTTTCCTCAGCCTCGACCATCTCGATCCCCGAATAGACGGCGCGGCGGGAGTTTTCCGGGGGATGCCGGGGCTGCTTGCCCTGCGCCATCTCGGCGATGGCCCGAATGTGTTGTTCCGTCGTGCCGCAGCAGCCGCCGACTAGATTCAGCCAGCCGTGATGGATGAAGCGCTCGAGCTGCTCGGCCAGCGAGGTGGGCGTCTCGAGATATTTCCCCTCTTCATTGGGCAGGCCAGCGTTGGGATAGCAGGAGACATAGCGGCCGGTCAGGGATTGCAGAGTGCGCAGATGGTCGGTCATGAACTCCGGCCCGGTGGCGCAGTTCAATCCCAACGAAATCAAATCGAGGTTGTCGAGAGAAGCCCACAAAGCCTCGACGCTCTGTCCCGCCAGCATGGTGCCCATAGCCTCGATAGTGACGGAGATCATAAGCGGGATATCCATCCCGAGCTCGCGCGCCAGGCTTTGCACGGCCAGAGCGCCGGCTTTTATGTTGCGCGTGTCCTGACAGGTTTCCAGCAACAGCAAGTCCACACCACCATCGATCAGCGCGCGCGCCTGCTCGAAATAGGCCTGCTGGAGCTGGGCGAAGGTGACGCCGCCGGTGACCGTGATGGCCTTCGTGGTCGGACCCATGGCACCCGCGACAAAGCGGGGCTTTGTGGGGGTAGAGAACTCGTCCGCGGCCCGCCGGGCCAACTCGGCGGCAACGCGATTGATCGCGTAGGCCTGCTCCTGCAACTGGTATTCCGCCAGAACAATCGACGTGCCGCCAAAGGTGTCGGTCTCGATGATGTCGGCGCCCGCTTCGAGGTACTTGCGATGAATATCGAGGATGATCTCCGGCTTGCTGACCACCAGGTGTTCGTTGCAGCCGTCCAGCGCCGGTCCGCCAAAGTCCGCAGCCGAGGGGTTGCGCTGCTGGATCATCGTTCCCATGGCGCCATCCAGAATGAGGATGCGCTCGTGAAGCAGGCCCCTGAGGATGCGGCCTTGTTGAGAGAGGTCCTTCATCTTAGGTCCAGATTGTGATCCCGCACGAGAGTGCGGAAGAGCCAGTTCCAAATTCTGGGATTTCAAAGGGCTCCTGCTTCCTGAATCAATGCGCTGTGTGACCCTGTTCTGCGCCAGAATCCCCAGCGCGACTGGACTAGAGCGTCCAACTCCAGCTTGGCACAAGCTTGTTTGAGCGACAAGCTTTGGAGATCCCGGGATGCTTTCCTGGAAACTCCGCCTGCCCGCGGGCTGAATTTTCTGGCCGGCCAACGGCGTGCGAGCGAAAGAAATCCTTTGGGCGGTCCATCGCTCTTGGCGGTAGTCCGGATACGCAAGACGCGCGAATGCGCCGCAATCGGCAGGAGAGTGGGTAAGTGGCTCCGGGCGTCACGGGTCGCGCTTGCGCTGTCGAGAGCGAAGGCTTTCGCTTCGGGGGGAGAGGGGAGGTTGGTGGCTACTCCTCCGCGCTGAGGAATTCGAGCGGAGCGCCAACTTCTGCCCGCGGAAGCAGTCCGGCTTGAGCGCCGCGCGCCAGCAATTCGCCAACGGCGCGCCGCCCGCGCTCGCCGTAACCCAGCGTCCAATTGTTCACGTACATGCCGACAAACTTGTCGGCTAGCTCGATGTCCATATCCCGGGCGAACTGCATGGCGTAGTTGAGCGCCGCCTCGCGGTGCTCGAGCGCGTAGCCCACGCTCTCGCGGATTGCCCGCGCAATCTGCCGGCCAGTCTCCATGCCTAGGGCCCGGCGCACGGCGTTGCCACCGAGGGGCAGCGGCAGCCCGGTCTGTTCGAGCCACCAGTGTCCCAGGTCCACCACGCGATGCAGGCCGGCTTGGGAGAACAGGAGTTGCCCTTCGTGGATGAGCAGGCCTGCCTCCACAGTTTCATTGCGCACCGCGTCGAGAATCTGGTCGAACGCCATCGGCACTGGCTCGAAGCGCGGTTCGAGCAGCTTCAGCGCCAGGTAGGCGGTCGTGCGCAGGCCAGGCACGGCCACGCGGCGGCCGGCCAGTTCCTCGCGCTTCATCGGATGCGAGGCGACCAAGATCGGGCCGTACCCCTCGCCGAAACTCGCCCCGCAATCCAGGAGCACGTATTTGTCGCGCAAGAAGGCGTAGGCGGGGAAGCTGAGCGCGGTGACGTCGTAGAGTTCTTCGGGTGCCGCCTGGTTCAAGGTCTCGATGTCCGCCAGCACGTGGGTGAACCTCATCCCCGGCGTGCGCACCTTGCGCGTGGCGAGCGCATAAAACATGAAAGCGTCGTCGGAATCTGGCGAGTGCGCCAGCGTGATTTCCATCACTTTGGTCGCGGCTTGTCTGGTAGGCATGGGTGGCACCAGAAAAACTGAATGGCGTTCCTCAGTTAACCGTTCGAAGAAAACTTAGGTGCCGGGAAGCGCGCTCGACTGGGGAAACGCACGCGAACCGGCGCAGAGTGCTCAACGGAATCCCGAATCGTCGGGACGGGTCGTTCCCACGCGCAAGAGAGTAGCACACTCGACCCCTTCGCACAATTCGCGCCGCGCCGGCGTTCGGAAGAGTTACTTTCGCAGGAACGGCCGAAGGGGAAATGCAAGACGCAAAACCAAGAATTCCAGATGCAAGAGCTAAAGCCACGTGCGGAATCAAACCGCAAGAACCAGGACTGGTCCCTTCATCCTCCATGTTCCTTGCTGAACTGCCGAGCTCAAGAGTGAAACGCTCACAGTGCAGACACCAACCGTGCCACGGCCCCATCAAAATCGGCTTTGCCATCAAGGTAGGGCTGCCAGTACCGCTCCAGCACCCGCTGATAGTTCTGCCATCCGCGGGCATGGAGGTCGAACTTATAAGCGTAGGGCGTGTAGTTGCCGCGCGCCCCAGCATCCGGGATGCTCAAATCTTTTGCCAGAGTGCGCTTGACGATTTCGCCGGTGGTGTAAAACAAGAGGGCATGCCAGAGGTAGCGGGGAATCGGTTTCCCCCGTTGGCGGCATTCGCGGACGATGGCGTCACGCACCGCGCCGGCTAATGCGTGCGAGGCTTCGTGGAAGAGCACCTCCAGCGCGGCAGGTCCTTGGTTGCGCGGGTCGGTGCTCGAAATAGTCAGATGCACCGGGTCGAGCGATGTATAGGCGCCGAACGGCCCCGCATTGAAGGTCACATCCACGCGCAGCCGCCCTGCCGGCCAATCTGCCTCGTAGACGGACGCGAGCTGCTGCGCCAGCCTGCCGCCCGTCTGACGGACTAGCAGGGAGACCGACGCAATCCAGGAGCGGTTCGCGCGGTCGTGCTCGGCCCACCAGCGGGCGCGATACACCGGCGCAGCGACCTCGAGCGCCGCGACGAGCTCAGGGCGCAGGCCGGAAACGCACTGCGGAGGGACCCGGCCGGAAAGGTTGGGGCAAGTTTCCAGCTCTGCCAGGCGGTTCTTGATCTGCACCATGTCTCCGTTGACAAACAGGTCGTGGCCGGAGAGGTTACCCGCATAATAGTCCTGCGCGGCAGCCCAGGAGTGTCGCTCCTCTTCCGTGAGGGCCTCAGTAGGCGCTTGCCCCGATCCCGGGGTTGGCCCGAGTGAGTTGGCACTGGTTGCCGGCTCCTTCGCTCCACTCCCTTCCACCTTCGGCGCCGGTCGGGGAATGCTCTGTGGTGTGGATTTGCGGAGCCGCGCCTGCTGGTAGAGGAAATGGTGCAAGTTGATCCAGAAACCGCTGTGGAACTCAAACGCCGGCACCGGTCCCTGAATCACCTCTTGTGATGTGGTGGGCCGCGTCTCGGCTGGCAACTGCTCGCGCGAAGTTTCCGAGCGCGAAAGAGCCGACGCCTCAAGAGCGCGCCCGGCATTGGCCCCGGCGTACAGTGTTGGGGCGCTCCGAATTTTGCCGCCAAGAAACGACCAACGCTGGCCCGGCTGCACCTGCAGCGCCTTCCGCAGAGGTATCCGCCACGTGCGCACCGCTCTGCCCGCGGTCCACCCCGATGCCATTGGAGCCAACAGCATCACGAAAGCGGTGTAGAGACATTTTTTTGCCAACGCCGGCAAAATATCGGCGCAACATGAATGCTGGGGAAGCATGTCGGGATAGAGGATGTTATCTGAAACGGGCGTTCTTTACCAAGGCGCTGCGTCCTGCCGCCTTTTTTCCCTTACTTTTAAATCCTGGCTACTGAACGCCGTTCTGACATCCGGAAAAACTTCGCAATCAGACTTCGTCTCCTGGAGGAGAAGCCCCGTCGCGGTCGGAATGTGAATGAAGTTTATTGCAGCGTGGGCGCCTGGGCGGCAGGGAGGGGCGAGGCGTGGTGCGCCACCATGTGCCAGCGATGACTTGCTGCCTGGCGCACCCCGGCCGAAGGGCGGCCCTTCTCGGCCCCGGATGAAACATTCTCCGCAACGGGACGCCGCACGAAGATGTTGGTGGCCTGGACGAGAGCCTGATCAAAGCCGCGTTCGAACGTGCTGGTGACGTGCTCGGTGCAAGCCACCCACGCGACGTCGCCCTCCACGCGCACCCAGACCGAGCTGATTTCGACCTTCATCCGCTGCGTGCTGGAGAAGATCCGCGCCCAGCTTTCCCGAACCTCCTCCCAGCCGAGCAGCAGATCCCAGCCGGGGTGCACGCACTCGACCCAGTCCTCGTGTAGCCAGACCGCGTCCATGCGCTCGAGATCGAGCGCCGCAAATGCCTGATAGAAATGGCGATTGGCTTCGCGCACGGCTTGTTCGGGGCTTTCAGTTGGAGCTACTGCTCGGGTCGGCATGGAAGATGCAAGCCTTAGCAGTCCAAAGTGAACAGCGAAACACGCGGAAGGATCCGCGAGCCCTATTGTAAGTTCTGTGCGCAGCAAATCCCAGAGCGAAAGCTAGTCCCTGTGGTTAGCGGATTCGACACCGCGCACCGCGACCACCACCAGCACCATCTTGATCAACTCACCGGCAACAAAGGGCATAGCGCCCACTGCAACGGCCTTGGGCCAGCCCAGACCCAACCCTGTCGCCAACCAGGCACAGCCTCCGGTAAAAACCACCAGTTCGCCGGCCAGGAGCGCTGCAACAAGGCGCAGCACGGGAGCCAGCGCAAGGCTGCTTGTGTTGCCAGTTTGCCGGACAGCTTGCGCGCTAGCTTGCTGAACAATCTCGGAGTGAGATTGCCGCTCGACCAGCCACCCGATCACAAACGCCGCAACCGGATACGACAGCAGATAGCCTGCGGTCGGCCCGGCTAGGCGCGCTGCGCCCGGCAACCCGAACGGCTGAAAGACTGGCAAGCCCGCCAGTCCTTCGAGCAAATAGAGACCGAGCATGATGGCCCCGCGGCGCGAACCCAGCAGCGCCCCCACGAGCATCACGCCAAAAGTTTGCCCGGTCACGGGTACTGGCGTCCACGGCAGCGGGATGGCAATCCAGGCACAGAGCACCATCAAGAGATTGGCCGCGCCCACGCGCACCGCATCCCGGAGGAATCCTTCGCCGGGGATTGCCCGGTCGGCCCAAACTCTACTCCCAGCTTTTGATTCCGCCATTCCGCAACCTCACAGAGTCGCACGATTATACCTGAGCTACTGGTAATCGGCACGGTTTCGATCCATCGGCCCCATCGGCTGCACGCTGAGCGGAATCGCAGGCTCATGGCGCAGTTTGGGGTCGGTGCATTCAAAGCGGGGATTCTCTCTCATTCGGTTGTGGAGTAGCAAGAGAGCTATGCGGATCAGCGGGATAGCTTGCGGAGCAACTCGGCCTCTTCGCTCTCCGTCAGAACGCGCTTCCCGGCCAGCATAAAATCCAGACGGCGGGCAAAATGTAAATGGGCCTAACGCGGCTCGATGCGCGGATCCTGGGCAGTGGCCACGGTGCCCTGTTTATCACCGCCCCGAAGAACTCCACTGGCGTCGAGAAAGAACGAGCGGCGCCCGGTCTTGCTGTACTGGGCCGGCGTGGCGGCTAGATTGAACCGCGGCTCGGTGGCTTCTTCCGATGGGGAGAGGATGACACTGCGGAAGACATAGCCGCCTTTGCTCCCAGCCGCCAACTCTGCGTCCAGCAACCCGGCCGCATCGGGTGAAATGCCTCCCTTGGGTGGTGGTCCAAGTTGCGCGAGGGTCTCCGGCATACGGCCAAAGGCACGCCGGTAGGTAAGGATGGCCTCCGCAATTTTGCGGAGCGCCGCGATGGCCGCGGCTTCCTGCGCTTCGATTTCCGAGTTTTCTGCCTGCTGGGCCCATTGCCGGGCCAGCGCGGGCAAGTCGAGCAGCAGCAGGCCAACTGAAAGAAATTTCCATCCTCCTCCCTCTCGTACCATCCCGAAGTCCACGCGCCGCCCAGCCTCGCCCGCTCCACGCGTCTCCCCGCGCGCTTCGACGGGAATGAAGGCGAGATTCTCCCGCACGCGTGCATCACCAAAGCGCATCTCGGCGCTGACGCTGGAAGCCTCGCAGCGCAGCACGGTCCGGCCCGCCGCGTCGCTCGAAAGCAGCGGCCGGCCAGGCTCCTCGAGCAGGATCAGGCGCTTCATCAGCGCCGTGCGCTGCGCGACGGTGAGTTCGCGAAAAGCTGCTGCGTTATCCGCGGTCAGGTAGCGCGCGAAGTGCGCCTCGTCTTGACGGCACGCGGCCCCCAGCCCCTCGCTGAGCGCCGTCGCGGGGTTGCTTGGTTGCTCCTCCTGGCCTTGAGCCGTGGCACAGGCCATCCCGCCAAACAGCAGGACCAGTCCAAGATCAGTTTTTCGCAACTTCTTCATCCTGATGCCGGCCCTCAGACATCTATGAGGCGGCTTGATGGCTTCTGGTGCCGTCCCAACTTTTTTGAGGCAGTTTTTTCACAAACTAGAACCTGATGCCGGATTCTCTGCCCACCTCGTCATCCGGCTCAAATAGTTGGAACGGCACTAGCTCTTCGCCTGGGAGAGGATGGCCGCGAGGTTTTGCGTGAACTTTGACCGCGGCATCACCTGCTGGCATCCTGCTGCCCGGGCGCGCTCGGCCAGCTCCACCTGCACGTGCGAAAGGAAGGCGATTACTGGGCGTTGGTTACCTGCGGCGCGCAGCCGCTCGAGCGCTTCGAGCGGGCCCTGGCGCGCGTTTAGGTCCACAATCAACAGCGCCGGCCCGGGCCCAACTTGGCCAAGTCCCTCTTGCGGCTCCGCCGCCTGCGCTTCGGCCAGCAATGCCTCGCCCGTCGTGACCGTCTTCAGCTCGACACCCACCTGCCGGGCGGTCTCAAGCATCTTTGCCTGGAAGAAAAGATCGTCCACCAGTGCCACTACCTGCGCCATAAACTGCACTCCTCGCTTTGCCTGCCGCTTCCATGTAACCACGCGCAGCCCGCCGGGCACAAGCAGACTGCGACTTAGCCCCGCCGCATGCCGCGCGGCAGCGACGTCAGCTTTGGATGGCGGTGGGACTCAGCGTGTCGGGTTATGGCTCGCCGCTATACCACTGCCTTTCGACATCGGCGGCGGAGTGCGGTATAAACACCGTATTCCATTAGCTGGAGGTTGCTATGGAAGCTGCTTGCTCACTGGAAAGGTTGCCAGGGATCGGTCTACTCGAGCAGACCCCCATGATTCTGGAAAAACTTCTGCTCGCCGTGCCTCCGGAAATGCTCGAATGGAAACCTTCGACTGAGCGCTGGTCGGTCAGCGAGGTGTTGGGGCACTTAGCCGAGACCGAGGAGACGTTCCGCGAGCGCACGCGGAGAATGATCGAAGAAGATTTGCCCTTCCTTGAGAGCTACGATCAGAATGCCTCGCACGCCGCCGGGAACTACTCCGGCCGCCCTGCGCGCGAGCAGCTCAAGAGGTTTTGTCACAAGCGCGACCGGGCACTCGCCTGGCTGCGCTACCTTCCAGCCGGAGTCGCCACGCGCACCGGGCGCCATGCCGAACTCGGCCAGATCACCGTGGGCGAGCTGATGAATGAATGGGCCTTTCATGATCTCGGTCACATCCGGCAGATCGCTGAGCTTTATCGCGCCCGCGCGTTCTACCCCGAAATGGGCGCCTTCCAGCGGTACTACACAGTGAGGCCCTAGGCCGCGCCACAGCGGACAGGACTACGAGACCATGAGACATGCCGGCGGCGGTCAAACCAGATGGATTCCATTGTTAGACGAATACTAGAAAGCTACGATGAACTGGGCCGCGAAGCGCTCGAGTTCTCCACGCTCACTCAGCGCGCCGCACAGAGGGCCGGCAACCTGACGCCGGCTGAGCGCGACTCGGTGGGCACGGCATTGGCGCAACTCCTCGAGCAAGGCTGGCTGCGCCACGCCGGCGGCGAAAACTTGTTGGCGCGCACCGAAGATGGACGGCTCGCGATTGCTGGGCCGCTCGACGTCACGCTTTATACGCGCCCCGGCTGCCACCTCTGCGAGGAGGCCAAGGCGGTAGTCGCCCCGCTGCTCTGCGAGTTCGGCGCTTCGCTTCGGGAAATCAACATTGATGCAGACCCTGTCCTGCGCGAGCGCTACACCTACGATGTGCCGGTGATTTTTCTCGGCTCGCGCAAAGTGGCCAAGCACCGTATCCAGGTTGATCAATTCCGCCGCCAGCTCGAGCGGGCGGGTCGTTGATCGGGGGGGGGCTGCTTCCTCTGGCCCCGAGTTGCTAGTGGCGGGCGCAACGCAGCGCAGAAGCTTGTCTGTCACGACTCCTGCTAGCGCTATAAGAGTTTTATTGATAGAATTGTTGTTGCTCAGAAATGAAAGCAAGGCGACTAACGCCGTATCGTTCCGCTGTTTTGGAAACCATCCGCGCCAGTCGCACCCATCCGACTGCTGCCGAGATTTACTCCCAGGTCCGCCGGCGCAGGCCTGGCGTAGCCTATGCCACCATTTACAACGCCCTCGACTGGCTCACACGCAACGGCATGATTAGCGAGCTGAAGTTGGGTGACGAAGCCAGCCGTTACGATCCGACAACTGCCCGCCACGATCATCTGGTGTGCACGCTTTGCGGTGCCCTGGTGGATTACAAGCTAC
>QHYU01000090.1 GCA_003224235.1 Acidobacteriota bacterium
CATGTGCGCGGAGATTTATCTCCTCCTCTCGGGTCAAGTCCTTACTGGTCAGGACGAACACGGGGAGATCGGCGGTTCGCGGACTGGCCCGCCATTCCGCCAGCAACTCGAAACCGCTCACCTTCGGCAGCAGCAAGTCTAGAACCACCAGTTCGGGCAGAGAAGTCGCCACCCAAGCGCGAGCCTGGGCACCATCGGCAGCGGTGGCCACCGCGTAGCCTTGCTCGGTGAGTAATTCGGTGATGACCTCGCGGGTGGGCGGGTCGTCTTCGACCACTAAGATTGGCCGCGCTGGGGGTGCGCCTCCGCGGGCGGCGAGGCAGCGGTCCACGGCGGCCAGCAGCGCGGCGCGCTCCACCGGCTTGACCAGGTACTCATCGGCACCGAGCGCCGCGCCCATGCTGGGCTGATCCACAATCGTCACCACGATGATGGGAACGCTGGCGGTGCGCGCGTCATTCTTCAGCTGCACCAGAACCTCCCAGCCGCTCGGTTCCATCAGTATGTCCAGGGTGATTGCGTCGGGCTGGAGCTCCGCCGCCATCTCCGCAGCGCGGCCAGGTTCATTGCACAACACCACCTCGTAGCCGGAAGCGGTAAGATGCGTCTGGATGAGCTGTCCCGCCACCGGGTCATCCTCAATGACAAGAACCCGCGGTGGTTCTTCTGACTGTCCAGGGAGCTGGCATTTTTGAGGCCGGCCTTGTGGAACAGCCGCAGCAACAGGCAAACTGAAATGAAAGCAACTTCCCTGGCCTGGTTGGCTCTCGAGGCAGAGCTGGCCGCCATGTAGTTCGACCAAGCGCTGGGTGATGGCTAGGCCTAGGCCTGTGCCCTCGGTGGCTTTGCCAGATTCCCGCAGGCGATAGAAGGCTTCGAAGATGCGCTTCTGCTCTTCGGGCGGAATCCCCGGCCCGGTGTCGCGCACTTCCACCCGGACTTCGCCGTCCGCTTGGTTAGCTGTCAATTCGATGCGCCCGCCTTCGGGAGTAAATTTGATGCCGTTGCCCAGCAGGTTCATCAGCACCTGTTTGAACCGGGTCAGGTCGGCGCGGACGCTGAGGCCCGGCTCGGCGTGCTGAGACAATGTCTGCGACTTGTTGTCCGCCAACGGCCGCATGACGCTGAGCACCTCGCCAAAGACTGTCTCAACGGAAACATTTTCGATGGCCAGTTCCATGCGGCCGGCCTCGATTCTGGACAGGTCCAGGATGTCGTTGATCAGTGTGAGCAGGTGCTGCCCGCCGGTGTGGATGTGGCTGACGTAGCGGCGCTGGCGATCGTTCAGCGGGCCGTAGCGTTCCTCGGCGAGCAATGCGGAGAAGCCAAGAACGGCATTAAGCGGCGTGCGCAGTTCGTGGCTCATCGTAGAAAGGAATTGATCTTTGAACTTGCTCGCGCGCTCAACCTCTTCTTTCGCTTGGAGAATGGAATAAGAAAACTCTTCGACCTCCTTCTTAGCAGCTTCAAGCTCTGCAGTACGTTCCTGGACGCGTTGCTCCAACTCGTCGCGACCTTTTTGCAGGGCGCCGTCACGTTCCTGAATCTGTGCCAACATCTCATTGAATGCACTGACCAGGACGGTTACCTCGTCATCGCTACCGCTCGGGGTCGCTCGAACCGAATAGTCCTCGTCGCGTGAAACGGCGCGTGCAGTCTCCGCCAGATGTATGATTGGCGTGGAGACTGTCGCCTGAGACCTCCGTGAAACCAAAAGAGCTGCGACCAGCGACGCCGCCAAGACAAGTATGACAATTGTCCCATATCTTTTGAGGCGATCGCTTACCTCACCGAGATCGGATTGGATATACACCGTACCGGTCGGTTTGCCGTCAAGAACAATCCGGCGGACCAATGTTATTCGCCCATCGGAGAGTGACTCGACCTGCATTTGCCCCTCTGGAATCAAGGGTAAATTCGGGGCATCCTCATGAGCCTTATGGCGCCAATATGCAGCGAACGCCTGGTCGTTCGCACTGTGAATTCCAGCCGCCAGAATGTTGGGAGAGGCCTTCAGCGCTGACAAGGTCCTCTGTGCTGCGTCTGCGTCGTGAAACACCAGAGCAGAGACGCTATTGGACGCGATAATCTGGGCCTGGATCGACAGCTGTCGCGTGATCATCTGTCGAAACGTAACCAAATCGTAGGAAAAAAGGGCTCCACAAGCCAGTACCAACGAGGCACCGCTCACTAGCATGTTCATCCACGTCAGCTTCTTGGAGATGGAACCGCCCAGGATTCCGAACATTTCTTTCATTCTCCAGACTACGAACGTTTCCTTACTGCTTTTGCCACTTTTAGCAATTCGGAACTCAACGTCAGACTGGCGTTCTGGGCAGCGATCAAATTGATCTCGAAACGAACCCTGTTGCTGTCCAAAACAAACTGGATCATGCCGCCGCGCTGCAAGAATTCGGGGATATCACTAACCGTGAGGACACCCGCTTTGTCTATGGCCATCAGCGTGTCGTTCAGGCGTTTCTCTTCCGATGAACTGATGAATAGAATGCGGCAATCTACCGCTTCCGACGACTTGGTGATTCGTTTGGCCACGACATGTTTGCCGTCTATGGTCTCGCCTGACAAGGCTTCGTCTAGAATCCGGCCAAACGGGTCTTGGCCGAGCACACAAATTCGGAAGGAGTCGCTCTTGTCTGACGCGACTTTGGCGGGCCACTCAACGAATCGTCCGAAGTTATATAGATACGCCGCCTTAACCTCATATTCGGCTGGCTTTGATTGCTGACTGTGCAGGATGGAGACGCCGGCGAGCGCCCACACACTTGCCACAACCATGAGGCGAACCAAGAGGCTAGGACAATGCTGGCTAACGCGGCCTCGAGGAGGCCATTGGGCGGAATCTTTATCGCTATGGAGCTTCATAGTGTAGGTTACCGTCTCCACGTAATCTTCGCGTAGGCGCTTCTCTTGATCCCCACAAGCGGTCCTGGGTCACCTTGGGACTCCGCGTGATTGGGTTGAAACAGATTCTGGCCGACCAACGACAATTCAAGCCCTTCCCCGATGTGCCACCCGAACCGAGCGTCTCCCGTTGAGTAGCTCTTGATGGACTGAGCCGGCAACCCACTCACGTAGCGATATGTCAGATCCAATTCCAGGTTTTTCGGCAAATTGAGAGAAGATTGAATCACCACCTGATGGTGGGGGCTTGAGTTCTCGGTCGAAGTAACCGTGGAAGTATCGAGACTTCCCGCTGCCTTCTTCAAGTCAAAATGAAGGTAGGAATACGAACTGTTCAAACGCCACCAGGGCATCGGCGTCCAGCCGGACGCGATCTCTATTCCGGATGTAGCGCCCAACAATCCGTTGCGGAAAAGGAACGGGATGACAGTGTGCGCCGGCGTCGGTGTACTTTCGGCAAAAGGCGTGCCAGGCTCGATGCTCAGAAGATGGTCATAG
>QHYU01000140.1 GCA_003224235.1 Acidobacteriota bacterium
GACCAGCTTACCCCTCATACCGCCGTGGCCCAAGCCGCAGAAGATCGAGCACTTGAAACCGTAGGTCCCAGCGCGCTCGGCGACGAACTCAATGATGCGCTCCTCGTCCTTTTCGATCTTCCAATTGACCTGTGGCGGATCAATCTTCAAGCCGGGCGGCCCGCTTTGATCGGCGCCGTCGGGGTAGAGACTCATTTTGAGACCGTGGCTCCTGTCAGCGGCGCGGACCTTCAGCTGCACCCTAGCTCCCTTCTTCACGTGAATCTCTTCGGGAGCAAAATCATACTGCTTGGCGATAAGTTCGATGACCTTTGTGTCTGTATCTACGGCTGCAGAAGGGCGAGGATTCTTCGCCCCGCGGGCGAAGATTCCAACCAATAATAACACTGTGATGATAACGGTGACGGCGAACGCTTTCCTCAATGATGACCTCCTCCAAGATGACTAGTCGAGTGGTGAAGACAAATTATATCCTTTAGTTCGATGCCTGATACCGGCGGAAGGCTGTGAGACTCCCCGAACTAGTCAACGGGGGCGCTCCCCGCTCCGCAAGTCCCTCGTTTTAAAGACCTTCTACGGCACGGCTAAATCTGGCCCTGACGGCGTAGTTTCATACCGCTGGCCGTCCGAAAAAAATGGCAGGCCCGTGCAGGCCCGCCACAATTTTCTGTCTCCAGATCTCTTGAGCCCTTGCTAATTCTCAGGCGGTCTTTTTCGTATACCAATCGGCGTTGAGCTGCGTGAAATTGGCCCACTTCTCGGGCAGGTCTTCCAGAGCGAAGATCGCAGTCACCGGGCAAACCGGAACGCACGCGCCGCAGTCGATGCACTCGGCCGGATTAATATAAAGCTGCGTTTCGGTCTCGAAGGTCGGCTCATCCTTGCGCGGATGGATACAGTCCACCGGACAAACGTCCACGCAAGCCGTGTCCTTGGTTCCGATGCAGGGCTCAGCAATCACATACGTCATCGCAGTTCTCCTTGAGCGAGATCCCCAAACCCAATAATGCCAAGAATCCTGAGGCGAGGCCAGCCAGAACCGGGGCTTATACCATCAAAGCCACCCCGGTACAAGCTGCACCGCTCAAGCCTATTCTAGCATAAGGAGGCATTCCCCAAAGTTGCCGACGCCCATCACGATGTTCCAAAACGAGCCAGCTTGTCGTACAGAACGTCGCCCCGCCGCTCGTTAGTTAGGGCATGAGCAGAGCGCGAAGAGCACGCCGCCCGCATAGCGCTCAAGCCCCGTCGCTCTTACCAATCAGACCCGATTGAATTGAAACCGCTTGCGCGGCTACAATGGGGGCTCGTTTGGAGTTCGAGACGATCAAAGGGAACGCCAAGGGGAGCCTCTTTTATGCGCAAAGTCATTCTAGGTTTGGCTGTGGCGGCAGTGGGAGTGGGGGTGTGGGTCTGGGCGCGGCAGGGGCCGGTACCGGCATCGCAAGTGACGATCGGCGGGAAAGTTTCCAACGTGCAGTTCACAAAACTCACAGGTGAGCCCGCTTCGCTCTACGACTTCACCGGGCGCAGCGGCACGCTGGTGATCTTCGTCGCGACGCGTTGCCCGGTTTCCAACGACTACAACCAGCGCATGGCCGAGCTCGCGAGGGAGTACACTGCGCGCGGTTTCGCCGTCATCGGCGCTAACTCCAACCACAGCGAACCGGCCGATGAGGTCGCGCGGCACGCCGCGGAAAAGGGTCTTGGGTTCACGATCCTGAAGGATCCGGACAACCGCGTGGCCGATTACCTCGGCGCATCGGTGACACCGGAAGCTTACCTGTTTGCACCGGACTGGACGCTGCGCTATCACGGCCGGATCGACGATAGTCGCGACCCGGCGCACATCACAACGAGGGACCTTAGCGCCGCCCTTGACGCCGTGGCGGCCGGCAAGCCAGTAGCAGTTGCGGAGACCAAGGCCTTCGGTTGCACCATCAAGCGAATCCCGCGCTCCTAGTGCCGTTCCAACTATTTGAGCCCGAATGACGAGTTGGGAAGAGAATCCGGCAGCGCGTGCGGGTTTGTGGAAAAACACTAGCTCACAAGAGTTGGAACGGCGCTAGCGGCGCCCCGAAATCGCGCGAGAAACCAGAGAGCCAGAAAAAAGATGACTTCACATTTTGCAACTTGGCGCATCGCTTCGTTTGCCCTCATCTGCGCGGCAGCTTCGTTGTCCCTGACCGGGCGGCCGCCGCAGAAGCCCAAGCCAAAACCGCCGGCAGCGCAGTCCGCCGATGATCCAATGGTGATCGACCAACAGGGGTATCGGGATATCCTAGCGCGCTACCGGGGCAAGCCGCTGCTAGTGAACTTCTGGGCCACCTGGTGCGAGCCTTGCCGCGAGGAATACCCCATGATCAACGACCTCGCGCGCCAGTACGCCCCGCAAGGCCTGATCGTGGTCGGGATCAGCCTAGACGACGACGGCGAGATCACGCTGGTGCGCCACTTCCTTGCGCGAAACAAACCGGTATTCCCCAACTACCGCAAGCGTCCCGGCAGCGAAGAGGTGTTTATCAACGCGGTCAATCCAAAGTGGAGCGGCGCCATCCCCGCGACCTTTTTCTATGGGCGCGACGGCGGCGAGGTCGGGCACCTGGTCGGCGAGCATCCCCGCGAAAGATTCGAGAAAGCCATTCGGGCACTACTAGAATCCGATCGGAAAGGATCACCTGCCACGGGAACGGAAAGCGGCCCGGAGGGCCGCTGAGCCGAGGAGGCCTCCATGCTGCGCACCTGCGGAAGCAAAATCACCTGGCTCGGCCATAGCACCTTCAGGGTGACTACCCCAAGCGGCAAGGTCATTCTGGTTGACCCCTGGCTCACGGGCAATCCGGCGTGCCCCGAGTCGCTCAAGAAACTCGCCCGGCTTGACGTCATGCTGATCACCCACGGCCATGGCGATCATCTGGGCGACGCCTTGGCCCTCGCTCGCGCGCACAAGCCGCAGATCGTCGCCATCTACGAGACCTGCTTGTGGCTTGAGTCCAAGGGCATCTCGAAAACGCTGCCGATGTCGAAGGGTGGCACGCAAAAAGCCGGCGAGATCGAAGTCACCATGGTCCACGCTATCCACTCGAACAGCATCGAGGACGATGGCAAGATCGTTTACGGCGGCGAACCCTGCGGGTACATTGTCCGCTTGCCAGGCGGCCTGACCGTCTATCACGCCGGAGACACGACCGTCTTCGGCGACATGAAACTCATCGGCGAACTCTACGCGCCGGAGCTGGCCTGCTTGCCCATCGGCGACCTCTATACGATGGGCCCGCGCGAGGCGGCCCTGGCAATTCGCCTGCTCGGCGTGCGCCACGTGGTGCCCATGCACTACGGGACATTCCCTGCGCTCACCGGCACACCCGAAGCACTCCGCGAACTTACCCAGGACATTGCCGGCCTCGAAATCCACGCGCTCAAGCCTGGCGAGAGCCTGAGCTAGGTTGCGATGCAGTGAGGAAGAATCGAGGGACTCCGGTTGGGCGCGATAAGGTTGGGCCGCGCAGGGAACGGCTATTCGTGTACGGAACTTTGCGCCGCGGCTTTGCCCTTCACCCTTTACTCAGGAAATTAGCGGAGCGCTACGTGGGGAGAGGGAAGATTCAGGGCCATCTGTACGATCTGGGTCGGTTCCCCGGCGCGGTGCCTTCCTCCTCCCCTCAAAACAAAATCACAGGGGAAGTATATGAGCTCTCGAACCCCGATAAACAACTCGAGGAGCTGGACCGAGCCGAGGAATACCACCGAGAACAACCTCGGAATTCCCTGTTCGTGCGCAGGCTATCCTTGGTTCGATTGGAAAATGGCCGGCGGTTCAAAGCATGGGTGTATTTTCTTCCTCGTCGGCCCTCAAAGGCCCGCCCGATCCATGAGGGGGATTACGCAGAAACTCATCCACGTCGCTCCTGAGCACACGCCATGAACAAAATTATTTCCTCGGCTGTCGAGCGGTATATCTACAGCATCCTGCCGGCGCGCGACGAGGCGCTCGCGGAAATGGAACGATACGCCCGGCGGCGCGACATTCCCATCGTTGGCCCCGCTGTGGGGCGCCTTCTCGCGCTGCTGGTGGAGATTTCTGGCGCCAAGCGCATTTTCGAGATGGGCTCGGCAATTGGTTATTCGACCATCTGGCTCGCGCGGGCCGCAGGTCGCGGAGGCCAGGTGCATTACACCGACGGCAGTCCTGACAACGCCCGGCGCGCCCTGGCATATTTCCGTCGCGCCGGCGTAGCCAGCCGTATTCACATTCTGGTGGGAGATGCGGTCGCGCTCATCGACAGCGTGCCGGGCAAGTTTGACTTGATCTTCAACGACGTGGACAAGCACCAGTATCCCGCTGTCTTCCGCAAGGCGCTGCCCCGGCTGCGACGCGGCGGCTTGCTCGTTGCCGATAACACGCTCTGGTCCGGGCGCGTGGCTCGCAAAGCCACCGACCAGGCCACCCGCGGCATCCAGGAATTCAACCGCTTGATCTACTCCTCGCGTGAGCTTCTTCCTGTGATCATCCCGCTGCGCGACGGCGTGGCCGTCTGCCGAAAAATAAGGTAGGGGCCGGGGCCAGCCCCTATGCTCCCGGTGGGGCGCGGCAGATGTCGCGGCTGAAGCCACAACCCGCCAGCCGTGCCCGCTAGTTGACCATGCCGCGGAGGTGGTGCAGGAGCTTCAACTGCTTGACCGCGTCTTCGCGGTCCGCGTCTTCAGGGGCGCGCTCCATATACTGCTCGAGATCGGCGATCGCGCGCGAGTAGTTCTTCAATTGGTAGTGGACCAGCGCGCGCCGCCGCAGCCATCCCGGCTCGTCGGGTTGCAGGCAGAGAATCATCTCCAGCGCTGAGAGCGCCTTCGGAAAACGCTCGGTGCGGAGATAGATGTCCAGCAAGTTGCTCAGCATGCGGGTGAGGATCTGCCGCGGGCCAACCGGGTCAAGGAACTCCGGCCGGAAGACGACGCCGGGCTGGAGCTGGCGCAAGCGCGCGGCGCAATCTTCGCGCGTCAGCAGCGCGCCGCCGGAAAACGCATCCACGTAGATGTCGCTGCGGTCGGCAGAGCCCACCAGGAAGTGCCCGGGCATGCCCACACCGACCAGGCTCATCCCCGCGCGGCGGCCGACTTCGATGTAAACAAGGGAAAGCGTGATCGGGATGCCGGTGCGGCGGTCCAGCACGTCGTTCAGGAAACTGTTGCGCGGGTCGTAATAGTCTTCGAGGTTGCCGTGAAAGCCCCAGCGCGCAGAGAACAATTGGCTCAATTGCGCAAGCCGCTGGCCGGTCGGAATCCCTGTTTGAACTCCGGCACCAACCCCGCTTCGATTCGAGCAAACTTCGCGGGCCTCGCGGCTCATCTCTTCGACCCGGAGGCGGTAGACCGCGCGGTCGAGCGTCGCGTATTCCCCTTGGGCGATGAGCAGCGCGCCTTCCACCAGATCGATCTGCTCATCCGGCAAACTCGCCGCAGTGCGGAACAACTCGAGCACGTTCTCGGTCGCGTCTTCCTTCTTTCGAGAAGCCATGCTCTGTTTATAGCATCCGCGTCCCAGGGGGAGCAATCGGCCTGCGTCGGCTCAAATAGTTGGAACGGCACTAGCTGCGCAAGAGGTTGCGGACCAGAAACATCAGATTGGCGGGGCGCTCGGCCAGGCGACGCATGAAGTACGGGAACCAGTCCCTACCGTAGGGGATGTAGATGCGCATGCGATACCCATCGCGCACTAGTTTTTTCTGGAGGTCGGTGCGAATCCCGTAGAGCATCTGAAACTCGAACTGATCCTTTGGGATCTTGTGTTGAGCGATGAAGCTGAGCGTCGCGGCGATCATCCGCGGGTCATGCGTGGCAATCCCGTGATAAATGCCGCTCGAGAGCATCAGTTGCATCAGCTTTACATAGTTTGCGTCTACATCGCCCTTGGCAGGGAAGGCGATCTCGGGCGGCTCCTTGTAAGCGCCTTTGCATAGGCGCAGGCGGCAACCGATGCTGATCAGGTCTGTGACGTCCTGCTCACTGCGGTAGAGATAGGACTGGATGACCACGCCCACCGCCGGGCTCTTCGCGCGCACGCGCTTGGTGAGTGCAATCGTGCGTTCGGTATAGGCCGAACCCTCCATGTCGATGCGCACGAAGTTGCCGTAACCTGCGGCGCGCTCGACGATGGATTCCATCAGCTCCTGGCAGAGCTCTTCGCTCAAGTCGAGCCCCAACTGCGTCAGCTTAAGCGAGACGTTGGCGTCGAGTTTCTCCTGCGCGATGCGGTCGAAGACGTTGAGGTAAGCGTCGCGGGCGCGTCGCGCGTCGGCTTCGCTGGCCACGTTTTCGCCCAAATAATCCAGGCTGGCCAGCATCCCCGCCCGGTTGCTGGTCCCCGCGGCGGCCAGCGCGTCTTCCAGCTCCTCACCGGCCACGAACCGCCGGGCCATGCGCCGGGTCATGCCCTGCGAGGTTACCCAGCGCGCCAGGCGGTGGCTGTCTGAGAGTTCGAGCAGGAGGGCGCGCATCATTCCTGGCCGCCCGGTTCGTAACGCGGCTCGCTGTTCGGGGAGTTCTGGCTTAGGCAGGAGGGGCGCGCCTGGCAGTGCTTGGATGAAACACGACCCAAGAATAACTCTGCCGGCATCGGCTGCCGATTATGCCCCGGCGTAAACACAGGCCCTAGTCTTTTCGCGCTTCGAGGAATTTCTCCGCGTCCAGCGCCGCCATGCATCCGGAGCCGGCGGCCGTCACGGCCTGGCGGTAGTGATGATCCTGGACGTCGCCGGCCGCAAATACGCCCGGGACGTTGGTGCGGGTGCCGTTCTTGGTGATCAGGTAGCCATTCGCGTCCATATCGAGCTTGCCGCGAAAAACCTTCGTATTGGGGTCGTGGCCGATAGCAATGAACAGGCCTTCAGCCGGCAGAGTGGAAACCTTGTTGGTCTCCAGGTTGCGGATCCTGACCCCTTCGACAGCGCCCTTGCTGACGTCGAGCACCTCTTCGACAAGGGCAGGGGTCACAAAGCGAATCTTTTCGTTGCCGCGAGCACGCTCCAGCATGATCTTCGAGGCGCGAAACTCGTCGCGCCGGTGAATTAGGTTCACGCGGCTGGCGAACTTAGTTAGGAAGGAGGCCTCTTCCATGGCGGAGTCGCCGCCGCCCACCACGGCAATCTCTTTGTCGCGGAAAAAATATCCATCGCACGTGGCGCAGGTGGAAACTCCGTGGCCCATCAGCTTGCGCTCCGACCCCAGGCCCAGCAGCCGCGCCGAAGCGCCCGCGGCTACGATCAGCGCCTTACATTCGTAGGTCTCCTTTCCCGCGATGACCATGAAGGGGCGGCGGCTCAGGTCCACATCGGAGACCGCGCCGGCCTTGAATTCGGCGCCAAAGCGCGCGGCCTGCTTGCGCATATTCTCGATGAGCTCCGGCCCCAGGATGCCATCGGGAAAGCCCGGATAGTTTTCGACCATGGTCGTGAGAGTCAGTTGCCCCCCGGGTTCGTAGCCGTCAATCACGAGAGGCTTCAAGTTGGCGCGGGCGGCGTAGATGGCAGCGGTGAGCCCAGCACAGCCGCTGCCGATAATGATGACGTTGTGCACTTTCGTCTCCCTCGTCCTCCATTGGATGACGCAGCTAGACTGCGCGATTCCACGCGAAAAGCCACTCATTCTAGCACCGCTGTCGAACGCCGCGACCGAGAAACCCCGGAGCAAATGGACGCAAGCAGACCCGGATCCGTTTGCAGCGGCGCGAAAACAGAATCCAAGGACGCCGTTTGCTTCACTTTCGGGCTTGGGCGATAATGCCTAGTCGTCACTCCACGAAAAGAGAGGAGAAGCTCAGGTGACGCGTGCCCCGGGAACCTACGCGGTGCTGGAGACTTCGCAGGGCTCGATGATCTGCTGGCTGTTTGAGAAAGAAGCGCCGAAGACGGTGGCAAATTTTATCGACCTGGCAGAGGGCGCTAAAGAATTCAAGGATCCCCGCACCGGCCAGAAAGTGAAACGGCCGTTCTACGACGGCCTGATCTTCCACCGCGTGATCCCCAATTTCATGATTCAGGGCGGCTGCCCGCTCGGCAATGGCACCGGCGACCCCGGCTATCGATTCGCCGATGAATTCCACTCATCCCTGCGGCACAGCCAGCCGGGTAAGCTCTCCATGGCCAATTCCGGCCCGAATACCAACGGCAGCCAGTTTTTCATCACCGTGGCGCCCACGCCGTGGCTAGACAACCGCCACACGATTTTCGGCGAAGTGGTCGAAGGCCAGGAGGTCGCCGTAAAAATCTCCAAAGTGCCGCGCGACTCGAACGACCGCCCCCGCGAGCCGGTGGTCATCCGGAAGGTGCGCATCGAACGCGTTTAAGGTCGGCGTCCGAGCCGGCCCATTCAGGGACAATGCTGAGTCCGAACAAGGTGTTTCGGCTGCTATCCGAGTTGGTTTTTGTTCTGCTCGGCGTGTTGCTCGTGTGGCTGGCGGCAACGGGCCGGTTTGCAGGTCGATTCTTGTCGGATCGCCGGTCGGCGGCATGGATCGGGCTGGGCGCGTTTCTAATCTACTGGGGCCTGCGCGCCTGGTGGCACATGGAGCGCTCGTCCTCGCGCGCGGACAATCGTGTGCGCGGCGGGTCGCTGGTGCTGGTGGGCGCGCTGATGTTGGGCATCGCCGGTGCGCCGTTGCGATGGGTTGCGCCGCTGCTGGGCGCCTCCGGCGGCATCCTAGTGGTGCGCGGGCTGGTAAGTGCGGCGCTGCTGGCACGCGCTAACTGAGACCGCTGGCGCGGCGACGATCTCCATGGACCCAAACGACAAAAAAAAGGCGCTTCGCCTCCTCACCTACGGACTCTACATCGCGACGTCGCGCGACTTGAATGGCTATGCCGGCGGCACGATCAACTGGCTTTCGCAGAGCTCCTTCTCGCCGCCGCTGGTCATGGCCGGCATCCAGCGCGACAGCTCACTGCACCAGGCCATCGCCACTTCAGGCATTTTTGCCGTGCATATCGTCGGCCGGAGCCAGAAAGACCTGGCCACCAGTTTTTTCAAAGGAGCCGCGGTGCAAGGCGACACGATGAACGGCTTTCGCTTTGGGTCGGGAGTAACCGGGGCGCCGGTGCTGGTCGACCCCCCAGCGTGGTTCGAGTGTCGCGTGGTGGAAACACTGTTTCGCGGCGACCACACCATCTTCGTCGGCGAGGTGGTGGCCGCCGGCGTGCGACGCAACGAAGAACCGCTGACCCTGCGCGAAGCCGGATTCGCCTACGGCGGCTGATTCCTGCAAGGAGTGACAGCTGAACGAGAGCAGCCTGCGAGACTTCTTGCTAGGCAAAGCCAGCGCTTCGCGCTCGCTGAAGACGCCAACGGCGTATTGTTTGAAAGACAGAGGAAGAAATTGCTCTGAAGGCGGCTAGCGCTTCCGAGATTCCTGAGGGTAGATTACGAGCCCTGTGTCCGGCGGGCTTTGTTGTCTTCCAAGTGTTGCTTTAGGCGGGTAATGACTTCCTGGAGCTTGTCTTCGGCAAGCTCCTTTTCGACCTCGTTCAACGCGAAATGAACTACGTCGTGGTGGTGAAGCTCATACGCCGGCGCGACCTGCTCGTTGAATTGCAGCCAGAGCTGGTGCACCAGTTTGACCTCGTTCGCCGTCAGGTGCGGCGCATGTGGACCCAGCATGAAGAACTCCCGTGTCCCCCCCGGCATGAAAATCTCCAGGTTGAACTGGGGCCGCGGATCCGTCAGCCGCTCCCAAGCCAGCCCGATCTGCCGCGCCTGTTCCGCAACGCTCCATTTCGACGACCGCCCCAGCACAATCGTTGAGGATTGCAGGTTTTGCGCCGCGCGCAGGATGCCGTCCCACATGTCGGTGGCCGCCACGACGGCCAGACGAATGCTCTTCCCCCGTCTCTCCGCCAAGCAGAGCGCCTGGGTGAACAGGTACTGCTCGATGCTGCCAAACAGTTGCTTGGCTTCGAGTTCGGATTCGCCGGAGCCCGCTCGCCGCAGCAGGCGAACATGCAGCACAACGACGTCTTTTCGGCCGGGCTTGACGCGGTCCAACACTCCAGCCAGATGATAGAGCGCGTGGTAGTTGCTGACCGGAACAAGAATGTTCGCGGGCTTGACGCCGAGGCTTGCCGGCGAGAGTTCCTGCTGCGCGGCCACGTGGAACTGATCCATTTCGACGTAAGCCTGGCCGCGCTTGTGCACGCTCCTCTCTGACATGAGGAACACACCAAATAGAAGGACGGAAAAGACGAGTCCGGCGACGGTCGCCTCCGGTTTGGTGAAGAGGTTCACGATCGCGATGGCGAGTAGCACAAGTGTGATCAGCGCGAGGCCCACAGGAATCTCCACGCCACCCAATTTCAGGTTCAGTGGAACCCGATACTCGCGCTCCCCGGGGTGGGTATAGCGCAGGACCAACACCGCCACCCCCTTCATCGCAAAGCTCCAGATCACGCCGAAGGCATAGAGATTGGCGAGGAAGCTGACGTTTCCGCGACTGATCATGATCGTGAGGATCTGGAGCCCGACGACGATGTTGATAATGCGGTGCGAGGTGCCAAAGCGCCGGTGCGGCTGGCGAAACCACTCCGTAAGTACGCCGTCTTCCGAGACGCGGTTCAGCACCCCATTCGACCCTACAATTGCAGTGTTCACCGCGCCGGAGAGGATCATCGTGCCCACCACCACCACGAATCCGTGGAACAGCAGCCGGAGGGCGATGGGGCCCTCGAGGTTCATAGCCAGGCCGCCGATCAGGTTCTCGAAGAACTTCGGGCGCTCGCCGTCCGGGATGATCATGACGGCGAAGATGGAGACCAGCGAGGTAAACACCAGGCTATAGATGAAGATGACCAAGCCAGCCTTTTTCAGGTTCGGGAGTTTGGGCGACTCGATTTCTCGGTAGACCTGAGCCAGCGACTCCTCCCCGCTCATCGCCAGCACCGAGTGGCCAAGCCCGACGAGGATGGCGACGAACCCGAACATCTGCGGGATCCGGCTGCCATATAGCCAGCCCAGCGCCTCTTTCCCGAGCCGCAGATTGCGCGGCGAGGGCAGCGGTGGCAGGTGCCCGCCCCGCACCCACAGCGTGTAGCCGCACCAGCCGATCAGCAACACCACCATCACCGTGGTGAACTGCATGATGCGCAGAGCTTTGTGGCTTGACTCCGGGAAGCCCTTGATGTTCTGCCACCAGAAATAGAACGTGACGACCACCGCAAACGCCGCCGCGGTCCCGTTCACCGGCACGGCAACAGGGAAATGGACGTAGGCCAGGAACTCGTTAATCAGACCGGCGAGATATTGCCCTGCCGAGACTCCGCTGATGGGGCCAGTCAGGATATAGTCGAACATCAGCGCCGAGACCGAGAACTTCGCGAGCGTTCCCCCCAGCGCCTCTTTGACCACGCGGTACACGCCGCCACGCACAAACATGCTGCAGCTTTCCACGTAGATCGCGCGCACCGCGTAAGAGAACAGCATGATGGCCAGAATGAACCATGGCGCTGTCTTGCCGATGTATCGCTCGGCCTCGCCGCCGGCGTAATAGGCCGAAGAGGCCAGGTCGTTGAGGACGATCGCCGCGGCCCGCCAGAAAGAGATGAACGTGAGCATGGCCGTGGTGGCCACCAGCACGCGCGGGATCGCGCTGGGGCGTGCTGATTCGAGCGATTGTTGGTTGATGGTGGGTTCCATGCAGTGGTTGAGAGACGCTGCCGGGGCACTATGCTCCCACTTCTGGCAATGGATGTCTACACCTGGGGGATGCCGTTTGCGCACCAAGGGTTAACTGTGGCTCCACGTCCAATCCATAGCGGCAGCGGTGCCCCAACTATTGCGTGGTCGAGCGGAACTCCAGCTTGCAGCTGTCACACGGGCAGATGGTGCGCAGGTAGTCGTAGCTGTAGATGCCGGTGGAGTGGCCGTCGGTGAAATCGATCTGAATGGCGTAGTTGCCTATCGGCGCGGCGGACTTGGCCTTGGCCTTGGGCTTGAACATGGGCAGCACGGCGGTTGCAGGTCCTGCGCCTTCGGAGCCGGCCAGGGCGGCTTTTTTCTTGCGGTCGTCGTCACACAAAGCGCAGGGGCAGTTGTCGCGCAAATAGACAAAATCGTAGTGGCTCGAGTGGCCGTCAGCCCAGGTGATATCCACGCCTGCGCCGGTCGAGACGTGCACCTTTATGCCGGTCGGTTTTTTCCGCGTGTCGATGGGAAGTGGCATCGCTTTCCTATGCTAGCAGCATCTGCCGGCGCCTGTTCCAGCCTTCAGCCGTTTGCGCAGCAGGCGCCCGGCGGAATCGGATTGCCGTGCGGGCAGGTTTTTGGGTGGCCGAGGAAGGTGCAGATTTTCTGGTCGAGTTCCGGGCTGATGATGTGCTCGAACTTGCAGGCCTGCGAATGGACTTCGGAGTCAGGGATCGCAAACGTGTCGGTGAACAATCTTTCGGCCAGGCGGTGGCGCCGGATGACGTCGCGCGCGCGGTTGCTGCCGTGTTCGGTAAGCCGCGCCTCCGCATCACGCACCTCGACCAGCCGCAAGTCCGCCATGCGGCCCAGCGTCCGCACCGGGTCCACCGAGCCCAGGGTGCGGATGCGCTCGACCTGCGCAGTGATGCCTTCCTCGCCGCAAATCCAGATCTGCTCGAGCAGATGATCGAAGCGTTCTTCGTCCTCGGCGGAGAAGACAATGATCTGCGCCAGCCGCCCGTGCGCCAGCTCGATTCGCCGGTCGGCCAGCCGGCCAATCATCGGGTCGTGTGTGACCACGAGGATGGTATGGCCCGCGGCGTGCAGTTCGCGCAATAGATTCACAATGATCTGCTCGTTCGCCTCGTCCAGGTTCCCGGTAGGCTCGTCGGCCAGAATCAGCTTGGGCTGGTTGATCAGCGCCCGCGCGATGGCCACGCGCTGCTGCTCCCCCCCGGAGAGCTGCGCCGGCAAATGCGTCATGCGATCGCCCAGGCCCACCCGGCGCAGCGCCGCAGCGGCCTCTGCCTCGTTGGTGATGCTGTGGAAATATTGCGCCAACATTACGTTTTCGAGCGTGGTCAGGTACGGCACCAGATGAAATTGCTGGAAGACAAAGCCAATTTTCTCTGCGCGGTAGCGTGTTAGTTGCCTTTCGTCGAGTTTGCCCACGTCGGTGCCGTCCACCCGAACGCGGCCCGATGTGGGCATCTCCAGGCCGCCGAGGATATTGATCAGCGTGGTCTTGCCGGAGCCAGACGGCCCCATGATGGCGATCCACTCGCCCGCGTCGACGGTGAAGCTGACATCGGCCAGCGCGCGCACGGTGCCAAACTCTTTGGTGAGCTGCTCGACTTGGACGAGAGTGGCCATCACTCGCCTCGCAGTATCACGGCAGGACGCACCCGGCCGAGTAGACGCAGTGGCAGCGCTCCGGCCAATGCCACCCCGACCATGAGTGCCACGGTCAGCGGCAGAACTTCCAGCCGCGGCGTGACGCCCACGCCAAACACACGTCGCCCCATCCACTCCGAAAGGAGGATGCCCACGACATAGCCGAGCAACCCTCCCAACACGCCCAGCGAACCGGCCTCGGTCAGGAACAACCGAAACACACGCGACATCGAACCGCCCAGGGCCTTCATCAAACCCACGTCGCGGCGCCTCTCCATCGCCAGCGCCGCCATCGTCGCCAGCACGCACAGCGTGGTTAGTGCCAGGATCAAAATCACGGCGGAAAGGATGAGCACGCGGATGCGGCCAAGCAGATGCCCTTCGGCCTCGGCAAGCTGCCGCACGGGCCGCACCTCGAATCCCGGAAGCGCAGTCGCCAGCCGGCTGGTGAATGCCTCCAGCTCGAAGGGTGAACCGCTCACACTCAACTGCACCAAGCCAATGCGCCCCTCCAACCCAGCAAGCTCTTGCGCTCGAGGTAAATTGACGAAAACCTGGTTGTCTTCGGTACCTCCGGCGATCACCACACCGGCCACCGTGAACACCTCTGAGCGATCGGCAAAGCGCAGCTCCAGTGTGCTGCCCGGCTTGACCCCCAGTTGCCGGGCGGCGTTGCGTCCCACCAGACAGCGCGGCGTGTGCTCGCGCGCCTCCACCCATTGGCCCTCAATCTTCCACCATGAGGCCATGCGCCGCACTTCGTCGAGCATGGTGCCGCCCACAATCACCCTCTGCTCGGCAGCGTTTACCACGGGCGACCGAGCCACAAGATAGAGGTATGGCGCGACGGCCACGACTCTGGCACTGCGGAGGGCTCCGATTCGGCGATAGACGCTTTCGCTCATCAGCGGCGGCGACTCATTTCCGGCTGCACGAGCCTCGCGCAGGGGCGAGACGATGACGTTGGCGCCCAACGCGCGAAACTCCCGCGTCAGTTTTCGCTCGGCGTCGAGCTGCAGGTTGATCAGCGCCGAACAGACCGCGGCACCGCTTCCCAAGGCCAACAGCGCCACGCCCAGGCGGCCGCGGCTGGCGCGAAACAACTTCCAAAGTACCCGCCAGAACATCACTCGCCTCGCAGAACCGGCGCAGGCTCATATCGTGCCGCGCGCCGCAGCGGCACCAGGCTGCCAGCCAGTGCCACCAACACCGCAAGCGCCAGGATCACCGGCAGCAGGATCAGGCGCTGGGTAGGCGGAACGCCGAAGACGCTTCTCCCGAGCAACTGCGCCAGGCCCAGGCCGAGTGCGTAGCCCGCTACGCCGCCCGCCAGCGCAAGCAGCGCCTGTTCAGCGAGGAAGAAGGCGCCGACCAGCCCATTGCCCGCGCCCAGCGCTTTCATCAATCCGACTTCGGCGCGGCGCTCAATCACCGTCGTTGCGGAAGTGGCACCGACCGCGAGCGCCGCGGCTACCAAGGCCGCCAGCGTCATCAGCCACATCAGCGCGCTCAGGCGCGTCAGGATGTGCCCCTCCCCTTCCGCCACGCGGCGGATGGGACGCGCCTCGACCCCCGGCAGCACTAGCTGCACCTGGTGCGCGATCGAGGAGATGTACGGAGTACAAAACCATCGGTCGTACTCCGCCGGGCTCATCTTGTCCGGGTCGCGCCGCGCGAACTCCTCCTCGGGCTTGGTCAGCGCACTCACCAGCAGCCGCCGGAAGCTCCCCGGGCGACCGGCCAGCTTCTGCGCCACCTCGAGCGGCGCTACCAGAACTTCGTCTTCTGGCCCTCCGGTTGAAAGGATGCCAACGACCTGCAAGGTGGCTGAACGCCTGGTCGCCACAGAAGAATCAGAGCCCGCACGAACGTCCACCGTGTCGCCAGGTTTGATTCCCACGCGGTGGGCCAGCGCTGCGCCAACCACGCACTCTGCCGCGCCATCGGCGAACCAGCGGCCGTCCACGCGCCACCAGGGGTGCGTCTTGGCGACGCCTGTGGCAAACGTCGCGCCATCAGGCAACGCCACGGCGTGCTTGTACCACGTGCCCAGGAGCGTCGCCTGAAGGCCGCTGCGCGCCGCGCTCGCCTCGGCCGGGGTGCGGGAGGTTTGCGCTTCCACTGGAACCTCGAGGAACGGCGCAAAGCCGATGATGTTGTTTCGCCAAAAAATCGTCTTCAGCTTGCCCAGTTCGGTCTCCGGCAAGTACGAGCCGGCGTCCACGGGACGATAGTCCACCCCTCCGATTTCGAGTGGAAGGGTATCGGCCTGCGGGGTGACCAGTAGATTGGCGCCCAGGCTGCGGAACTCCAGCGCCAGCCGGTCACCCACATCGAGCACCACACTCAGCGTGCCAGTGGCCACGGCCATGCCCAGCGCCAAAGCCGCTGCTGTCAGCACTTTGCGACGCGGCGTGCGCGCGAACGATTCTCGTACGATGCGAAGGAACATTTGTGCTCAGGGAGCTACTTGGGGACTTGCGTCGAAGCCTGGGCCAGCGCGCACAAATCGATCACCAGCTCGCCGGCTTCCACTCGCGAAGGCAAGCGGACGGGGTTGCATCCCCCCGCGTCGCCGATCGAAGGAACGTAGATCGCCGAGCCGCAGTGCCGGCAGATCACATTGGAGGCGTCTTGGCGGTAGCCGACGGGGCCGCAAATCTGGCAGGCATCCAGCGCCGTGCCCCAGCCATTGGGCTTGCGAATCACCAGGAAACGCACGGCGGCGCCTTGAATCTCCACCGTATAAATGTGCAGGTCCCCGTCGCTCACCTCGGCAAGCGGGATGGCGACGTGCCCGCCCTGCGCCGAGACCAGCCGGGCCTCCGGCGGCGCTGCTTTGACGCGGTCATAAACAAAATCGGCGGCCAGCGCCGACACCACTGCCAGGCAGGTGAATGCCGCGGCAAACATCCACCGGCGCTGCTTGCGCCGTTCCCACTCGACCCGGCGGCGCTCCGCGTCATTAGCCGTGGCGGCGGGCGCGCCGGCCAGCGGAATCGCCAGCCACTCGCGCAAGACCAGCAACGCGGCTGCGCCCAGGATGAAGACAAAGAAGAAGACATCATTGCGCACGATCGGGCCAACGATTGCCATCTCGCGCTTGCTCGAAGGGATCCACTGCGCCTCGCTAATTTCATGCAGACCTGTCATCGCCAGCTGAAACGCCACCAGAATCAAGATCGTGCTGGTAGCAGCGAAAAACCGGCCGAGCGGGATCCGCAGCGTGCCCTGGAAGAAAAACAGGCCCACGGCAACAGCCACGCCCAATCCCAGGCCTGTGCCGATCCAGGTGCCAAGGCCTTCGCTGGACAATTGCACGGCGCGGAGGATCAGCGCCAGTTCTGCGCCCTCGCGGAGTACCATGAGAAAGACGAATGTTGCCAACCCTATGCCTGCGACTCGCGTGGCCCGCCGGGCGTAGGTTTCTACGCGCTGTTCAATTTCTTTCTTCAGGTGCCGCGCGACGCGGTTCATCCAAACGATCATGGTGACCACAAAGAAGGCGGCCAGCAGCAGCAGCAGGCCCTCGAAGCCGTCCTGGCTCACTTGCCAGCGCTCCAGGGCCAAAGAGACTGCGAGGCTGGAGGCCACCGCCATCGCCACGCCGGCCCAGACGTAACGCGCGAGCTGGGGACGAGCAGTGCGGTTCAGATAAACGAGGACGATGCCGACGACCAGCGAGGCCTCGACACCTTCGCGCAGGGCGATAAGCAGAGCTGAGAGCAACAGGGGTCTCCTAGTTGCAACTGAGTTACAACTACGCTTCCCAGTCTACCTGCCCTGCGAAACTCCGTCAAGGAAATTAGCTCGCTTCGTGTGCACGTCCCGTTACAATACTCTGGAACCCCTGACCGGAATGCGGCGCGCTGGCCAAACTCGCTTTTTCTTCGCTCTGGCGGCTCTCCTGCTGTGGCTGGCGCCCGCGTCGGCGCAGTCCCCAGCTCCGCAGAATTCCCCTGCCGGCACATCAAAGACGAGAGCAGACCCTCGAAGAGCGAAAAAAGCTTATCAGAAGGGTTTGCGAGCCGAGCAGGCCGAGGATTGGCGCGCCGCGTTTGACGCCTACTCAGAAGCCGCGGCCTACTCGCCTGGCGACACTGACCTGGTCCTGCGGCGCGAGGCGGCACGCTTCCGGATAGTGCAGCAGCACACGGACCGTGCCGAGCGAGAAGCCCTGGCCGGAAGGATGGAGCACGCCCGCGAGGAACTCCGCGCCGCGTTGCAGCTCGACCCAGGCTTCTCGGTGGCGCGCGAACGCCTGGCGCAGTTTTCGCCACCAGAGCCGCCGCAAGCGAAGCTGACCCCTTCGCCACTTCCGGGCGGCTCTGAGGCCGAAGCCCCCGTGCAGCTCCAGCCGCAAGCTGGTACCCGCGACTTCAATCATCGCGGCGACGTCCGCACGGCTTATGAGGACATAGCGCGCCAGTTCGGTGTTGTCGCCTCGTTCGACCCCGATCTGCCCGGGCGGCCGGTCCATTTCCGGATAAGGGGCGTGGACTTTGCCACCGCGATGACGGTACTCGGCCAGGAGACCAGAACGTTCTGGAAGGCGCTCGACGCTCACGCGTTTTTCGTGGCGGAGAACACTCCCGCCAAGCGGCGCGAGTACGCCCCGGTGATCGTGCGGACGATGCTGCTGTCTGCCGCGACCACGCCGGAGGGAATGACGGAAACGGTCCGACTGTTGCGCGAGATTGTCGGCATCACCCACGCCGAGCTGGACACGCGCACTCGCACCCTTACCCTGCGCGACTCCCCCGAAAACGTGGCACTGGCTGTGGCTCTCCTTCAGGAGATCGAACGGGCCCGCGGCGAGCTCATGCTCGAGATCGAAATCCTGGAAGTGGACCGGAACATGGCTCGCCAGCTCGGCATCACACCGCCTTCCACCGCACAGGTGATTACCTTCAGCCCCACAGATGTGCGGGCGTTGCGGCAGGCACGGACCACCTCGGAACTGCTGGCTATCATCCAGCGCATCTTCGGCACCACGCTGCCACCGCTGATAGCCTTCGGCGGCGGCCAAACAACTTTCTTAGCCACCCTACCCGGCGCGGCCTCAACTTTCTCAAAAACCCTCAACCTGGTTCGCAGCGGGCGGCGCGTGCTGTTGCGCGCCGAAGAGGGACAGCCGGCCACGTTCTTTGTCGGGGAGCGTTTTCCCATTGCTCTGGGCGTGCTGGGACCCAGCTTTCTTCCGCCCGCGGCCGGAGCACCCTCGAGCCAGCTCGTCTTTCCCCGAGCCGACTTTCCCACCGGCACGAGCCCGGTGGCGGTGGTGGCAGCCAGTTTCAGGACCGGCAATTCCCAACAACTCGACCTCGCCGTGGCTAACAAAACTTCCAACAACGTCTCCATCCTGCTGGGCAAACCCGACGGCTCATTCGGAACAAAGACCGACTTCTCCACCGGTGCGACCCCTGTGGCCCTCGTCGCCGGCGATTTCAATGCCGACGGCAAGCTCGACCTGGCAATCGTCAATCAAGTCGACAAGACGGTCTCCCTCCTGTTGGGACAGGGCGATGGCACGTTCAAGCCGGTGAGCGGAACGCTGCCTCAGACGGGCAACGGGCCCAGCGCAATCGTCGCCGGCGATTTCAATGCCGACGGCAAGCTGGACCTGGCGGTTGTGAACCAGACAGACAGTACCGTTTCGATCTTTCTCGGTAATGGTGACGGGACATTTAAGGCCCGAACAGACATTCCGACCGGCTCCAGTCCGACGGCCCTGGCCGCCAGCGATTTCAATGGCGATGGCAAGCTGGACTTGGCTGTCGTCAACAAGAATGCCAATACGGTTTCGGTCCTATTAGGCAAGGGCGACGGCACCTTCAACGCAAAGACTGACTTTCCAACAGGGAAGGGCCCCGTCGCCATCACTACCGCCGATTTCAACCGCGACGGTCGGGCCGATCTGGCCGTTGCTGATCAGGCCGCCAACACCGTCTCCATCCTGCTCGGCAAGGGGGACGGCACCTTCAATGCCAAAAACGACTTCAGTACTGGCACGAGTCCCGTCGCGTTGGTTGCCGCGGACTTCAACCTGGACGGCCGGCTGGACCTGGTGGTTGCTAATCAGGGATCAAATACGATCTCCATCCTGCTGGGCAACGGCGACGGCACCATCGGCCTGCGCGCCGACGTTAACACCGGAAACAGCCCCAGCGCTCTCGCGACGGCTGACTTCAATCAAGACAACCGGCCCGACGTAGCCATCATCAACCAGGCAGATAACACCGTTTCCGTGATCTTGAACACGACGACCTTTACTGCCCCAAGCGGCATACCGCAAACTGCATTTCCGGGCGCCGAATACGAAGAGATCGGGCTGAAGGTCCGCGCCACACCGCGAATGCACGTTAATAACGAAGTCACGCTTCAGTTGGAATTTGAAATCCGAAGCCTGTCCGGCACGGCAGTCAATGGTATCCCCGTGATTAGCAACCGTACAGTCCAGCAGACCGTGCGCCTGCGTGAAAACGAACCCGCGGTGCTCTCCGGGATTATCGAGCAAACCGAAACGCGAACCATCTCCGGGTCACCGGGATTCGCCCGCCTCCCCGGCGTGGGCTATTTGGGCGGGGTACGCAACACTGAGGTACGGGAGACCGAGCTGCTCATCGTCATCACGCCCCGGGCACTGCGCTTGCCATCGCAGACCCGCCGATCGATCTACGCAGGCCGCGGAGAACCCTCTCCTGGCGGCGCCCGGCCACCCCAGTAGCGTCGTAACTTCTCCGTGCCCGCACTCGAAAAACTGGGGCGCCACGTACCCCGACGACTTTTGCGCCCGCCCAGTAGTGGCAAGATGTCAGGGAGCAGGGGCGACGGAGGAATCTCTCCGAAAAAATCCATCGCAGAGCAGATTCTGGCGAGCTGAGACACCCGCGCGTGGGGAATCGCCTTACGGCTCGGCGTCGAGGACGACGACGGGCTGGTAGGTGCGCGGCACAATGGCTTCGGCGATGGCGATGAGCTTCTCCTGCTGGCTATAGACGCGCAGCCGCGCCGGCCGCCAGTCGCCGGAATCGAGCACGGCTGGAGCCCCCTGCGCGGTCGAGACGCGGCCCGGCTGGATCTGAGCGATCGCGACGTTGAATCGAGTACCGTGCCGCACGCGCCGCTCGACGATCGGGAGCACGGTGACGCGCGGCAGGTCGGTTAAGAGCCGCTCGAGCGGAAGCACCCACTCGGCGAGCCCGGCATTTCTTGCCTCCTGCTCGAGTTCTTCCAATGTGACCGCCTGATCGAGGGTAAACTCGCCCACGGCGGTGCGCGTGATCTCAGCCAAATGCGCGGCGCAGCCAACCGCTGCTCCCATTTCGTGCGCGATTGAGCGAATGTAGGTGCCTGAGGCGCACTCAATCTCAAATCGCGCAAACGAGCCTTCCACCCCGGTCAAACGCAACTCATACACTTCCACTTCGACGGGTTTCAATGTGATCGGCTTTTTCTTGCGGGCCAGTTCGTGGGCCGGGCGACCGTGAATTTTCTTGGCCGAAAAAGGGGGAGGCATCTGTGAGAAACGCCCCACAAATCGCGCAGCTACTCGCTCGATCTCGTCGCGACGGAGTTCCGGCGCGGTGTCCGGTCCGAGCGGCTCCCCATCGGCGTCATAGGTGTCGGTCGAGAAGCCGAAGCGCACCGCGCAGGCGTAGCGCTTGCGCCGACCGGCATAGAATTGTGCCAGCCGCGTGGCCCGGCCCAGCAGAAGCACCAGCACACCTGTCCCTAGCGGATCGAGCGTGCCCAGATGTCCGATCTGACGGAACCCAGCGATGTGGCGAACGGCTTCGACAACATCGTGTGAGGTTTTGCCTCGCGGCTTGTTGATCACCAGGGCGCCGTCGAACGGCGCCAGTTGTGGCTTGCGCGGCACGGGAGAAAGTTTCGGCGTTCGCGTCCCTGGGCTTGGCCAGCTTCAGTCCGTTTTCTTGGTTTGGCGCAGAAGCTCTTCAATCCGCTGCCCGTACTCCTCGGTGTGGTCCAGCACGAAGTGAACCTCTGGGGCGCGGCGCATTTGCAACCGCTCGGTCAACTCGTGCCGGACGTAACCCGCAGCGGCAGCCAAGCCTTGGAGCGTGGAGGTCTGCTCAGCCTGAGTGCCCATCACGCTGACATAGATGCGGGCCTGTTTCAGGTCCGCCGAGACGCGTACTTCGGTCACCGTCACCAGTCCGGCTAGGCGAGGATCTTTCAGCTCGCCGGCCAGCATAGCGCTGACCTCGTGCCGGATTTCTTCGGCGACCCGCTCGTGGCGATGGCCTGCCACGGTCATGTGTTGTGGTTCACTTTCCGCACCAGCATCAGCGCTGGTGGCCAGTCCTCAAAGCAGTTCGATCTCGTGTCCGATCAAGTCGCGACCCAGCAGCCGCTCGGACTCGGCAAACACCGCTTGCAGGGATTGTTCGAGATGCGCTGCGTCGCCCGAGAGGCTTACTACTCCCACCACCGACCGCTGCCACAGCTCCTGATGATCGAGTTCGGCGACGGCCACGTTGAACTGCCCGCGCAGGCGGTCTTTCAGGCTGCGGATCACCTGCCGTTTGTCCTTCAGGGAATGGGCATCGGGGATGTGAATTTCCAGGGTGAGGAGTCCGATCGGCACGTCTGCCCTCCGGCCCGCAGGTAGGGGCGGACTGAACTCAATGTGTTCTTAGGCTGTCGGCAACGTCGACGGCGATTTGTTTCACGATGGCGAAGCATTCCAGGATGTCGCCGACCTTCACGTCATTGAAGTTGGAGATGCCTACGCCGCACTCGAACCCGGCGCGCACCTCGTTGGCGTCTTCTTTGAAGCGGCGCAGCGACTGGACCCGCCCGGTGTAGATGACCACGCCATCGCGCAGCACGCGCACTTCGGCGTCGCGCTTCAGGATGCCGTCCTGAACGTAGCTGCCAGCGATGGTTCCCACACCCTTGATGCGGAAGGTATCGCGGATCTCGGCGTGGCCCAGAGGAGTCTCCTTCAACACAGGCTCAAGCAGCCCGGTCATGGCATTCTTGATTTCGTCGGACACCTCGTAGATCACCGAGTGCGGCCGGATGTCCACGTTTTCCTGCTGGGCCAGGTCCGCCGCCTTGCGGTCGGGTCGCACACCGAAGGCAATGATGATGGCGTTGGAAGCCGAAGCCAGAAGCACATCGGTTTCCGACACTGCGCCGACGCTCGCGTGAATGATCTTCAGCTTCACCTGGTCAGTGGAAAGCTTGGGCAGCATTTCGCTCAGCACTTCGACCGAGCCCTGCACGTCAGCCTTGATGACGATGGGCAGTTCCTTGACGTCCCCGGCCCTGAGCTGCTCGTGCAACTGATCGAGCGTAATGCGTGAGCCGGCGCTGCGGGCGAGCGAGGCCTCGCGGAGCTTGGCCTGGCGGTATTCGACGATATGGCGCGCCCTGGCCTCCTCGGTCACCTGGAATTGGTCGCCGGCCTCCGGCACGCTCTGCAAGCCCAGCACTTCGACCGGGGTGGACGGCGCAGCCTGCTTCACCGAGCGGCCCCGGTCGTCAAACATGGCGCGCACTTTCCCATAGACGGCGCCGCAGATAAAGACGTCGCCGGTGTGCAGCGTGCCGCTCTGCACCAATACGGTCGCCACGGGGCCGCGGCCCTTGTCCACGCGCGATTCGAGCACGGTTCCTGTCGCCGGCGCATCCGGGTTGGCTTTCAGTTCGCGCAAATCCGCGACCAACAGGATCATCTCCAGCAGCTTGTCCAGATTCTTCTTCTGCCGCGCAGAGACCTCCACCATCACTGTGTCGCCACCCCACTCCTCCGGCATCAGTCCGCGGTCAGAAAGCTGCCGCTTCACGCGCTCGGCCTGCGCCTCGGGCTTGTCGACTTTGTTGATGGCCACCACGATGGGCACGCCAGCGGCTTTGGCGTGGTCAATGGCCTCCTGCGTTTGGGGCATCACGCCGTCATCGGCGGCCACCACCAACACGACAATGTCGGTGACCTTCGCGCCACGCGCGCGCATTCGCGTGAAGGCCTCATGGCCTGGCGTGTCTATGAAGACGATGCGCCTGCCGTCCACCGACACCTGGTAGGCACCGATGTGCTGGGTGATTCCGCCGGCCTCGCCTGCGGCCACGTCGGTTTCACGGATGCCATCGAGCAGGCTGGTCTTGCCGTGGTCCACGTGGCCCATCACCGTCACCACCGGGGCCCGCGGCTGCAGGTTCTCTGCCTTCTCTTCCTTGTGGACTTCCTGGACCACTTCCTCTTCAAACGAAATGACGTGGACGATGCCGTTAAAGGCTTCGGCCAGCGTGGTGGCGGTCTGGACGTCCAGCGCCTGATTAATGCTCGCGAAAATGCCGCGATCGAGCAGCGTCTTGAGCACCTCTTTGGCGCGCACGTCCAGCCTCTCGGCCAACTCGCGGACGGTGATGCCTTCGGTGATGGTGATCTCGCGCGGCTCGCGCGCCACCGGCTGCGGAATCGGCACAACGCGCACGCCACGCCGCTCAACCACTCCGGGCCGCGTGCGGACCGGATGCAGTTTGCGCTCGCCTTCCTCAAAGCGCTTCTCAATGGTCGGCCGGGCACGGGCTGCAGGTTTGCGTTCGTATATCGGCTTGCCGGGCTCCGCCTTCGGCGGCAGCTTCTCCGGCAGGGGCGGACCCCCGCCGGGCCGCATGGGCCGCTGACCGGGCCGTGCAGGCATAGGTCGGCCGGGGGCCCCGGGGCGCTGTGGAAAGCGCGATGGCGGCAGGCCCGTCTGCGCGGGCCGCGCGCCGGGCGCAGACGACGCAGGCCGAGCACCGGCGGCCGCGGGACGCGCTGCAGCCGGCGGCGTTGCCGGACGCACCCCCGCCACCGGGGGGGCGCTGCCAGGACGCGTTGGAATTCTTGCTGCCGGTTGTGTGGCAACTGTTACATGCTTCGGGGCTGCAGGCGCATGTGGTGGTGGTGCAGGATGCGCATGGGGCTTCGTCACTGGAGGTCCAGGGGCGACGGGCTTTGCGACTGGCGGGCCGGTGGCGGCAGGTTTGACCGCTGCAGGAGTAGTCCCAGGCTTGGCTGCCGGCGGGACCGGAGCACCCGGAATCGGGGGCTTTGCTGCCGGAACCCCGCCAGCGGCCGGTTTGAGACCGGCCGGCACTACAGCGGGCACTGGGGGCTTCGCTGCCGGCGGCGCTGCTGGGCCTGCGGCAGGCGCTGGCGCCACTGGTTGAGGTTTCGATCGAACCGTTTTGGCTGCGGCTTCTTTTGCGGCTTTGTCCGCCGCGGCGGCAGCGTCAGCAGCAGCTTCGGCGTCGGCAAGGTCGCGAAAGTGTTTGCGCACTTTTTCCGCGGCAGCCAACTCAATCGAGCTGGAGTGAGTCTTCTTCTCGGTGACGCCGGCCTCGGGCAAGTAGTCGATAATCGCCTTGGCCTTGACCTCGAGTTCGCGGGCCAACTCGTTAATGCGAATTTGGTTGGGGTCGTTCATCCACCTGGCGACTTATTCTTCTTCCTTTCGCGGCTCAGCGGGTTCCGCGGTCTCGTCAGCGGCGTGGACGTCGTGCGCGGCTTCCACTGCGGCTTCGCGTGGTGTCTCCGACGGCTCCGCGCCAGCTTCTGCCGCCAATTGTTGCTGTGCTTCCTCCACGGACGCAGCGGCCTCAACGCTTTCCTCCCCCGCCTCCCCAGCCGACTGCTCGGGAGCCTCAGCCAATTCAGCGTCGCCAGCCGGGGCTGCGCTGCTGGCTGCCTCGGCGGGTTCCGCAGTCTCCGACGGTTCCGCGCCAGCTTCTGCCGCCAATTGTTGCTGTGCCTCCTCCACGGACGCAGCGGCCTCGACGCTTTCCTCCCCCGCCTCCCCAGCCGACTGCTCGGGAGCCTCAGCCAATTCAGCGTCGCCGGCCGGGGCTGCGCTGCTGGCTGCCTCAGCGCCCTCACTGGATACTGCTGGCTGAGCTTCGGGCGCCTCGAAGTAACTCCGCACTGACTGCTGGATCTTTTCGACCATCTTTTCGCCGATGCCCGGAATTTCCATCAACTGCTCAGGGGTCATATCAGCTAGCTTTTCGATCGAAGAGATGCCGTGCGCTTCGATTTTCTCGATGGTCTTTGGCCCGACGCCCTTCAGCTCCGAGAGCGGCGTGCCGGGAGCGGTCAGCGCGGCCATTTGCGCTTCAATCTCCTGCCGCTTCTCTTCCTCGCTCTTGATGTCGATGTTCCACCCGATCAGCTTGCTGGCTAGGCGCACATTCTGCCCCTTCTTGCCAATGGCCAGCGACAACTGCGTATCCTCGACGATCACCTCTAGGTGCCGCGTCTCGGGATCGACGATTTGCACGCGGGTGACCTTGGCGGGGCTCAGCGCCTTCTGCGCGAAGGTGACGGTGTCCTCGTTGAACGGGATGATGTCGATCTTCTCGCCCCGCAATTCGCGGATGATCGACTGCACGCGCATGCCCTTCATCCCCACGCAGGCGCCGACCGGATCCACGTCCTTGTCGCGGCTCTGCACGGCGATCTTGGTCCGCTCGCCGGCTTCCCGGGCCGCCGCGCGGATCTGTACGGTGCCATCGTAGATTTCCGGGACTTCCATCTCGAACAGCCGCTGCACCAGCATGGGATCGGCGCGCGACACGATCACCTGGGGGCCTTTCGACGCGCGCTCAACCGCGCGGATCACGACGCGCAGCCGGTCGCCCAAGTTGTAGGTTTCCAGTCTCGACTGCTCGCGCTTGGGCAAGCGCGCCTCGGTGCGACCCAAGTCCACGATCACGTCCGGGCCTTCGACGCGCTTCACGATGCAGTTCACCAGCTCGCCCACCCGGCCGTTAAACTCGTTGAAGATGGTGTCGCGCTCGGCCTCGCGCACCTTCTGCATGATCACCTGTTTGGCCGTCTGCGCAGCGATCCGGCCTAGCACGTCAGTGGGCCTGGCAATCAGAACTTCACCGCCCACCTCCACTGCGGGATTGATCTTGCGGCCCTCAGCTAGGCTCACCTCGCGTTTCGGGTCGGTCACCTCATCGACCACCGCCCGCACCGCATACACGTCCACCTGGCCGGTCTCCGGGTTGAACTTTGAGCGCATATCCTCTTCGGTCTTGTAATACTTCCGCGCGGCGACCGCCATGGCGTCTTCAATCGCCGCCACGATGATTTCCGGCTCGATATGCTTTTCCCGGCTGATCTGCTCAATCGCTTGGTAAAGCAGACTGGCCATTGTTCCTCACCCCTAAAACTCCACTACCAGATTTGCCTTGCGGATCGCCGCAAAAGGCACTTCGACGATTTCCTGCTCGCGACCCTTCACGGCGATCTTCACGATGCCGTCGGCGTGGCCCGCCAGCCGACCCTCGAAGAACTTCAAATCCCTCACAGGCTCGCTGGTCCAAATCTTCGCCAGCCGCCCGACAAACCGCTCGTAGTCGGCCGGCTTGATGAGCTTGCGGTCCAGGCCCGGCGAGCTAATCTCCAAAATGTACTGCGGCCCCGGCACCAGGTCCTCGACGTCGAGGATCACGCTCAACTGCTCGCTGATCCGCTCGCAGTCGCGGTGGCTGATGCCCGACACCGCCGACCCGGCCGGGATCTGGCTCGTGGGCCCCGGAGGCCGGTCGATGTACACTCGCAGGAAGCGTTGCTTGCCGACTTTCCATTCGACATCAACAACTTCCACGCCCTCCGAGCGCGCCACGCGCTCAGCAGCCTCGCGAATCCGCTCCAGGTCCATTTTCCCAGTGCCACTATGACAGGTCCGCTCGCCTGTTCCGGCAGGCCCGGACGCCAGCCATGTGCAGCAGAGGGCTTTCGCGACTTGAGCATGCTCCGCGGGGAACGCCACCACTTAGCCCACGCTCCGATACCCCTACTGCTGCCCCGGTTCGAGATCCTTCCCGGCCAACAAAAAAGTGGGCTCACGCCCACTGAAACTTGCGTCCGGTTTCAGAGCCAACTCAGTATAGCTCCAGGGTGGCCCAAAAGCAAGCGGGATGTCCACCCTGTCCACCGCGTGGTAGCCAGAAAGGGAGCAGACGAAAAACTGTATTGGTTCGGAGGGAATTAAGAAGAGCCCTTACCGGCCCGCTGCTTTTCCTGCCAGGGGTGCAGGCCCGTCCACGCTGAAGCGTGTTCTGATAGAGGCTTGGCCAGTCGCCTGAGAGCAATGGGTCTTTCCGCCGGAAGCGGCGGGCCCACTCCTTTCACGAGGAATGGGCCTTGCTTGGCCGTCGAGCGTGCAGCGTGCATCAGCGCGCTGTCAATGTTGCCCTACTTTGACGGCGGCTTTGGCGCCGGCTTCGGAGCGGCGGGCTGCCGCGGCGTCGCCGACGCCGGCGGGCCGCCCTTGACGGGGTACGCCTGGTCGTAAAGTCGAATGATGTCTTGCGTGACGTCCACCTGGCTGGAAGCGTACAGCACTGGGGTGCTCTGCGCGGAAGTATCCAGCACAAGCGAGTAGCCGTTTTCGCGCGAGTAGCGATCGAGCACATCGAGCAGCTTCCGACCGATACGGTCGAAAACTTCGCCCTGGGCCGTGTTCACTTCCTCCTCGAGCTCCTGCTGCTTGCGCTGGAGTTGCCGTGCTAGCTTCTCACCATCGCGAGTCAGCCGCGTCTTCTCCTCATCGCTCAAAGTTCGCGCGCCAGCGCTCAACCGGCTTCGCACATCTTCGATCTGCTTGTTGAGGTTTTCCAACTCGTTCTGCCGGGGCGAAAACTGCGACTGCAGCTCCGCCGAGGCTTGCTTGCCTTCTGAGGTGCTGACGATGGCCTGCCGCACGTTCAGAACGCCGGTTTTCGTCGGAGGGGCCGCCGGGGCGCTCCCCCCGCCCTGTGTCCACGCCGCCATCACCGCGACGAGCAGAACAGTTACCAGGGCGATCGCTCGATAATAGTCTTTCATTCTCGCTCCTTATGCCAAAACTCCGTAGAGCACAAATCGCACATTATAGCAGCGCTTTTTCCTCAGGGGAATACGCAACGGTCTCGGCGAGCCAGCAATTACCGGGTGCGCCTTGGTCAGCCCAGCGCTGTTGCCAAATCCACTGCCTAAGTACCAGGCGGCTAGAGGGATGAGGCTAACCGGCGCACCAAAGATTTTTTCTCCCTCTACTTTTTCTTCCTCGTCATCCCTGTGGCTCCTACCGCGGCAGCGGCACCAGCAAGACGCGATTGTTGTTCTCGTCGGCAATGACCGCCAGATTGCTGCGCGGGTGGATGTCTATAGAGAACTGCTGCGAGCCAGTCATACCCAGGATGGCCCGCACTCGCCGATCGAGGAAATCTACCACCGTCATGGTGTTGCTGGCGGTGTTCACCGTCACCAGCGTACTGCTGTGGAAGTTGTTGGCTATTGACGTGGGGTTGATTCCGACGCGCAGGGAGGCGGACTGTTGCGCGACAGGATCCACAAGAGTCAGACTATTGCCCAGGGCGCAAGCGGCCACGAATAAATTGCTCGCCGCGTCAAATACCACCCCCGTGGGATTCTGCTGGCAAGAATAGCGTTGCCCCACCGCCGGCGCCCCCTGACTGAGGTCAATCTGGTTCAGGCTGCCACTCGAGCTCGCGACCAAGGCCAGATTGCGAATGGAGTCGATGGCCACTGCCACCGGCCGCTGATCCACCGAAACCGTGGTGACGGCAGGGGTGGTTGTGCCCGTGTCCGTGCTGAACAGGCTCACGGTGTTGGAGCCGCTATTGGCCACGGCCGCCTGCGCCGTGTCCTGGTTAATGGCCACACCAATAGGCTCGGTGCCCAGGGTGACCGGGGAACTCACTGCGGGTGGGCTCTTGGTGAGGTCAATCACCGAGGCTGTGTTATCGCCGCGGTTAGTTACTACGGCCTTGCCCAACCGCGAGATGACCGCGACACCTTGGGGATTGCTGCCCACGGCGACCGGGCTACTTGCTGTCACGGCGCCACTTGTCAAGTCAATCAGCGAGACGTTCTTGCAGCCGGTGTTGGTGACCAAGGCAAGGTTGCGCTCCGCATCAATGGCCACGGCGCGCGGCGCCGGCGCTGTGCAGCCGGTGCTGGTGACGTCCACCGGCTGGATGACGGTTAGATCGGTGACGTTTGAGCGCGTGCCGCCGGGGTTGAGAACATCCACGGCGTATCGGCGCGCGCTGGTGAGAAACGTGGCACCGGAGACCGTTACGGTCATCTGGCGATCCGTGACGCTGGTCGGCGCAGGGAGTTGAGTCTCATCCAGCCGCAACCGCGAGCCGCTGACAAATCCTTTGCCAATGACGGTGAGCGTCAGATCGGCAGTCGAGGCCAGCGTCGCGGTCGGGTTGGAGGGATTAAACTGCCGGTCTCTGGGCAAGGCGAGCTGCGTGATGTGCAGCGGCCGGATTGCCCCCGGCCCGCTCACAGCACCCAGTGAAAGAATGGAGACGTTGTTGCTTCCCTCGTTTGCCACCACGGCCAGATTACTGCCGGGATCAATGGCTATCGCTTTCGGGCCGGTGCCAACATCGACCGTGGTTATGAGAAAGCTTGCCTGGTTCGTCGCCCGCGGGTTAACAATGCTGGCTTTGTTTGTGGCTGGGGCGACACTCACACCGGTATCAGTCAGCGGGTTTACGGCAGCAGCGAACGCGCACGTCAGTGTGCTCGCGCAGCTGTCCGGCGCGAAGTTCGTCACTGCCTGGTCGAGGACGCTGAAAAACGTCAACGTGTTTGTGGTCGGGTCGGCCAGCATCACCTTCTCGGTCTCCGGATTGATGGCAATGCCGGTCGCGTTGCCAACCACGACAGTGGCTAGAGGATTCGAGTAGAGCGCGGCCCCGCCGCCGCTGGTTGCATTCGCGGCTGTCTGCGCGTAGGCGAAAGTCGTGGCGCTCGGAACGGACGACACGGTGAAGTAGCCGTTAAAGCTGTTGTCGGCCACCCCCGTGATAAGAACGGCCTCATCCGTGAGGAGGCCGTGAGGCGCAGTCGTGGTAACGGTCACCACGTTCGCCGTGCGCAAAGCACCGTTTGCAGTAATCCCGCTCGAAGTTTGCAGCCCTGGATCAAGCGCGGAGCCGCCACCGCTCGTGGCGTTCGCGGCCGTCTGCGCGAAGGTGAACGTCGTAGAGTTGGGCACGGAAGCGACCGTGAATGCGCCGTTGAAGCTGTTGTCGGCCACCCCGGTGATGAGGACTGTTTGTCCGGTGATGAGCCCATGCGGCGCTATGGTGGTGATGGTCACGGCATTCCCGGCGCGCACGGCCCCGGTCGGAGCCGCAGCGATCGCGAGGGAGCGCCGGCCTCCCAGACTCACAATCGAAAGCGACCCGACCCTGCCGCCGGGGGAAACGAGGGCCCAATTCAGGCGGGGCTCAACGGCAACTTGTGGGGTCGTGCCGTCGCCGACAGTCACGGCACCGACAACAGCTGGGGGGCTTGAGGTCAAGTCGATGATGGAAGCGACATTAGTTCCCTGTGCCGGGGCGACCGGCTGGTAGGTAACCAGCGCCAGCCCGGTCTGTGGGTTCACCCCCACGGAAAAAGGCTTGGCGTTGATGTTGGCGAGGATCGGGCTCCCAGGAACATTTGTACCGGTCCTCAAGTCTATGATCGAAACGCTGTTGCTGCCATTGTTCGCCACGACCGCGAGGTTGCGCACGTTATCCACAGCAACGCCAGTTGGTGAGGTCCCGACAGGGATCGAGGCGACGCAGACGCCCGGAAAGGTGGCCGGGGGCGGGCTGCAGATGGCAGGGGCAGGCGACGTCAGAGCAATCAGCGTGATGTCGTTGGAGCCACGATTAGCCACGACGGCGATTCCGGTGGCCGTATTGATCGCGACAGCCCCTGGTTGCATGCCGACGTTTGGCGTCGCCACTATTGAGGGCGGCGTGGGCGAAGAACAGTTCTGCCCGCTCACAAGGCAGGGTTGAATAGCAAAATTAGCCACGGCCGCCAGCTGCGTCGCTGGCGAGTTATCCCGCACAGCAAACGAGACCAACCCGGGGGCAGCTTGGTCAGCAGCACTGAGAACGACACCCAACTGACGGGCACTATTCACCGTGGCCGCATGCAGGCTGCCATCAAATTCCGCTGTCACTGCGGGTAATTGCGGCGGGCCAGGAGCGCCATAGAAGCCGCCGTTGACATTGAAGTTGACGGCCGCGCCGCCCTGTGTGCCGCTGTCTGGGGACGCTCCCACCAGCGCCGGGCGCACAGCGAGGATCCTGAAAGGCTGCGGCGTGGGACTCGCCGGAGTTCCTCTCTGGCTCTGCACCGTAATCGGCACTCCTGCCGGCGGGGTTGGTGTCGCGAGCACGCTGTCCGGCAGGCGAACGCGCAGCAGCGAGCCGCTGACGGCCGTGATTTTGGACGTGTCCACAAGGGCGCCATTAAAGAAGACTTTGGTGGTGGAAATGAAGTTCGTCCCCGCTAGATAGACATCCTGGAAAAGGGAACCCTGCGCGGCGGTGCTGGGGTTGATGCTGGTCAGGGTGGGATCGGCTGCGGTGACAATGCTCGTCAAGACTGAGGCCGATCGGCTCACATCCACGGTCGAAGTGGCCTTGATCGTGACCGTGGCCGCCCCCGCGGTGGCCGTCCCCCCGCCACTGGTGGCGTTGGAACCGGTCTGGGCGTAGGTGAAGGTGGTAGTGCTGGGTACCGTCGCAATCGTGAATGTACCGTTGAAGCTGGTGTCGGTCACCCCCGCAATCACCACGCTCTGGCCGACCACAAAACCGTGAGCCGCGGTGGTGGAGATCGTGACCGCGTTCGAAGATCGAACCGCGCCATTGGCTGCGATGGTGACTGGAGTCACGTTAGGAGGGGTCGCGGGCGCGGTGTACAACCCGTTCGTGCTGATGGTGCCGAGCGTCGCGTTCCCGCCCTCGATTTCATTCACGAACCACTTTACGGTGGTGTTTGAGCTGCCGGTGATCGTGGCGATGAATTGCAGGTTCTCGCTGGTGCCGACTGTCGCTGACGTCGGCTTGACGCTTATCTGAATCCCGGAATCAATACTGACAACCGCGGTGGCGCTCTTGGTGTTGTCCGCGATGCTGACCGCCTTGACCTTGACCGCGAACGACGAAACGGTCCCGCCACCGCTGGTGGCGTTCGCGCCGATCTGCGAGTAGGTAAACGTCGTGGTCGAGGGCACCGTGGCAATCGCGAACGTGCCGTTAAAGCTCGCGTCGGTAACTCCTGAAATCACCACGGCCTGCCCCACCACAAAGCTGTGTGTAGCCGTGGTCGTAATGGTGACCGTGTTCGATGCGCGCACCGCGCCGTTGGCCGCAATGGTGGCCGTGGCCGGGGGAGGGAGCGCCGCGGGCGCCGTGTACAACCCTCCGGTTGTGATCGTGCCGAAGGTGGCGTTTCCTCCTTCCACATCGTTCACAAACCACTTCACATTGACGTTGAAAACGGACCCATTGCCGCTCGTAGCATCTGCGCCCGTCTGCGAATACGTGAAGGTGGTTGTGGAGGGGACTGAGGCGATGATGAAGGTGCCATTAAAGCTCACGTCTGTGACCCCGGAGATCACGACGGTCTGCCCCTGGGTGAGACCGTGGGGCGAGGTGGTTGTAATTGTGACGATGTTGGAGGCGCGGACGGCGCCGTTGGAAGCAGCAATAGTGGCCGTACTTGCCGTCCCGGTCACATTGGCGGCAAACTGTTGCGTGCCGGTCACAACGACTCTGACGATGGTGGGATTAATGGCGACGGTGACGCCCGGCGGGGGGCTGCTGCTCCCTCCGCCGCAACCCGCGACCAGCAGGCCCAACAAAACCGCGAGACAGCTTACCGACCCCCAGAGTTTGCGGTGAGCAGCGCCAAACCTCATGCCATCGCCTCCGCGAACCATCCGATTTCAATTCAGCAAGCGGGTCATCTCTTGAATCTGCCTGTTCACCCGGCCGCTGCCTGACCTCCAGCCACCTCTGTACCGCCCCTTAAAAAGCCCCGAGCCTCAGAACGTCCGGCTAACCGTGAACCGGAAAGTGCGCAGCGGGTCAAAGAAGTTCACGCTCTGCGGCACCCGGCTCCTGAGCTGGGGAAGAATCTGGGAATCGAGCACGCCGATCTGTCTCAAGTGCGTCTGGTCGCTCTGCGAGATGAAGAAACCGCAGTCGGTGATTCCCGATTGGCACGTGGCTGTCGGCGCGATGATCGTTTGATGGTACCGGACCGGGTTGTAGGCCCAATAAAGCCGAAACGGGGCATTGACCACGGGTAATTGAACTACAAACTGGATCCCCGTTGAAATCCGCGGCTTGAAGTTTGAGTGGGGAGCAAAGCCGATCGCGCGGTTGATCGTCGAGCCCGGGAACCGGGTTTGGAGCTGCTGTAACCCGCTGGTATCCAACTGCAACTGCTGGCGACGCAGGGTGCCATTGGCTCCCACGTCCAGAAACAGGTCCACACTTACCGGCCCGACGATCGGAATGCGGTACTCGAGATTGCCCACACCCTGCAAATCCCCGCCAGGAAATGTGATGTTGTAAACCAGCGTCGGCACGGTCAACTGAAAAAAGCGTGGATTTCCGGAGGCGTCGAGTTGCGTCGGGTCTTGGTAGGAAAGTGACAAGGGCACCAAGGCGGGAATAAACCCCACTGGGCCGATGGTGCGGATGTCGAAGCCCCGCACGGTGTCTTCGCCGCCCAGATAGAAACGGCTGTACGGCGGCAGCACGCGGTCACGATACCCGGTGGCAAAGGCAGTCAGTACTCGGAAACCAAGCACATTGCGCCGCTTATTGATCGGCCGGAAGTATTTGGTTTCAAGAATGTTGGTGATGGCGTTGACGTTGCCGCCCAACGGCCCCCCCTCAAAGCTCAGCGAGTAGAACAGGCTCTTGCCGCCGGTGGGGTTAATCGGGTTATTCACGGTGTTGTAGGTGATCGTCGGCGTGATTCGGCTCGAACGAATCCCGCGCAGTGCAGATGGCCCGGCAAAGCCACGGAATTGAATAGCTTCAAACAGAATGCGCGAGGCGTCGCTGAATGCATCGATGTTAGTCGAGGTGAGCCCGTAGGTGACTCCCAAGCGGGTGAAGGAAAAACGCCGGAGCGGGTAGCTCGCAAAAACCGTGAAACCCTTGCTGTTCTGGTTGTAATTCTGCGTCGTGTTCGGATTGAGCTGGATGCGTTGCCCAATCAGCAAGGAAGTCTCGCGGGACTGGTTGAAACTGAACCGGCTGGAGAAAAGAGTGAAGCCGGTGGAGATGGGCCGGTCCAACAGATAGGGCTCGGTGAAACCGAACAGGAAATTGCGCTGCCGGTCGCCGAATTCGGTGGAAAAGGTGAGCGTCTCGCCCAGTCCCAGGAAGTTATTGGTCTGGTAGCTGAGGCCAATAAAGCTGCCGGCGATGCCGCTGACGCCGCCGGTCAGGCCGATGGACTGCTTACCCTTTTCCTTGACCTTGAGCGCGATGTCTACGGTGCCGTCCTTAAGGTTTCGCTTGATTTCGGCATGCTCGGGTTTGATGGGCTCGAAGTAATCGAGCTGGTTCAACCGCAGGATACTGACTTCCCACAGGCGATTGTTGAACAGGTCGCCTTCGTCCAGCAGGATTTCGCGCCGGATCACCTTGTCGCGGGTGGTGACGTTGCCCTGGAACTCTATTCGGCGGACGGAGAACTGCTTTTGCTCGTCGAATTCGAGCGTCAGATTGACGACCTTCTTCTCCTCATCCACATCCGTGACCGGCTGGGCGACAAAGTCGATGTAGCCATACTGACCGTAGACCTTCCGGTAGTCCTCCAGGGCTTTACGCACTTTGTCCACGGCGAAGATGTCGCCTTCCTTGAGCGGGAAAACCTGCTGCAGGAACTCTGTTTTGAAGAACAGCCCTTTGTCCGGGTCCACGTTTCGGACGAACAACTTGCCCATGCGGAACCGCTCGCCCTCTTCTATGGGGATGGTGATGTTGGTGTTCTTGCCGCGCTTGCGCCCGACGACCGGCATCGGCACCGGGAGGCCGGGGCGATGGATGTCCACGGTATCGGTGACCGGGTCCTTGACCAGCACCTTGAAGTAGCCATTGTCCTGATAAAGCCCGCGGATGCCCACCTCGAGGTCTTCGGACAGCTTGCGGCGGTCGTACGTTTTCGCTAACAAGTTCAGGGACATGATGCCCAGGGGGATGGCGTAGGGTCGCGAATGGCGCATGGCGCGGACGATCCTGCGTTCAGAGAACGCCTTGTTCCCCTGGATGTGGATCTTTCCGACCTTTACCTTGGGGCCTTCCTCCACGACGAAAATCAACTTGACCGCGTTGGTGGCGGCGATGCGCTCGTAGGTGGGCTTGACCACGGCAAACTGACGCCCGCGCTCGCCCAGCAGCTCCCGGAGGACGACCTCCGCCTTCTTGATCTTGGTAGGATCGAACTGGCTTTCCACCGAGAGCCCGACCTTGCGGTCCTTGAAGCGCTCCAAGATTTCCGACTCCGTGACCGACTTGGCGCCCTTGTACTCGATGCGGCGGATGATGGGCCGCTCTTTCACATAGAAGACGATGATCTTCGCGTTGGGGTGGTCGCGGCTATCCTCCACCTCGAGCCGGATTTCCTCGAAAAACTGCGTGTTCCACAGCGCCTGGAAATCCCGCCGGAGAGCCTCTTCGTTGTAGGGGTCATTCGGGCGGGTGAAGATGCGCGCCCTGAGTGTGTCGGTGCGGATGCGCCGGTTACCCACGAAGTCCACGCGCTCCACAATGACTTGCTGTTGGGCAGGGTTCGCGTCCAAGACGGGCCGGCCGGAGGCCAGCGCCCAGGATAGCCCCCCGCCAAGGTAGAAAATCGTAGCGACCAGGGACACCCGTAGAGGAAGGGAGAAAAGCGGCAGGCAGATTTTTTTTCGTGCGGCCGTGCTAACTCTCAAGGCCGCGCCCCCCAGCGCAAAATGTGTATACCCCCGCCGGCCCCGGACAGAACCGGCTGTCTGCGTAGGATTCGCTACTGGACGACCGGGGTTGCTTCGGCCACTGGCCGGAAGCTCAGGCCGTTGCCGGACACAATCACCTCAAGCGTCGCCGGGCGTTGCAGCCCCCCCTGGATCAGCGCTTCCGACAGTGGGTCTTCCACGTACTTCTGCAGGGCCCTGCGCAGCGGCCGCGCGCCGTAGCTCCGGTCCCCGCAGGTTTTATCAAGGATCCACTGGCGCGCTTCCGGCGTCACGACAATCTGCACTTGCCGGTGGATCAGCGTGTCGTTGATCTGCCCGACCAGCAGGTCAATGATGCGCAATAGGTCATCTTCGTTGAGCGGGTTGAATAGGATGACCTCATCGAGCCGGTTGAGGAATTCGGGATTGAAGACGCGCTTCACCTCATTGAGCACCAGATCGTCCATGCTCTTCGTGCTGCCATCCTCGGCCGCAGACTGGAAACCCATCGTGGAGCGCTTCTGCAAATGGCGCGCGCCAAGGTTGGAGGTCATGATCAGGATGGTGTTGCGGAAGTCCACGGTGTTGCCGAGCCCGTCGGTCAACTGGCCGTCCTCGAACACCTGCAACAGGATGTTGTAGACATCCGGGTGCGCCTTTTCGATTTCATCGAGCAGGATCACCGAATAGGGGGTGCGCCGCACGCGCTCGGTCAGTTGCCCGCCCTCCTCGTAGCCCACGTAGCCTGGAGGCGCGCCGATCAATTTCGACACCGAGTGCTTCTCCATGTACTCGGACATGTCGAAGCGCACCAGTGATTTCTCGCTGCCGAACAAAAATTCCGCGAGCCGCCGCGCCACTTCGGTTTTGCCCACGCCGGTCGGCCCCAGGAACAGGAAGCAGCCTACCGGGCGGCCCGGCGCCTTCAGGCCCGCGCGGCTGCGCCGGATGGCGCGCGCCAGAGCGGTGATCGCCTTCTCCTGGCTGATGACGCGCTTGTGCAGCTGCTCCTCGATGCGCAGCAGCTTCTGCTGCTCGTCTTCCTTGATCGAGGTCACCGCGATACCCGTCCACCGCCCCACGACTTCCTCGATGTCTTCGCGGGTGACGATGCCGGTGGTGGAATCGTCCAGCTTCAGCTTTTCCCGCACGACCCGCAAATTCTCTTTTTCTTTCCGCTCCTCCTCGGAGTAGAACCGCGCTTTCTCAAACTCGTGGTTGGCGATGGCGGTTTCCATGCGGTGAGTGATGAATTTCACCCGCTTCTGCACTTCGGCGACCTCGTCGGGCAGCGTCGCCTGGCGCAGCTTGACTCGCGCGCCAGCCTCATCAATCAGATCGATAGCCTTGTCTGGGAGGTAGCGATCGGGGATGTACCGGTTGGAGAGATAGACGGCGTAGCGGATGGCCTCCTCGTTATAGGTGACGGCGTGGAACTTCTCGTAGCGCTCGCGCACACCCTGTAGGATGCGGATGGCCTCATCCTCGCTCGGGCCGGTTACTTTGACCGACTGGAAGCGGCGCTCGAGCGAGCGGTCTTTTTCCACCGACTTGCGATATTCGCCTGGGGTGGTCGCGCCGATGCACTGGATCTCGCCGCGGCTCAGCGCTGGTTTCAGGATGTTCGCGGCGTCGAGCGAGCCTTCGGCGGAACCGGCGCCCACCAGTGTGTGCAGCTCGTCAATGAACACGATGGCGTTCTGGCTTTCCATCAACTCCTTCATAATCGTCTTCAGCCGCTCTTCAAATTGCCCGCGGTACTTGGTGCCGGCCACGATCAGGGAAAGGTCCAGGGAAAGGATACGCTTGTCGGCCAGAAACGGCGGGACGTCGCTGTCGGCGATGCGCTGCGCCAGCCCCTCCACAATGGCGGTCTTGCCCACGCCCGGCTCCCCGATCAATACCGGATTGTTCTTCGTGCGCCGGCACAGGATCTGGACCACGCGTTCCAGTTCTCGCTCGCGCCCCACCAACGGATCGAGCTGCCCTTCCATGGCCGCCTGCGTCAGGTCGCGGCTGAACTCAGCCAGCAGCGAAGTCTCTTTCGGACGGTTCACCGGAACCTTTTCGCCGGCGCTTCGGGCCAACTCCTCGCGGAGCGTGGAGAGCCGCAGCCCGCGCTCCTGCAGGATTTCCGCGCCGAAGCATTTCTCTTCCCGCAGGATGCCCAGCAGCAGGTGTTCGGTGCCGACGTGCTTGTGGCCCAGCCGTTCGGCCTCTTCCGTGGCAAAGTTCAGAATGCGCTTGCATTCTTGGCTGAGCGGGACCTCCACGGAGGTGGAGATCCGCTCGCGGATGGTGATGCGAGACTCGATCTCCTTGCGGATCGATTCGATCGATCCGTGCGACCTCAGGAAGCGATTGGCCAGCGCCTTGTCTTCCCGCATCAGGCCAAGCAGCAAGTGCTCGGTCTCGATGTACGGGCTGCCGTATTGGCTGGCTTCGTACCGAGCAAAAAAGATCACGCGCCGGGCTTTCTCTGTATACCGCTCAAACACGGTTCAGCTCGATTCTCCCTCAGATCGCCTTGCAAGTTCTCCCTAAACTTGTTCTGCACTCCGGAGCACACCGTGCTCCAACCGCAGCACCCGGTCACATCGCCGCGCTAGCGCCGCATTGTGCGTCGCCAGGATGGAACTCAAGTGATGGGTGCGGTGCAAGTTCTGCATCAGAGTGAAAATTGCATCTGCGTTTCGCTCGTCCAGATCACCTGTAGGCTCATCCGCCAGCAGCACCGCCGGCTCGTTGGCCAGCGCCCGCGCAATGGCTACGCGCTGCTGTTCGCCACCGGAGAGTTCCCCTGCCCGCTGCCACGCCCGTCCCGCCAGCCCCACTCGGTTCAACCACAACTCGCCGGCCTCGAGCGCCCGTCCCTTCTCGACTCCTCTGATGAGCAAGGGCATGGCCACATTCTCACCGGCGGTAAAATCCGGCAGCAGATGATGCCTCTGCCAGACAAACCCCACCGCAAGGCTGCGAAAATCCGCAAGCGCCGCGTCTGAAAGCGCTTCCACCGCCTTCGTGTCGAAGTATACTGTACCGCTTGTTGGCATGTCCAGCGCAGCCAGCAGATGCAAAAGCGTGCTCTTTCCCGCACCCGAGGGTCCTACAATCGCCACCATTTCTCCCTCGACTACAGCTAGATCGACGCCTGCCAGGACAGCCACTTCCGACGCGCCTGCGCCATACACCTTGCGCAAGCCACGCGCCTCGAGCACCACTCTCGGGCCCAAGGCTTCTTCTGGGCAGCCGCCTGCCTGACGGTGTTGGATCGCCATCGCCGCTGCGTTTTGCGTGGTCACGTCTCGCACTCGCTTGGCCTATCCTGTCTATTCGTTCACTACCTAATCTTAGATGCCAGATCCCCGACCTAGTTTACGTTTCTTCTTTCCTTCTGCCCGATTTCCTCCGCCCGAGCCCTGCTCTACAACCGGTGTAGCTCAATCAACTTCACATTTGCGCCCAACGGCTGCCTCATTGCACGTCTGGGTACTTTTTGTCCCCGCGCCGACTGTACGCAGTATCCTGCAAGCCATTGAGAACGCGGCGATTGTAGTACGGACCCCATGAACCCCTGCTGCCTCCACAACAAGCTTGCACAGCGCCCTTGTGCGTACCCTAGTATTAGTGCACGCTGCTCGCCAAAACTCTCCATTTTCACTCGATTGTCGCTTACCAGGAAGCTCCATCGCCCCTTCTGCGGAGCACGATGCCTCAGGAGGCCGCCTTCGCCCTCTGCGGTCGCGGCACCTGGAGCTCGAGAGCAGGACCAAATCTTCACACTCCACCCCACATGCTTGCTCAACGCTCCCTTGACGGTACTATTCGTAGCGCAGGATTTCAACCGGGAGGATGCGCGCGGCCGAACGGGCAGGGACAAACGTTGCGGCCACGCTGATCGCGAGTGCCGCCGCAGCAATCCACGCCCCGTCGAGGCCGTTGGGATGAAACGGCACGAAGGGAACGGCATAAACCTGGGGGTCGAGCGGGATCAGACGATAAGAGTCAGCTGCCCAGGCAATGCCATAGCCTGCGACCAGCCCCGCGCAAGTACCCACCGCGCCGACGGCAAGCCCCTGGAGAATGAAAATGTTGCGTACCTGTTCGCGCCGCGCCCCCATGGCCATGAGCACAGCGATGTCGCGCGCCTTGTCGCTCACGGTCATCGCCAGCACCACCAGGATGTTGAGGCCGGCAACAAAAGTGATCAGTCCGATGAAGAGCGTCGTCACCAGCTTTTCCAGGCGCAGCGCGCGGAACAGCGCGCGGTTTTCCTCCATCCAGGTCGTTGCTGAGTAGCCCGGCCCGGCTTTCCGCGCCAGCACACCAGCCAGCTCGGCTGCGCGGTCGGCTTGCTCGATGCGGAACTCGATCACGTTCACCAAGTCGCTTGTGCCGGCCAGGCCCTGGGCTGCCCCTAGCGTCATGAAGCCCCAATTGGCATCGTAATCGTAGAATCCGGAGTCGAAGATGCCCGCCACGCGGAACCGCCGCGACCTCGGGACCATCCCATACGGTGTCAGCCGGCCCTGCGGGCTGGTCAGCGTAACGTAGTCCCCGGCGCCAATCTTCAGTTCCTGCGCCAGGATCCGCCCCAGCAGAATTGCGTCCATGCCATCCGCATCGGCGGCGAAGTCGGCGGCGCCGGCCACCACGCGGCGGAGGGCTTCATTCGAACGATGCTCAAGTTCCGGGTCGATGCCTTTCAACACGATGCCGCGGGCGCGGCCACCGGCGGAGAGCAGTACGGTCTGGTAGATAGCTGGGGTAGCGGCGCGCACGCCGGGCGTAGCCCCCAGCTCCTCGGCCAGCGCGCGGTAGTCGCGCAGGCCGTCGGTGCCGGGACGCGTCAAGTTGACGTGTGCGGTGACACCGAGCAGGCGGTCCTGGATCGTCTGGCGGAAACCGGTGTTCATCGCCAGCGCAATCACCAGCGTGCCCACACCTGCCGCCACGCCCGCCACTGCCAGCAGCGTCACCAGTCGCAGCACCGCCGGCCGGTGCGGCGAGCGCAGGTAGCGGCGGGCCACTAACCATTCGAACTTCATTGTGCTTCGCCGGGAGCTTGCGGCTCACTGCCGGCCGGGGCTTCCGGCCGCAGCAGCGGAAAGAGGATAACTTCGCGGATGGAATGCGAATCGGTGAGCAGCATGGTCAGCCGGTCGATTCCGATGCCCTCGCCAGCCGTCGGCGGCATGGCGTAGCTCAGCGCGCGGATGTAGTCCATGTCCACTTCCTTGGGGACCTCCTCTCCTCCCTGGGCCACCTGCTCACGGAAGCGCCGCTCCTGCTCGATGGGATCGTTCAGCTCGGAGAAAGCGTTGCCCAACTCGAGCCCGCCGGCAAAGAATTCAAATCGCTCGGCGAGCGAAGGATCATCGGGGCGGCACTTCGACAGCGGAGAAATGGCGGCCGGAAAGTCATACAGGATCGTCGGCTGGATCAGCTTTTCCTCCGCGACAGCCTCAAACAGCAGGCCGGTCAGCTCGCCCTCGGAGAACTCGCCGGAGCTGCCAATGGGCTCCAGCCCTGTCTTGCTCGCACAGAGATTGTAGCGCTCCATGACAGCGCGCGGACCGCCGGGCGCCGCGAGTTGGGCGACTGTGGGGGGCGCGCCGGCCTCAGCGGGCCAGTAGCGGCAGATGGCTTCGCGCATGGAAAGTCGCTGCCAGCGAGCGAAGTCTATTTCGTGTTCGCCGTAGCGGATGGTGGTAGACCCGCAGACCTTTTTCACCAGGCCCTGGAGCAGCTCCTCGGTCAAATCCATCAGGTCGCGGTAGTCGCTATAGGCCTGATAAAACTCCAGCATGGTGAACTCAGGGTTGTTTCTGGTGGAGATCCCCTCATTGCGGAAGTTGCGGTTGATCTCATAGACGCGATCCAGGCCTCCCACCACCAGCCGCTTCAGATACAGCTCTGGCGCGATGCGTAGGTAGAGATTGAGGTCGAGGGCGTTGTGGTGCGTGATGAACGGCCGCGCCGCGGCGCCGCCGGCAATCGGCTGCATCATCGGCGTCTCTACTTCGATGAAGCCTCTGGCTTCGAAGAAGTTGCGCAGTTCGCGGATGATCTGAGCGCGTCGCGTAAAGATCTGCCGCACTGCCTCGTTGACAATCAAATCCAGGTAGCGCTGGCGGTAGCGGAGTTCGACGTGGGTCAGCCCGTGCCATTTTTCCGGCAGGGGCAGCAGCGCCTTGGTCAGCAGAGTCAATTCCTCCACCCAGAGGGTCAGCTCATTGGTCTTGGTGCGGAAAAGATGCCCGGCGACGCCGATGATGTCGCCCATGTCCAGGAGTTGGAACAGCCGGAAGCCTCGCTCGCCCACCACGTCCAGCTTGACGTAGATCTGTAGCCGTTTTCCCTGCCCCAGGATATGCGCGAAACCTGCTTTGCCGTGCAGCCGGAGCGTCAGGATGCGCCCGGCCACGCGGGCCGGCACTTTTGTCGCTTCCAGTTCCGCGGCGCTGCGCTCCCCATACTTTTCAAGAATCTCGGCTGCGGTCGCGGTCCAGTCAAACTTGTGGGGAAAAGGCTCATGCCCCAGGGCTTGGATCTGCTCGAGCTTTTTCTGTCGCTGAAGATACTGATCAAGCGGTTCAAAGGGCAAGCCGAGATCCTTTCACAGGGCCCCAGAACACCATCCGGGATACATACAACGCAAATCGAGCGGCAGTATAGCGAGCGGCCCCCGGGTAGCGCAAGGACTCCACTGAAACGCCGAAAGGTCTGACATTAAGTTACTGAATATTCCGAAGTAAAGTTACACGAGGCCGTTCCGGGAGCTCATTGGCTTTGCAAGGCGCTGGAAGCACCTAGGTCTTATAGTGAGACTATCTTGTTGCGGATGGCATAGTGAACAAGCTCAGTGAGGGAATGGAGGCCAAGTTTGAGCATGATCTTAGCTCGGTGGGTCTCAACTGTCCTGACTGTGATTCCCAGCGCCTCAGCAATTTCCTTGTTAGTTCTTCCCTCTCCCAGAAGTCGGACGATTTCGACCTCGCGCGGGGTTGGGCGGCCTTGCGCCAGCTTACTTCCCTTAGGTTCGCTCGCCGCCTTGAGAAACCCTTCCAACACGATCTCGGATACCTTGGGGGTGAGGAAACGCTTACCGTCAGAGACGCTTTTCACGGCCTGCACAAGGCAGCCCCCAAGATCGGATTTCAAGACGTACCCGCGAGCTCCTGCTTCCAGTACTCGGCGCACCATCTGGTCCGACTCATGCATGGTGAGGATGAGAACCTCGGTTTTCGGCACTGCCTCTCGGATCTGGCGGGTTGCCTCCAATCCGTCCAGCTCGGGCATAGTGATATCCAAGATCGCTACATCTGGTTTTAACTCCCTCGCTTTTTCGACGGCATCTCGGCCATTCACTGCCTCACCGACAAGCTGCCAACCCCGTTGGGCCCGGACGAGTGTCTTCACTCCACGCCTGACGAGTTCGTGGTCGTCAGCCACCAGGATGCGAAGCTTCTTCAAGTCTCTAGTCATTCACGGGTATCGTCACACGCACAGTTGTGCCGCGACTGCTGGAATCAACATCCAGCCGGCCGCCGATTTGCTTCACTCGCTCGTGCATGCTCGGGATGCCGACCCCCACTCCTGACGGGAATCGGCTGTCTGAAATCCCACGGCCTTTGTCGCTGACTTCCAGCGTGACATCATCTGCATTCCGGTCAATTCGTATCTTGGCCTGGAGGCTTCCCGAATGGCGCTGGATGTTGGTGAGACTCTCTTGCACCACCCGGAATAGAGCCAACTCGACATCTGGTTTCATCCGTCCGAAACGCGGTGACACTTCCAGTTCCACCTGGATCCCGCTTCGCTTGGTGAAGCCGTCCACGTAATCGCGAATCGCATCCTCCAGTCCACCCTCGTCCAGCATTGGCGGGTGCAATAGGTAAGAAAGCGTGCGGACTTCTCGGATGCACCTGTCCGCCAACACCTTACACTCGGAAAGAAGCCTACGTGATTTTCGCTCGACCGAAGGAATTGAACCACGGAGTTGACCAAGCATTGTTGCCAAAGCGACGAGGTCTTGGCCCGTCGAGTCATGCAACTCCCGTGCGATTCTCCGTCGCTCTTCGTCCTGCGACTGCAGAAGTTGTCCGGAGAGGCGTCGCAGCTCCTCTTCGGCATGCTTTCGATCTTCAATATCGGTGTTCGTCCCGTACCACCTAACGATGCGTCCTTGCCCATCGCGCAGCGGTACGCCACGTGCCAAGAACCAACGGTACGTCCCGTCCACTCCCCGGTGGCGTTCTTCTTGCTCGTAAGGCGTTCCATTTAGCACCGACTCGTGCCAAGCTCTAAGCACCCGATCTCGGTCCTCGGGATGAAGCATAGTCTGCCAGCCATCGCCTCGCAGTTCTTCAAGCCCTAGTCCGGTGTCAGAGCGCCAACGGTCATTGCAATAGTCAATTGTGCCGTCAGGCGGGCCGCTCCAGATCTGCTGCGGGATCGCATTGATCAGCGCCCGCGACTGCGTTTCCGCCCGCTTCTGATCTTCGATGTCGCAGGTCAATCCATACCATTTGACGATGTTTCCATGCTCGTCCCGCAGCGGCACGGCGCGAAGCAGGAACCAACGATATTCCCCGTCATTCCGGCGGAGACGCACCTCCTTCTCAAAGGGTTTCCCAGCGGCCAAATCCGCGCGCCATTCCTCCGTCCCACGGTCCTCAGGATGAAACGCATTCATCCATCCCCAGCCCAGCCCGTCCACTAAAGAAAAACCGGTATATTCACGAAAACGTTGGTTGAGGAAATCAGCCGAGCCGTCAGGCAGTTTGCTCCAGACTATTGTGGGAATTGTGTCAATGATTAGCTGCAAGCGCTCTTCGATAGCATTCGATACTCCGTCAGCATCGATGCTGTGGGTCTTAGCCGCGATCTGGCCCATAGTGCCCTCCTTCAGATGCTATACGGGATGCACATCTGCGGCCACCGCAATTGGGACATGAGGGGAACGATTCCTTTAGCTGCCAGGATAAAAGATATCGACAACAGTTTATACCCAGATTTACGCACATAGTTTTTTGTACCGGTAAGAGGCCGTCGGTCCGCACCTGCGTAAAGTCCTTTAGGTGATCGGCTGTACGTATACCTCGGTATTGCACGGACGTTACCCGCCCCTTGAATATAAGACTTTCAGATAGATATGAAAACAATTACTGCCGGTGAGGAACGATGCAAGCCTGCCCCGTGCTCACTTGCACAGCCAGATGCAGCGGCTCTGCGCGTTGATCAAGAAAGTCCAACACTCCCGGGCCCGAAAATGCACAGGATCCCGGCCAACCTGGTGAACTACATGATTCATAGAAGAGGCATGAAGAAGTCGAAGCCCAGGAGGAAACACATGCCAAACAACTTAGAACCGAAAGTTGTCTTCGTGCTCGATCTCTCGGAGGCGGAGATTCAGGCAATCGATGGGCATCCCGCTGTCAGGTGGGCGAGCAAGCAGATCCTTAAGGCACTCGAGGCTATCACCGGATGGCGGATGCGAATTCCTGAGTCAATTGTGCCCTCAAGCGCAGTCGGCGGATCCTTGCCCCTTCCAGGGAGCCCTTTTTCTTGTCTCCCATGCTGCCAGACCTTTCTGCTAGCTGCTAGCTGCTAGCTGCTAGCTGCTAGGGCACGCAAGCCTCCAGGTCAATACCCGAGACGCCAGCCAAGCCATGTGAAGTCAGCGAATTCCCGAGGAATGTAGAACCGTCCACCCAGCCAGTGACTCCGGGTTGTTTCAGAATCGAACCCCCTTTCCCAAAGGGACACTGTGTCCACAGTCTCTGGCCTTCTGAATGGACGGGAAAAACGACAGGGATGTCAATCGACATAAATTACTTATAATAAATAACTTACAACAAGTAGTATATTGTCACCAACCGCAAGACCGCCCTGTACCGCAAGCTCAAACAATACCACGCGAGTGCAGGCGCCTAAATGTACTGCAATGCGAGAACCGACGCGAAGTTCCGGCTTGAAGACCCGCTGCGATGGTCGCCCTAGCAGTAATCCAATGGCCCGAGGGTATAAAACTGCTACGTAAATAGACCTGTATTATAGACTAATTAATATAAGGTAGTATATATAAAATACTTGACATAAATAAGCTACGGTGCTATAGGCGCGCACCTAAGCTCTTGTCCCGTGTGCTATACTACGTCCCCCTCGGAGGCATCTTGGGAACCTGGCCCGCAAAGAAAGGGCCGCAGCGCGCGTGCTCGGTAGGCCAAGACTGGCGATCCTGGCTCCCAGCGGAGAAGGATGACGCCTTCGGCACCGCGGTTGCACAGCTCGAGCGCTGCTACGCGATGCTGAGCGTCACGTTGAACGAAGCCTTCGAGTTGCGCGACAACGGCGGGCTGATTCATGCGCGCGAGCAGGTCGGTATCTGCGCCGACTTGTTCGACCTTCTCGCCGTGCGCCTCCTCGCGGCCTTGCGTGCGATGGAAGAGCACGGCCGGCACTTCGGGACGCTGCCCAACGTCGCTGCTCTCAATCCTGACTTCTTTCGGGGGGAGACCGCGCAGCGCAACGCCAGGAAGAATACCATTGTCTCCAAGTTGCTGTTTTCCGCCCGTTCCAGCTTGTTCCATAAACTGCGCTCCCTGGCGGATACCGTCGAGGATCTCCAGGGAGAATTCCGCGAGGCGACCGAAGAAATCGCTGACGGCGCCTCGACCCAACCTGGCGCGCGCTGGCAGGCGCTGGACATCCTGCACTATGACCTGAACACCTGCCTGAGGGAAGCCATGGTCATGCTGAAGTCCTTCCTGTGCGCCCTTCCCAGCGAGGAAATGCAGCTCTTCCAGCAGAAGTTGAAGGCTCCCGCTTCCCCTGCGGTTTATCATAGACGCGCAACCCTTTTCCGAAGAAAATAGAATCGGCTTGCCGGTTACCGACAGGCCGTGGAACGGCCGCGACCCTCGCCTGACCGAGTCCTGACGGGTGGTGTCGGCCTTGCACAGCTACCCATGTCCAGGACAACTCAGGGAGGGGGGGACGCATCCCAACTCAATGGATGCGTCCCGACGGGTACGGTGTCCCGACCGCGACGAACCGAAACCAGCGACCTGTCCGAAGCGGACGCGATTCGCCTGGCTCAGCAGGGCGACACGGCAGCGTTTGAACGCATCTATCGGTTGCACAACCGTCGCGTTTATGCCTTGTGCTTACGCATGGTGGGAAACACGGCCGAGGCTGAAGACCTGACCCAGGAGGCCTTCTTGCAATTGTTCCGCAAGATCCACACCTTCCGCGGCGATTCGGCCTTCTCCACTTGGCTGCACCGGCTCTCCGTCAATGTCGTGCTGATGAAGCTGCGAAAAAAGACGCTGCCGGAAACCTCGCTCGAGGAGACCACCGAACCAGACGAGGAAACCGGGGGGCCGCGCAAAGACGTCGGCGGGCCCGACTTGCTGCTTACCGGCTCGCTCGACCGCGTGAATCTGCAACGGGCCATCGCCCAACTGCCGCCGGGCTACAGGGCGGCGTTCGTTCTCCACGATATCCAGGGGTACGAACACAACGAGATCGCCGAAATCATGGGATGTTCGATCGGAAACTCGAAATCGCAATTGCACAAGGCGCGGATGCGCTTGCGCGAGTTGTTGCAGGAAACCCTTCGCGATCAAGCGCGCCAAGAACGCCAGGCGGCAAAGAGCTAAACCTCCGGCGTGGACTAAGTAGGAATTGAGCCAGAAGGATGATGACGATGCAGTGCCATGAATTTGAGCTTGTTCTTGAACAGCGGGCGGCAGAGCTGCCGGCCGAGGCCGCGACTCACGTGAACGCCTGCAAGCGGTGCCGCGCTCTGGTATCCGATCTCGCAGCGATTGATGCCGTGGCGCGGGAACTGGGCGCCGAGCCGGCGGAACCCCCGGAGCGCGTCTGGCTTTCCCTGCGCGCCCATCTGGAATCTGAGGGCCTGATTCGCGCGCCGCGCAAAACTGGCTGGCTGGCGGAATGGCTGGCGATGCTGCCGCGCCCAGCGCTGGCCGGCGCCTATCTGTCTTTCGTGCTGGTTGCGGCTGTGATTGTAGGATTCTACAGCAGGCTGTGGCTAAACCAGCCGGGGCCGCCGGTGGCCGTACAACCCGCTACTGCTTCGCTGGGCACGCAGTTGAGTGCGGTGCAGCGGCATGCCGTTTCAGCCTTGCGCCATCGCAATCCTGCGGTCACCGCTTCGCTCCACCAGAACCTCGAGATAGTTGACAACGCCATTTCCATGTGTGAAAAGACAATGCGCGAGGAGCCCCAAAACGAGATCGCCCGCGAATACCTCTACGGGGCTTACCAGCAGAAGGCGGAGTTGCTGGCCTCCATGACTGAACGCGGGGAGATAGGTGACTAATGACCGCCACATCCAGGTTTGCCACTCCCCTTTGCTGGACAACGCTGACTCTGGCCGCCGCGCTGCTGGCGGTGCCGGCTTCGGCTCACCGGATTGAAAAACGCTTCCCGGTCACCGGGCGGCCGGTCATCACCGTGCATAACGCCAATGGGAGGATCGAAGTCAAGTCCTGGAAGAAGCCCGAAGTCGTAGTAGTGGGCAATCACGCCAGTGACAGAGTGGAAGTGGACACGGAGCAGGCCGGCACCCGCATCGAAGTGACCACGCACGTCCTCACTACAAACGTCCAGCCTTCCGACTTGCAAGCCGACTATCAGATTACCGTCCCCGAGGAGAGCGAACTTCAGGTGCACACCGACTCCGGCCTGGTGATCGTCGAGCGCGTTTACGGCGAGATGACTTTTGATACCGTGGCCGCTGACATCCAGCTCCAGGAGGTCGGCGGCTACATGGTCGTTAAGACCATCGGCGGCTCGGTGCTGTGCACGCGTTGCCTGGGCCGCATCAATGTCAACTCCATTAGCGGCAACGTGCAACTGCTGCAGCCGCAGATGGACAACGTCCGCGTGCAGACAACCTCAGGCAACATCTTCTTCGACGGGGATTTCCTCCGCACCGGAACCTACATCCTGAAGAACTATGACGGCATCATCGAAGTCCGCTTCGCCGACACCGACTCATTCGATCTGAACGCCACTTCCATGAAGGGTACGGTTGAAAACGAGGCCAAACTCAAGCCCGATCCGCACGGCGGGCGCCACGCAGTGCGCCCCAAGTTCTCCAACAGCATTGGGACCTTCAACGGCGGGCATGCCAAGGTCGAACTCTTCTCATTTAGTGGTACAATCAAAATCCGAAAGCGCGAATAACGCAGAGATCTCTTCTCCCGGAACGCGCGCGATACCCGATGCCGTCCCCCGGCACTACACCAAGGCGCAGACTGATTTGCCTGACCGGCTTCATGGGCTGCGGCAAGACCACCGTCGGGCAGCTCCTTGCGCGCCACCTTGCCTGGCGATTTGTGGACCTTGATGCCCGCATCGAACACCGCGCCGGCCTGCGGATCACCGAAATCTTCGATCGCTTGGGCGAGTCTGCCTTCCGCGAAATCGAACACGAACAGTTGATCGAAGCGTTGGGTCAGTCCGCCGAGCTGGATCAACCCACGGTGCTCGCGCTCGGCGGGGGGACATTCGCGCAACCACAGAATATCGAGTTGCTGCGCGCTTCACGCCTAAAAGAGGCTCCGGAGAGAAGCGCTACGGGCAGCGCCGTAATCTGGCTCGATTGCCCGATTGAAGTCCTCCTCAAACGCTGTGTCATCATGGCTGATCGACCCCTGTTTCGCGATGAAGCGAGTTTCCGGCAGCTTTTCGAGCAGCGCCTGCCATTCTATCAACAGGCCGACTTCCGCGTGGACAGCAGCGGCGATCCACGCCGCGTTGTGGAGCAGATCCTCACGCTGGGCATTGTCGGGCGCGGCGTGGAGCCGCCAGACCAGCCATCGGGCAGCCCGGGCTCAGCACACATTAGGAATAGCGATGCGGGGCGCGTGAAGGCATGAGCCGGCCATTGGTGGGTCTTGTGCTGCTGTGCACGCTGGCCCGGAGCGCAGCCGGAGGGATCGGCCTGCCGCCAGAGAACGCCACCCAAGGCAAACCCGAGAAAAGCGGGAAAACCGAGGCCTCCGCCCCCGGTGCCGCCGCGCTTGCCGAGGATAAGGGCAAGTTTCGCCTCCTGCTCGATGGCCAGCCCGTTGGGAGCGAGGAGTTCGAGATTTCTCGAAACGGCCAAGAATGGACAGCGCGCGGCACAACCGAAATCCGGGTCTTTTCTGCTTCGGGCAGCTCTGCGGCACGCTCGCCGGCCGGCGGCACAATGCAGGTTCGCGGGCAGCTACGGCTGGCTGCCGACGGAACGCCGCTGCGGTATGAGTGGTCGGCCGAGGGGCAGAAGAAAGCCTCCGCCACGAAAATAGTCCTGCAACTGGAAGGCACCCAGCCGTTCATGCAAGAGCTCACCTTTGGCTCGCCCCGCGTGCTCATCCTCGATAACAATCTCTACCACCATTACGCCGTCCTCGCGCGCCTCTATGACTGGAACACGAAAGGCACGCAGACTTTCCCAGTGCTGATCCCGCAGGAGATGACTCCCGGCAGCCTGACCGTCGAGTCCGCCGGGCTGCAAAAGGTGGACGGTGCTTCGCTCGAAACTCTTCGCGTGCGCACCGCAGACCTGGAGATTTACCTTTATCTCGACGCCAGCCACCGGCTGGTCCGCCTCGCCGTCCCTGCCTCGAAGGCCCTCGTCCTCCGCGAATAGCTGAAGTACCAACACCCAGACTGCTCTTGGCAGCCCCCTTCATTCCAGCGATGCGCTTCTTACGTCCCGGCCGCGGCTGCGAAAACGGCTAGATTGAGATGCGGCGGCTGATCACCTTCTTGCGCTCGGCGGAAGGACGGGGCTGCTCAACCTCGACATTGAACGACATCTCCGTGCCCTTGCGGATGACGCTGACGCTCACGGTTTTGTTCTCTCGCTTCGCACGCATCTTCTCACGCAAGTCGTGAACGGTGCGCACGCGCTCACCGTCGATCTTGATGATAACGTCGCCGGCCTTCAGCCCCGCCTTTTCGGCGGGCGTGCCGGACGCGACGTCGCGCACGAGCACACCTTCGCCGTCCGGTGCGCCAAAGTAGGAGCCAAGCTGACCCCTCAGGTCTTCGGCGTCGATGCCGAGCCTCGGCCCTTGCTGCAGGAAGATGTCGTGTCCAAACAATTTGCCGCCGAACTCAGGCATTTCAAACTTGAACTCCTTGGGCCCAAAGCCATGGCCCACGAGTTTGTCGGGAAAGGCGCCCAGTTCAACCGACACGCTCTGCGCGCGGCCGTCGCGCCAGAAGGTCAACTGCACCGTGCGCCCCCCTGGGGTCTCGCGGATCAGTCGGCGGAACTGGAGCGTGCCTTCGACACGCTGGCCGTTGAACTCGGTGATGACATCGTTGGCTTTGAGACCGGCCTTGGCAGCAGGGCCGTCGGCTTCTAAGCTGCTCAAGATCACGCCGCGCGCTGCGGGCAGCTTCAATTCCTTCGCTTTGTCAGCCGTGACTTCCGCAATCGTCACGCCGAGCCAGCCGCGATCGCCCTCGTTCAGTAACCACACCTCATTCCGGTCGTCGATCTCCGCGACCGCTTGGTGTGCGGCGAGTTCGGCCACTGTTTCTACGCGCCTTTCGATCTCCTCGCGATCGTCGTCGATCTCCGCGACCGCCTGGTCTTCATTTTGCGGTTCGAGCGCAGCCAGCACCCTCACAGGCCGGTCTTCGATCTCGGCCAACTGCACGGGCCGCACAGCATCACGCAGGCGCTTCAGTTCGGCCGTCATCCTAGCCATTTCGGCCTTGAGCCGCGCTTGTTCGCGCTCGAGCTGGGCGTGGATTCCCTCGCACTCGTTCCGTGGATTTTCCTGCGCGCGACCGGGCCGCGCCGGAACGGTGACGGTCAATAGCAGCGCGCCCGCTAGAATTGCGATCAAGCCTTTGTTCATTCCATCCTCCTACTGCCATTCGACGCCGCCCGCCGGCTGAGGTGAGCGGTTGAAGCCCGCGCGGGCCAGCTCACACCGTGGGCCGCATCGTGACCACGCGAATTCCGCCATTCACTGTCCGGATGCGCAGCGGGCTGCCACCCAGGCCCAGCCGCCCGCGAACTTTGCGTGGCCCGAGCGAGCCTTGCAGGGTCAAGGGAAGCTCGGAGCGAAAATCGCCGTTGAGGCTGCGCAGGTCGAGCTCGGCGTCCGTGTCCAGCGGCAGCGCAATCACCACCGAGCCGTTGACGGTTTCGACGGTCAGCGGGCCGCCCGTGTCGAGCCGGTGCAACTCCATGCGCACGTTGCCGTTGGTAGTGCGCGCGCTCAAGCGGCCGGCGCTGTCGAAGACTTCGATGTTGCCATTCACCGAGCGCAGCTCCCCGACGGCTTCGACGCCGAAGACACGCACCGTGCCGTTTACCGTCGCCACGCGGCGCAGCTCGACGTGACGCGGCACGCGGATGTGGTACTCGACTGAAACTTCGACGCCTTCGTCGGACGGGTAGTGCGTCTGAACGGTTACCGAGTCGGACCGCGCCTGCACCTCAATATTCACCCGCTGCAAGTCGCGATGGCCTTGCAGGGCTGATTTCAATGCGTACACCTCAACCTCATCGCGCTCCCAACCACTCACCTGGACCGACCCATTCACGTTTTGAAGCTGGAAGGCGCCGCCTTCCGGCAGCGGATAGGTTTGTTGGAAGACTTCGTCCACAGCGAAGCCCGGTGCCGCCAGGATCGCCATACCGGTTGCGACCAGGAGACTCGCCGCGATTCGTCCGCTTGTGCCCATTCCACACCCCCGTAGAGAGCATTTCGGCCCGATGCACGACCCTTTTCTTCAAGCCATCTAACCATCTCACAGGTAGCAGGCAGAAAACCGTCCACCCAGCGAGCTATCTCAATTTGCTTTGAAGTTTCTATCCTCCCTCTTCCTTTTTCCTTTTACGCTCTGCCCCTCCCCGCCGCCCATCTCACTGCAATTTAAATTCAACCGTGACCGTCGTGACCACGCTCACCGGCTTGTCATCCATCAGCGTGGGCTCGTAACGCCACTGTCGCACCGCTTCAGCGGCCGCTTGCCCCAGGAGGTACGGACCCGAAATCACCTTTACATCCTGGACATTCCCGTCCTTGGCGATGATAGCCCGCAAGCGGACTGCGCCTTGGATGCCGGCGTGACGGGCCACGTCCGGATACTTCGGACGCACCGAGTGAATCAATTTGCGCTGCTGCATCTCCGGATCCACGCGGACGCCGCCCCACCACATCACCTCGAACTTCCGCCGTAATTCTTCCAGACCGCCCGCCGGGTGCTCGGACTCCTGGATTTTGTGCTGTTGGTCTTCCAGTGCTAGGGCGCGCTGTTCCACTTGCCCCCGAGTTCGGTGCTCCTGCTCGTGCAGCCGCTGCTGGTGCAGTTCCAGGCGGTGTTCGAGCTCGTTGATCTGCTCTCGTTGCAAGCGAATTTGCGGGTCGGTGTCGCCCAGTTTCAGCCGGATGTTGCCTGCGACCGTCTTTAGCCGCAGAACTTCCCCGCCGCCATTCAGCTCGCACTCGCCGCGCACAGTTCCAAAACCTCGCGAGCCTCCGGTGCCGGAATCCGGAAAGGTGACTTTCACCGGCAGTGAAGGATCGGCCTCAATGCGGTGATCAGCCGCCATCTCGATGGTGGCGTCAATGGTGACGGCGAGCTCGCGGGGCAGGTACACCACGATATCGCCTTGGCCGGATTCCAGTTGCGACGCGCCTAGCAGCTTCATGGGCTTGCGCGCCTTGGGCAGCGCCGCCGCCTCCGCGGGTTCCTCCGGCACAAACCATGCGGTGATGGTTCCGGCGCCGGTCGAGGCGCGCACCGGCCCCCCGACGCGCGTTAGGAAGATACTGCCGCCGCCGGTCTCCAGTTGCGTCGGGCCCGCGACACGCGAGACGCGGATGCCCCCGCCACCCGTGTGCGCTCGGATCGAGCGTGCCACTTCTCCGAATTCAATCTGGCCTCCGCCGGTCGAGGCGCTCACGTGCGCGCCGGCGCGCTGCACGGAAATATTCCCGCCACCGGTATCCAGTTGCGCCGTGCCCTGGATCGTTCCCGCGCGAATGTGACCGCCGCCGGTCCGCAGGACAACATCGCCCTGCACGTTTCCGGCGAAGATGTGGCCGCCGGCGGTGATGGCGCGCAAGTCGCCGTGAACGTCCTGCACGGTGATGTGCCCGCCCGAGGTTTCCAAGCGTGCCGCGGGTGTCGCGGAGGCCCCCGCGGCACGCGTCCCAGCGGGTTCCGAACCGCCGATGCGCCCCGCGGTGATGTTGCCGCCGTAGGTCACTAGGGTGACGCGACCATCGATATCCGACGTTTCGATATTGCCCGCCTGGGTGAGCACGTCGAGGTTGTAGTTGCGCGGCACGCTCACCTCGAAGTTGATCCACAAGCGGGCGTGAAAGTCATGCGAGGGCACCTCCCCGGTCAACTGCACCCCAGCCGGGGTGTTGCGCGCCGTGAGTGAGTACCGCTTCAGCACCTCCGCTGCGCCGGGCTCGCGAGCATCAACCTCGATGCGCACCTTGTAGCTGACCTGGTCCGAGTTCTGCGTAAGAATGCGAACATCGCCGAGATCGGCGGCCAGGCGCAGGCGCAAGCCTTCGCGCGTCGGCAGTGTGCCGACCTTTTCTTCATTCAGTCGCCGGCTCTCAGCCGTAGTGCCGGGCGGCTTGGGAGGCCGCGGAGTTCCTCCCCAGAGAGGGGTGCTGAGACCCGCCGCGACGCCAAGCGTCGCGAGCATCGTCGAAACGCAACGAAGGGGGAGACGTACGTTCATTCGATTACCAGCCCAAATCTCTGCGCCCTTTTCCTAGTGTAATTCGCGCGGGCCGAGTTGACGAATCGCCGCCGCGCTCTGCATGCGAATGTAGTTGTTCGGATCCCGCTGCATGCGATCGCGCAGGACGTTGACCAGCCCCTGATCCTGTGGGCTGATGCCCTTCTCGCCCATTGCCCGCATCACTGTCTGGAGGGCGTTTATCGCTTCCACGCGAACCCCGGGGCAGTCGTCGTTCTGCAAGGCATCCAGCAGCGTCAGGCGAACTGCGTCGTCCTGCTCGAAGCCGCGCAGGGCTTCGAGCGCCTTCAGCCGCACGCCCGGGTTACGGTCCTTGCGCGCGGCAATGCAGAATGCTTGACGCACCTCGGTGTCGCTCGACCGTCTCCGCAGCAGTTCCAGCGAATCCAGGCGCACGCCGGAATCAAAACGCTGCCCGTTCTGGACCACGAACGTGAGCACGCGCTTCACGTCCATGTCGTCCAAGCTTCCCTGTAGCTCCATGGGTTTCTCCGCGGTCAGGTGAAGCTCAACGCTGGGCGAGCCAAAACTGCCGCCGGCATTCCAGTTGATCGCTGCGATGCCCATGGTTTCCAAGTCTTGCTGGGAGAGACGCGGCGGCGCGGAAACTTTCATTGTCACGGCGTCGGGTCGCTGTGTCATTTGCGAGGAGTACCACTGCGGTACCACTGAGCCCAGAGCCATGCCGATCAGAATCAGCAGCGCTGCGCTCCACGCCGGACGCAGCACAAACCAGTTTGCCGGAAGCACCGGAAGTAACCACCTTGCCCGGACCGGCTTTTGCGCCGCATCGTCGAGAGCTTCGCCGAGCTCGCTGCGGCACTGCGCCAGCAGACGGCCGTGGGGGTCCAGCCTTTCCGCGGGCGGCCCGATCGCCGCCAAGACCTGCTGCAAGCGCAGCTCGCTCGCAAGCGACGCGGCGCACGCCGGGCACTGCCCGACGTGGTGTTCGACAGCGGCGCGTTCTTCGGCGCTCAACTCTTCACAAGCAAAGAAAACCAGCAGGCGTTCGATCTGCTGGCAATTCGGTGTTTCACCCCGCGGTCCGTCCATTTTCCTACCCTCTTTCACAGTAAACCTTCCAACTGGGCGCGCAACTTCCGCGTCGCCCGGAACAGCGAATTCTTCACCGTCTCTTCGCTGGTGCCCAGCACCTCGCCGATCGCACGCAGCTTCAAGCCCTGGTAATGCTTCATTTCAAAGACCATGCGCTCACGCGGCGAGAGCCGCTCGAGCGCGGCGGCGATGTGCCGGCTGATTTCCTTACCCATCAGATGGCGCTCCGGGTCGGCGGTGACCCGGTTTTCCCGTTGCCGGTCGAAGAAGTCGGTCGACCCCGCCTCACCGCCGGGGACGACCTCAGGCGCCTGGTCTTCGGGGCGGCTGTGGCGCCGGCGCATGTGGTCAAGGCACACATTCGTGACGATGCGATAGACCCAGGTATAAAAGCTGCACTCGAAGCGGAAGCGGTGCAGGTTCTTGTAAACTTTCAGGAAAGCTTCCTGGTAGACGTCACGTGCGTCTTCGGGGCGTCGCAAGACGTTGAGAGCCAAGCGCAGCACGTCCCGGTCATAGCGGTGGACGAGCGCTTCAAAGGCGGCGCGGTCGCCTGCCTGGGCATGGCGGATCAGGCTCTGTTCGTCTTCCGCACTCACTGTGGTTCGGCTGTGGTCTCGGCAGCTCGCCTGGCTTTGATCCCCTGGCAACGCTAACGCCAATCCTGTGGGCGGAATCATCACTTTCTATGGCACGTCGGCTGAGTTCCCTTCGCCCCGACGCCTTTGTGGAGGTGCGAATTCCCCACGGGCCGGGTCCCAACCATGTAGACGCCGGAAAAACGAAAGGGTAAGCAGCGCTTTCCCGCTTTTCCTACTCTAACTCACTGGCCACTATCGGCCTACTGCTGATCGCCGCAGGTCCCGTTGTGTACTGGCTCCGCAGCGCCTTCGGCGCCCGCCGCGGGGTCGCTTGATAGAATCGGTGCCAAAATCACTCGCCACGCAAACGGCGCAACAAACGGATCAGGCCATAAAGCCCCACACAGACGGTAAAGTCCAGCCCGAGTCCCCAATCCACGCGAAAGGTGTGATGCCGAAGCGCGGCGGGAAGACGCGGTTCGAGCAATAGAAAGAGAATGTTGCCGCCAAGAATTGCCACCAAGTACTCCCCCCACCGGCGCAGTGGAAACTTGACCTCTGGTCTTGCGGGCATCGTCATCGAAGAGCTCGCAGCACCTCAGGGCTGCAGCGCCGCTGTCGAGAGCACCACGGCACAGAGGGCGGGGCTTGCCCCGCCGCTACAGAAGAAATCCGATACGGCGAGTCTCGGCGGCACGTTCCGCGGGACCCACCCCCGGACCTTGTGACCCAGCCGAGCGGCGCCATTCCACCAACGGCCAGGCAAGCAGCGCCAGCAGCGCAACGACCACCGCATAACCGTTGGCGCGGAAGAACTCGTTGGGCTGCCGCAGCAACCCGTCCGCGGCACCGACGAGCGCAACGCTGGCGGCCACGAGGAAGTATGCCAGCAAGTTGAAGCGCACGACCCGCGTTACGCTCCACCAGTACACTCCCAGGACCGCGAGCTGCACCAAGACTTTCTTGGCGAAGTCGGCTGGGCTACCCCAGCCTCCGGACATCGCTACAGCCAAGCACAGGATCAACCCAAACTGCTGCCAGCGTTGCCGCACGTACCCCGCGACGAACCCTGCCGCCACCGCAACCAGAGCTGTGACAAACAGACCGGCTAATACAGCGCTTCCGATGGCACTGGCCGCGGGCACATACAAATCGAGGCCCGCGGGGAGGCCGCCGCCCAGAGCCTTTTTAGCGGTGGGCCAGATGCGCGCTAAGAGAAACTGCAAGCGTGCCAGACCCAGCAGCACCCCGGTTCCGGCCAGCGCCAGCCAGAACGCATCGCGGTAATAGGCCGCGGGCATGCCCCGCCACGACGGCAGGCGCTCGCTGCCGAACACCCGCGAGAGGAAAAACCAGGCCAGCCCAAACAGGAAGAACAGCAACGAATAGAAGGCGGCCGCGCCCAACAGGAGACCGACCAGGAGGACCGCCACAAAGGACTTGAATGGTATCTGGGTATCGTAGGCGAACAGCAGCACGGACAACTTATTGCCGAAGTTGACCAGCGTGATCAGCAAACCCCATAGAGCCCAGATCGAGAAGCGCCGCCAGGGGACACTCGCCGCCGTGGGTGTCTTGAGATTCCTGAAGAAGATCACCAGGACCGTGACACCCAGCCCGACATAGAAAAGGATTTGGCCGACGAGGTGGAGATACCATGCCATCGTCTTCTCGGTCTGCTGGCGCTCCCACTCTTCCGGTATTTTGACGAAGACTTGGTAGCCCGAGACCTCATCCCCCTGCACCCTGAGTCGTGTGCGCACGTGCGCTTCCCCCACCGAGGCAAGCTCTTCCCAGGTGAACGTGTGGTCGATGCGCGCGGGATGCTTCTTAGAGGTGGCCTCAACCAGTTTCCAATTGGCGAGGTCGAGCTTTTTTTCATCGCGCAGATAAGCCTCGGCCCGGGCTTGGGCCTCCTCTTTGGATAGAGCGGCGCCGGGAGCTTTCTCCTCGAGTTGATGATGCACCGAGTGCAGCGCGCCATCAGGGACCAGGATCACTTCGTATTCTTCCTTCTCTGAATCGCGAAAGTAGCGCGCGCGCCAGAACGCCGAGGGCACCTTCTCCCGGTAGAGCCGGTTGGCGCCGGCGATGCCGACCTGCCGGCGCAGATATTCGTTTGCATACGGATTGAAGCTGTCGTCAGACTCGATGGCCCGCTTGTACCTTCGTGGATCGATCTTCCTTTGGCGCAGGACTTCGCCGGCTTTGGCTGCGGCCTGCCGCGCGTTGACGGAATAGCGCACGAAGTCGCCAATCACTTCTGCTTTGACGGCGAGAAGCAGCAACGCGCCCAGCGCCCCGCAGCCCAGAACGATGCCGAGTGCGCGCGAGTCGAGCGCCTGGTAGGCGGATTTACTGGGCGCTTCCGCCGCAGCTTCCGGAGGCTCGAAGGCGCTTTCCGGGAGCGGCGCGGCTCCGTTCAGAAGCCCCGGATCGGCCTCAAAGCGGCGCCGCGCCAGGTAGGCCACGCCGGCAATAACGAGCGGGATCAGCACGCCTGCCCCCACGATGGCACCCGAAACGCGGAAATACAGGCTTTCCGAACGCAGCAGAAACAACCCGATCAAGATTGCGTCCACCGTGTAGTGCCAGATCAGCGTGGCCAGGATGCCGTAGCGCAGCATAACCAAGCCCACCACGATCCCAATGATGCCCACTTCGATGCCCCGGGCGTAGCCGGGCTCGACCGGATAGATGCTGTGCCCGAATCCCCAGATGAAGGCGGGCAGCAGAATGGCCAACGCCTTGGAACCCGTCAGGCGGTGGAGAAACGGAATCGCAAACAATCGGAAGATGAACTCCTCGGAAGTGGCAGCCAGCAGGCTGGTTGCCAGCGGCGACAACCACGGCAGCGCGGTGCTGGCGACATTGGTGTACTTGATTTCCTGTGGCGCCCAGATGCCGAACTTCTGCCCCACGACGTAGAAAAGTACGACGAAACCGATGCTACCCCCGGCCATGGCCAGGCCAATCACGCAGGAGCGAAAGAATTCCTTGGAACGGATCCCGCGCCAGCTCAGCGCCACACCGAGCCGAAGCTGGTTCGGTTGGCTGTGGCGGTAGAGGGGTTCGCCGGCGGCAAACGCCAGCGCTACGATGAAGCCCGCAGCCAGGCTGCCCAGCGCGGCCTGCGCCATCTTTTGAAACAAGAAGCCAAGGTACGACGAATTGGTGTCGTACCCGAAGCGGGTCAGGGGCCACTCGTTAACCTGGCTGGCGAAAAACAGCCCCGCAACGACTGCGCCCAGTTTCAACGCGCCGCGCCAGCCGATGATGCCGCGGCGGCCTTGCTGATACAGCACGAAGAATGCTGCCCCCAGGAGAAAGTAGCCGGGCACCTCTCCGGCCAACTGATAGACAACATTGCTGGACCTCAAGCTTTGAAAATCGCGCTGCCACTTCTCCGGAATCTTCAAGAATTCCTCGTAGGAGCCGGCTTCGTCGCCCTGCACGGCGACGCGCAGGCGGTAAGTGGCGTCCTTGACCTTGAATCCGCGCCGTTCCCACGTGAAGCTCCAGTCGCGGCGCTTGGGCCGCTCGGTAGCGTTGGCCTCTCCAGCCAGAAAATCGTACGCCGCGAGGTCCACGGCCGGGCCGGTGCGCAGAAATGCTTCCGCCACGGCGCGAGCGGCGTCCTGGTCGAGCGACGCCCCCGCGCGAGCCTCCTCAATGACATGTGTCATCCCCACAACGCGTCCCGCCGGGCTCACGCGCAAACGGAATTCCTCCTGCTGGCCCTGGCGGAAGAAGCGGGTATCCCAGTACCAGACCACAATTTCCGAGGCCATCAGGCGGTTGGCCTGCTCCAGGCCCAATTCGCGCTCGAGGTAGGTCTTCACCGGCGGCGAATCTGAGTTCGGCTCAATCGAGAAGTCTTCCACGGAGAAAACGATACTCGATTGGTACCTGTCGAGCTTCTGGCCCCGCGCGCTGAAGAAGTTGCGCGCCACCTCGAGCGCCTGTGTCCGGGAAACGCGCAGGTCCAGGGAAGCCTCGGGAAACGCCCGGAAGAAGTATTTGTACGCAATGCCTGCGCCCGCGAGGCCCGCCAGTATCCACAGCAGCAGAACCCTCAGGTCTTTTGCTCCCAAGCGGTCTTCCGCAGCAGCAGTGTTGGATTCGACTTCGTTCACCAGACGCCTCCGCAAAGACAGAAGGTGTAACCACAGATGAACGCTGTTAGTAAACAAGAATTTGTAAAAGGCAAGGAGGGGGACCCCCCGCCTTTTTTGTAAGTGTTGATTTCAGGCGACTTTAAGTCCAATGATTTTGTAAATGCGCATTCCAAAGGGTTTGCGGACGCATTTTTCGTATGTGCGCATTCCAAAGGGCTTGCGAGCGTAGAGGTGGCAGAGAGCGTCACGGTGTAGGGGTCAGCTGCTCCTGCAAAGCTCTTGGCGGGCTTTGGAGTTCCTCTTACCTCGCCGGTAATAGGTCGACCGTTCATGAACAGGGGAATGCCAAATAGATTTAGAGGATTTTACCAGTTGTTTCGCGGCGTCCTTGCGCGTTTTGCCCATTTTCTTTGTCGCAGCGCAGGTCCACGATGGTTTCTGAGTGCGCGACCATCCACTCGGAACGCACGGTTTCACAGTGACGCGACTCGGACGAAAGAAATGAAGGTGGTAGCGGCAGCAGCGTAAGCGTCTGGTTATGGCCGCGCCTGACTTCTACAGAGCAATACTCAATGGCAACAGCTCGTCGATGCGCCTGACCGGGTGATCGGCGGGTGGCCCATCCCTTGTTTTGGGAGGGGTGGGGTCTTTGGCTCTTGCTCGGGCGTGCTGGTGGGTGCGAATTGATTTCGTTGAGACTCCTCAGAGAAGAGAATCCCCCACCCTTCGAAACCCGAAGGGTGGGCCACCCGCCCTTGCCAACAGGTTCTCGCTACGTTTCTCCGAGTGTCCTTGTCACGCGGGATTCAGCAAAGAACCGTCCTTACAGAGCAAGGCGAGTAATGATATCTTTGCAAGTCTATGCGCAATCTGGACTTTGGCAGTCTAACGCCGAGCGCCCAAGCGCCCAGGAGATGAAAGCAAAATTCCTCAAAGTCAGTCGACGCAGACCCCTACCCCATTGACATTACAAAGCCGCAGCCCACCTCAAAGCCCGTCTATCTTGGCAAGTATGATTTTGGTGCGGTAAAGCGGTAAAGATGTAGCTAAGAAGTGCGATGCTGGCGGTGGGTTCGTCAGCACTGAGGCGCGAGTTCTGGCAACCGACGCGGAGCCAAGGCGCCGATTTCGCCGGTAGTGGGGCAGCCCCTAAGAAGAATCAGTGCGAAGTTTCTATAAAACGCAACGATTGCATGGTCTTCACGATTTCATCGAGTCCCGCGGTATCCGGACTCAGCAGAAGAAACTGGAGGACGTAACCCTTCTCGACCGTCGCAATTTGAGCCGCATGCAGGACACCATTGGACATCCGTACGGTCAGGTCCGCCTTCCATAACTTCCTTCCTCCGAGCGGCAATTCCTCGGGTGTTCCGACTATTTCCATCGGCAGACCCAGTTGTTTGTACATCGTCGCGGAAAACTGTAAGAAATCCTTCCCTGATTTCAGGTCGGGCTGCGCGCGCATGTCCGCGGCGATGATCTGAATCATCCTCATGCTGAGCGCCTGCTTGTTCGCCATACCTTCGATGACCACGAGGAGTGGATAGCTGATCCTTTCACTGGCTTGTGTCACGTCCTGCAGCACCGGATCACCATGAGCAAGCAGAGTCCCGCCGAGTTTCGCGATTGCACTCGCCGCGTCTGCCTTAACAACCGTCCAGCCTTGCGGAAACTCAAAGGAGAACCCAAAAAACTTGTTGGTATAGAGGTTCGCAGAAATCGAGCCGTCATCGGGGCGTGGCACGCCAGCATCGGTCGACAACCTCACCGTAGTGCCGGGATGGGCGACACTATCGTAAAGGGGATTATCCGGTTCGATGCGCGCGGCTTCGCGGAATTGGGCTTGCGCCTCGCCCTGGCGGCCCTTCTCGCGCAGAGCGACACCTAAGTCATAATGACCCTCAGCATCGTTGGGCTCCGCTCTCAGGAAGGTGGTCAGCTCTTCGATCGCGCCGTCGATCTCACCTGTGTGAAACAACGAGACGCCGAGATGCTTGTGGAGCAGCGGCATCTCCGGGGTTCGAGGAATCGACTCTCGCAGCACAGGAATCGCTTCGTTGTACTGGCGGCTCCGCGTGAGAGAGAAGCCGAGTTGTATGAGTGCCGCCTTGTGCTTCGGGAAAAGACGCAATGCCTCGCGAGCTTCCGGAACGGCCTCAGCGTCACGGTTCTGGGCACCCAGAGCCATGGCGAGCATGCTATGCGCTTCGGCGTCGTCGGCCCAGAGCTGGAGGGAGCGCCGGGCTTCGGATTCGGCCCGGGCATAATCCTTGACCGAAAGCAAGTCGACGGCGTACGCGAGGTGCAGCGTTGCGGAATCCGGGGCGAGCTGCAGGGCTTGCTGGTATCTAGCGCCGGCCGATACAAATTGTCGTTTGCGCAGGTCATCACACGCACTAAGGAGGATGGCATAGGCTGCGTCACGCTGTGGAGAAGGTGTGCCTGCCAAGCGCGGCCTAAGACTGCGCACCGTGTCCAAGAGAAACGATGTGGTCCCGAGGCCCCGAACGGCGCTCAAAAACGCTGCGTCCGGAGTGAAGTCCGCGCCGCGCTGGCGGATCTGTTGGGATGCGCAGGGCTCTGAAAATTGCCCCGCGATAAAGGCGAGGAGTTCGAGTCGGTCGAACGGCGGTTGTTGGATGGAGGGCGCGTGCTGAGGTGCGCCAGTGGCCGGTGACCCCTCGCTACGGGAGGGGCTGCTTTGGAGGCTATACAGCACATCGATCGTTCTCACTACTTCGACGGGCTCGCCATTCAAGCGCGTGGTTCGGTAACGCCACTTGCACACCGCATCTAGCGCCGATTGAACGAGCAACGGGTGGCCGGAGAGTACGGTCAACTCCTTTACCGCACCGTCGGTACCGATGACAGCTTGCAGGTGCACCGTTCCCTCTATGTGCGCCTGCTTCGCCTCAGGTGGATACTCGGGCGTGACGTGATGTATGAGCGGAGCTTGCTGTACTGCCCCGCCGATGCGGATGCGCTTGGGCGTCTGCGCTTTCCCTTCGGCCTCGACGATTCCGCCGGGGGCCTGGGGTGCGGATTGCGCCCAACTCACTCCGGCCGCTAGCAAGACCAGGGCTGCAAGCTTAGGTCTCATCGCCCCCTCCGAGGGGCCTTTGCGAGTGAGGATTTAAAATACGCTGGCCGCGCGCTTTGCACAATTGCTTTCCTCGGTGCAGGGAGGAATCCTCCGAGCAGAAGGTGCTTAGGAAATTGAAGCTGGAGGGCCTGCCTGCAAAACAACTAGCTCAGCTCGAAGGCGGGTGGCCCATCCCTCGTTTTGGGAGGGGTGGGGTCTTTGGCTCTTGCTCGGGGTGCTGGTGGGTTGGTGCGAATTGATTTCGTTTGAGACTCCCCAGAGAAGAAAATCCCCCACCCTTCGAAACCCGAAGGGTGGGCCACCCGCCTAATCGAATTCGCGCCTCAGCGGATAGTCAACGCTTCACAAGCTATGGCATTTTTCATGTCGAACGGCTGCACGGTGGTCTGAGGCATGGACTTGAAGCGGAAGTCCTTGTAGCATTGCCCGCATGAAAAAAGTGAAATCTGGTAATCGCAGTTCTGCGGCGAAAGGCAACGGCGCTCCGAAAAACGTTGATGAATACCTTGCTGGTGTCCCGGAACCCGCCCGCAGCACCTTGAACAAGATTCGCGTGGCGATTCGGTCCGCTGTGCCACCGGAGGCGACCGAGACCATCAGCTATCGGATTCCAGCGTTCAAGTACAAAGGAGTGCTGGTGTGGTTCGCCGCGTTTTCGAACCACTGCAGTTTGTTCCCCACTGCGTCCGTGATCGAGGCGTTCAAGAACGAACTTAAGGGCTTCTCCACATCCAAAGGGACCATCCACTTCCCCACGGACAAGCCATTGCCGACTGCACTTGTTAAGAAACTGGTGAAGGCGCGGGTCGCGCAGATCGAAAGCAAGAAACGGCGCTGACCGGGTTGCCCTCGACAGAGAGATTCCTCGGCCCGCTGATCCCGCTGACACTAGCGATTGAGAAATTCGACGAGTTTAGGGATGACTTGATCAGGCGCTTCTTCCATGAGCCAGTGCCCGGAATTGCGAACGACCACGCCTTCAACATTCGTCGCCACAAGCCGACCCTGTTGAATCAGGAAATCGCCTGAAGCTTTTTCCCCAGTCAGAACAAGCATCGGCATCCGCAAGGGCGTTTGGGCGAAGCGGGCGAAATCCTTCGCGTCCTTCTCGAACGCGCGAAAGTACTCGAAGCCAGAGCGCATGCCGCCCGGCCGAGCGTAGGCTTTAGCGTAAATCCGACGGTCGCGCTCCGGCACTGAATGGGTAGAGTCGGCGGCGAAATCGTTCCAGAAATGCTCGAAATAGATGCGCTCGCGACCGTGTACGAGCGCGAGCGGCGTCTTGCCGTAGAAATGGAAATGCCAAAGATCCCGCATCAGCCAAACGTCGCGCCAGTTTCCTACGCCCGGCAAGAAGGCGTCCATTAACGCAATCCGATCTACCTCGCTCGGATACTGCGCCGCATAGGCGTACGCAACCATCAACCCAATGTCGTGCCCTACGATCCGAATGCGTTCGTAGCCAAGTTTGCGCGCAAGCGCCTGGATGTCCTGCGCCATTTCGGCCTTGGTGTAGCCATCGGCTGGGGTGGACGATTGACCGGCCCCGCGCAAATCCGGGGCGATTACGGTGTGCGTCTTTGCAAGTTCCGCGATTAGTGGGCGCCACATATGGCTCGTTTCGGCGTAGCCATGCAGGAGCACGACCGGGTCGCCTTTGCCGCCGACCAGATAGTGCAGCCGCACGCTGTTGACGTTCGCGAAACGGCTTTGCGTGGTTTGCGCGGATTTAGTACCCCGCGATTTTTTACGAAGTGGCATGAAACACTCTACTCCACAAGCGGGCGGAAATAACAACCTGTTCCTCGATGAGCGCAAGAGGAGCCGTTTCCGGAGTGATTCCTCAAAACCCTTTCTTCTCCCAAATCGTCATACAATCCAGCGGCCCGATTTGGCGTTCTCTGGAGGCAAACATGAAACTCCGGTCATTGCGCGCGGTGTTCTTCGCGACGGCGCTCCTTACCGCCCTTGCCGCATCCCTTCACGCGCAAAATCTCGAATACACAAAGGCCAACTACACCAAATACGAGCACTACATCCCCATGCGCGACGGCGTCCGTCTCTACACCGCCGCGTACGTCCCGAAAGATTCTTCGAAGCGCTATCCCATCATGCTCGACCGCACGCCCTACAGCATAAGTCCCTACGGCAGCGATCGCTACCGCGACACCATCGGCCCCTCTTTCGTCTTCGAGAAGGAGGGCTACATCTTTGTCTACCAGGACGTCCGCGGCCGCTGGATGTCCGAAGGCAAGTTCGACCACATGCGCCCGCACAAGCCTACGAAGTCCGGCCCGAAAGATTTCGATGAAAGTACGGACACCTGGGACACCATCGAGTGGTTGGTCAAAAACATTCCCAACAACAACGGCCGGGTCGGCATGTGGGGCATTTCTTATCCCGGCTTTTACGCCGCCGTGGGCTTAATTGACGCTCACCCCGCGCTCAAGGCCGTCTCGCCCCAGGCGCCCATCGCAGACTGGTTTTCCACCGACGACTGGCATCACAACGGCGCTTTTCTCCTCGCCCACGCCTTCGGCTGGTTTTCCGGCGCCGGCTGGGAGTTCACCAAGCCCACCGCGGTTTCCCCCGGCACGCGCCTTGACCGCGGCACCAATGACGGCTACGAGTTCTTTCTCGGCCTCGGCCCTCTCCGCAACGCCAACGAACGCTACTTCCACAATCAAATGTCGTTCTGGAATGCCATGATGGAGCATGACTCCAAAGACGCTTTCTGGCAGCCGCGCAATGTTCTTCCCCACCTGAAAAACGTCAAGCCAGCGGTAATGACCGTCGGCGGCTGGTACGACGCCGAAAATCTGTGCGGCGCGCTCCAGGTGTACAAATCCGTCGAAGCCAGTACTCCCGGCGCCTTCAACGTGCTGGTCATGGGCCCGTGGGTGCACGGCGGCTGGTCGTTCGGCGAAGGCAGCTCCCTCGGCGACGTCCGCTTCGACGCCAAGACCGCCGAGTTCTACCGCGAAAACATCGAACTGCCCTTCTTCAATCACTTCCTCAAAGACAAAGGCGAGCAATCGCTCCCGGAAGCTTACGTCTTCGAAACCGGCACCAACGTCTGGCGCCGCATGGACGCCTGGCCGCCCAAGTCGGTCACCTCAAAATCGCTCTATCTTCACGCTGACGGCAAACTGTCTTTCGATCCGCCCAAAGAAACCCCCGACTCCGCTTTCGATGAATACGCAAGCGACCCGAAAAAGCCGGTCCCGCTGATGACCGGAATCGCTTTCGGCATGGCCCAGCCCTACATGACCGAAGACCAACGTTCCGCCGGCCGTCGTCCAGACGTGCTCGTGTACACCAGCAACGTGCTGGAAGAAGACCTCACTCTCGCCGGACCCATCTGGCCCAGCCTGTTTGTCTCCACCACCGGCACCGATTGCGATTGGATTGTGAAGCTGGTTGACGTCTATCCGGACCTTTATCCCAATCCCAACGCGCCGGGACAGTTCGACGACAAGCTCGGCGGCTACTGGCAGCTTGTCCGGGGAGACATCCTCCGCGGCAAATTCCGCAACGGCCTGGACAAGCCCGAAGCCTTCACCCCTGGCAAGCCCGCCAAAGTCGAATTCATCGAGCAGGACATCTTCCACACCTTCCGTCGCGGCCACCGCATCATGGTGCAGGTCCAGAGCACGTGGTTCCCGTTCGCCGACCTTAATCCCGGCAAGTTCATGAACATCTATCAGGCCACCGAAGCGGATTTTCAGAAAACCACGCAGCGCGTCTATCGCTCCGCGAGCCTGCCGTCACAAGTGAGGGTCGGAGTCCTGACGAAGGCGCCATAGCGCCACGCCTGTTAGAACGATTTTCCAAGCGAGCGAGTTGCTGACGAAGGTCCGCGGTCTGAGAGGTTCCTCGACCCGACAGAAAGTGCCGGCCCTCGGAATGACAGGCCTTGCTGCGCTGAAGCGCAGCGCTACATGGGCTGGAAGGTGCACGCGCGGGCGGGGCATGCCCCGCCCCTACAGATTCTGGCAACTGAACTTTCAACAGAAAATCTTACGGACAGGCAGCGTTCGGCCGAGGCTTGACCCGCGCGCACCGAGTATGACGATGATATAAAGGACCACGATTTATGGTGAGGGAGCGCGAACCATTGAGGGTGACGGGCCTTACCGCGCTCAACGGCGAAGGCCAATAATGAAGCAGAGCCTCGCCAACGAGGTCATGTACCTGAAGGGCGTGGGACCGCAGCGCGCGGCGCTGCTGGCCGAGCGTGAGATCCGCACGATCCAAGACCTGCTGGGCTACCTGCCGTTCCGCTATGAAAACCGCCTGCGCTTCGCCAGCATCCGCGAACTCGCGCCCGGCGGCACCTACACGGTGCAGGCCGAAGTGGTCAGCGGCGGTCTGGTGAGTTTTGCGCGGAGCCGCAACGCGGTCTATCACTTGATGGTGCGTGACGCCACGGGCGTGCTGCACTGCAAATTCTTCCACAGCGGCTACCTCGAGGGTCGCTTCAAGGCGCGGAAGCGCATCGTGCTGCACGGCAAAGTGGACATCGATCCCTACCGGCCCGGGCGCCTGGAGATGATCAATCCGCAGTACGAGCTCATAGGGGATGAATCCGCCGACTCGACCGAAGTAGGCCGCATCGTGCCGATCTATGAGGCCATCGGGAGCCTCGGCTCGCGCACGCTGCGCCGGGTGATCTACTCCGCGCTGGTCAACCTCGACGCCGCCATTCCCGATCCGCTGCCCGGCGCGCTGCTCACCCGCTACGGGTTCCCATCTCGCCGCGACGCGCTCACCTACGTGCACTTCCCTCCACCGACCGAGGATGTCGAAACCCTCAACGCCTTTCGCTCGCCCGCGCACCAGCGGCTGATCTTCGAGGAATTCTTCTTCTACCAACTCAGCCTGGCGCTGCGCCGCCAGCAGGCGCGGCAGCAGACTGGCATCGCGTTCACCGTGCGCGAGCCGCGCATCCGTGAAGCGCTCAAGCGCATCCTGCCGTTCAAACCCACCGCGGCGCAGAAGCGCGTCCTGGCCGAGATCGGAGCGGACCTGGAGCGCCCGGTGCCTATGAACCGATTGCTGCAGGGCGACGTGGGCAGCGGCAAGACCATCGTGGCGCTCGAAGCCGCGACCATCGCCATCGAAAACGGATGTCAAGCCGCGCTGATGGCTCCCACTGAAATTCTGGCCGTCCAGCATTATCTCGAGGCGCGCAGGATTTTTTCGCGCGCAAACTATCCGGTGGAATTGCTGATCAGCGGCCTGAAACCCTCCGCGAAAAAAGCAGCGCGGGAGCGCGTGCGCGCTGGCGCGGCGCAGTTGGTCGTCGGCACGCACGCGCTGATCGAAGAGGACGTGGAATTTTCTCGCCTGGGCCTGGTGGTGGTGGACGAGCAGCACCGCTTCGGCGTCCTCCAGCGCCTGAGCCTCATCGAGAAAGGAGCGGAAAAAGGGAAATCGCCCCACGTGCTGGTGATGACCGCGACGCCCATCCCGCGCACGCTCTCGCTGACTCTGTACGGCGATCTGGAAAGCTCGGTGATCGACGAGCTGCCGCCCGGCCGCGCGCCAATCGTGACGCGGTGGACGGTCGAAGCACACCTGCCCCGCGTCTGGGATTTCCTCCGCCGGGAAGCGCAGCGCGGGCGGCAAGGCTACATTGTCTATCCGGTGATCGAAGAATCGAAACAGGAGCTCAAGGCCGCGCTGGTCGAATATGAGCGGCTCTCCAAGACTGTTTTCCCCGGATTGAAATTGGGGCTGCTGCACGGCCGGATGCGCAGCGAAGAGAAGGAAGAGGTGATGGAGCGGTTCCGGCGAGGCGAGATTCAGGCGCTGGTTTCGACCACGGTGATTGAAGTCGGCGTGGACGTGCCCAACGCCACAGTGATGATCATCGAGCATGCTGAGCGATTCGGCCTGGCACAGCTTCACCAGCTCCGAGGGCGCATCGGGCGAGGCGCGGAAAAATCCTACTGCATCCTGGTGGCGCCCAAGAAGGTTGATAGCGAAGCAGACGATCCCGCGCGGGTGCGCTTGGAAACCATGGTGCGCACCACAAACGGCTTTGAGATCGCGGAGATCGACCTGAAGCTGCGCGGGCCGGGGGAGTTTTTCGGCACGCGCCAGCACGGCCAACTGGGCTTCCACATTGCCAATCCTCTGCGCGACCGCGAACTGCTCGAGCTGGCGCGCCGCGAGGCGTTTGCGCTGGTCGAAAACCCGGAAGCCGAGCCGGAACGCCGCCGCATCTTTGACTACCTGGGGCCGAAATGGCAACGGCGCTACCAGCTCGCCGCGGTTGGGTAGCCGGGACGGCATACATGACTGACCTTCGTATGCACTCCTTTTTGATCGTGGGAAAGGCATTCTGTCCTGCCCTATGCAATCAGCTTACGGAGACAGGCACGAACGCCTGTCCTACGCGAGAACGCTGATGCGAGTTGTGGCGGGAAAATACCGGAGCCGAGTGCTGAAGAGCATGCGCGGGCTGGCCCTGCGGCCCTCGAGCGACCGCCTGCGCGAAACTCTGTTCAACATCCTGGGCGCCGCGGTAGAGGGTTCGGTTTTCGTGGACGTCTATGCGGGTACGGGAGCTGTGGGCATCGAAGCGATCAGCCGCGGGGCGCGCGAGGTGATCTTCATCGAAAACCATCCCGCAGCAGTAGCGCTGATTCGCAGCAATCTCCGTGCGCTGGACATTACAACCGGCGCAGAGATTCTGGTGGCCGACGCGGTGCGCGGCATGGCACGCTTGGCCATGCGGCCATTCGGGACCCGGGTTTACGCCGATTTCATTTTTCTCGATCCGCCCTACGCACGAACCGAGGAACATGAACGGGGGCTCGATTTCCTCGACCGCTCGCCCCTGCTGACGCCCGGCGGCCAAGTGGTCGTCGAGCATTCCAAGCGCATGGCCTTGCCGCAGAGGCTGGCACAACTCGAGCTCGCACGCGTGGTTGAGCAAGGCGACGCAGCCCTGAGCTTCTATCGGCTGGTCATCGCTGCGTAGTCACTTGCGGCGAGCGTGCGCCGAGTTTATGGGCGGCGGAAGAGATCCAAGATGCTTTTCGGTTGCGGTGGCGCTTTCCCGGTCTGCCCCGCGGGGGTGGGCGATTCAATTTGGGGTACGCCAGGAAGAATCTGCGGCCGCGCTAAAGTGCCGCGGATGGAAAACGGAACGGTGGCCCGGCTGACGTTTCGCTGGAGCACGCCGCTGAGGATTCCGGCGATGGGATTAGCCAGATTCTGGTCGCTGGTGCCCGCCGCGCCGGGAACTAGGACGGCCTGCCCGGTGTAATCAAGAGCGCCTTCCAAGCTGCAGCTCCCGCGCAAATCAACCGTCCCGCGCGGGGAATCCATATGGATTTGCCGGCTCGAGATGCGCCCCTCGTTGACCGAGAGATCGCCATGGATCAGGCTGAACGGCGTGTCGCCTCCCGCCCCGCTAAGCTTGACCAGCGACTCCAGTGCGCCCCGCAGATTGACACCCGGCAGGCGGCCGTCGCGCACGGAGAAGCTCCCCGAGCCGGAAAGTGATTTGCTCCATTCGGGACTGAGCGCGCCGAACAGTTGCAGGTCAAGCTCGCCCATTCCGGAGAGCTTGCCGCGGGCCGCAGGCGCAGCTGCGAGGAGCTTACCAACGTCAATATTGCGCGCTTTCACGTTGCAGGAGAAGCGCTCGGGAACCTGCGCGTGGTCGGCGCGCGCGGAGATCTGGAGGGTGCCGCCGTAGAGCGCGAGCGTGACCGGCCAGAGTTCGATGCGGTCGGTGAACAGGCGGATTTCAGCGGTGGCGTTGTTGGCGGTGTAGCCCTGCCAGTGGAGGCGCTCGGCGGCCAAGCGGCCCTGGGCCACCAATTCGCTCTTTGCTGCGTGCGCCGCGTGGCTGGCCGGCGGCCTCTGCGCCGGCCCCTGCGAAGCTAGTAACTGCTCGACGTCGAGCTGCGCAGTGCTCAAGTCGAAAGTGGCTACAGCCCGTTCAATGTCCGCAACGTGCAGGCTGCCCTTCCAATCCGCCGCTTTGCCTAGCCTCGCGCGGAATTCGGACTCGATGCGGCCCTCGCGCAGAGTCAAACGGCCGGAGTGAAACTCGAGCGGATCCTTCCAGCCAGGAAGCTCGATGCGTACGCCATCGAGCGGAGCGTCGCCGCGCCACTGCTTGGGCCGCAGGGGGTCGAGCGCCACATCGCTCAGCTCCACGCTGAGCTTATGCGCGCGCAGGGAGGGAACCGGTGAATGCCCGCGGCCCCAGACCCGCGCCAGAATTACTTCCGCGTCGGTAAACTCGATGCGCCCGATATCGGCAAGCTGAAAGGGTTGGCCACCTGCCGAAGCCTTTGACGATTCGGCGTGTCGCGCACTTCCCTGGGAAGCGCGGCCCGTAACAAGGCGGCCGCCGTAGTTGGTTTGGCCACGGTCGTCTTCGAGCAGCACGAGCTTGGGTCGCACGAGCTCGAGCGAACTCAGTTGCACCTCCCGGCGGAGAAGCGGGCCCAAGGCCAGGTTGCCGCGAATGGCGTCTACCGTGAGCACATTTCCTTCGCCAAAGCCGGGCGGATTGCCTAGGCGGAAGTCCTCGACCACAAACCCCACCCGAGGCAGCAGGCGTAGACGGATCTTTCCGAGCGAGACGGTGCGGCCGGTTTCGGTTTCAATGGCGGCGGCGATCAGAGTGCGGTAGCGGTCTGCGTCCAGAAAATAAGGAAGGATCAGCCCGGCGGCAACCATCAGCACCAGGGCAATCATCAAAGCCCATAGCCAGCGCGGAACGCGCTTCGCTTTTGCCGCCGCTGGTGGCATTTCGCTCATTCTCAGTAAAACGACCAGACTATCGTTGCAAATTGAAACAGAGACGGCAAGCCGTTATTCATTCGCCCGCGCCTAATCCGTGGGCAAGCGTCCTGCCGGGTGGGAGAGTATACTTAAGACTCCATGCCTGTGAGCCCTAGCTTCACAAAGGATTACCGCGCTTCGACTTCTCCGGTAGTCAGTGGCCCGAAGCCGCCGAAGGACGCCCCGCAAAGCAGTCCGTACTTTCGATATGCCTGGGTGCGGCAGCCCTTACCGAAGAGAGCGCTGCTGGCCTCGGCGCTGTGGCATATTATCTTGATCTACGTTCCTCTTCCCTACTGGGGTCAGTTTGTGCGCCAGACGAACTTCGCCGCGCAGCTCAGGGCGCCAACAGACGAGCTCGTTTACTACGGACCCGTCAAGGATCTGCCGCTGGTGAATCCCAAAGGGCTGCCCGCGAAGCCTAGTCCGCCCCGCCAGCCCGACAAACCCTTGCCGCGCCCGGGTGCGGACGCATACCATCCGCGACAAACTATTATTTCGGCGCCCAAGGTGCCCACACATCCTCGGCAGACTTTGATCCAGCCGGACGCACCAATGGAGCCGCCCAAAATTCTGCCCCAGCTCCCCAACATCGTGCGGTGGACCGACCCTGCACAGCCGGCCCGGCCGCGGCTGCAGGTGAGCCGCGATGTGCTCGCCAGGCTGCGCCCGAAAAAACAGGCCACGCAACCAGCGGCGGAACTCCCTGTGCCTGAGCTGCCCAACCTAGAAAAACAGCCTGGGGATTTGAACATCGCGTCGAACACACTCACGGTTCCCAAGCCCCACCTGCCGGTAATGTCAACCGCCGTTCCGCTGGTCGGTCCAGCGCGAGCCGGAGAGGTTGGGCCGGTGCCCGAAGTGCCGAACATGCAGAAACAGGCAGGTGATTTGAACATCGCTTCCAGCGCTATGAAGGTTCAAAAGCCCCTGCCTTCAACCGCGCCCGCGCGCGTTCCGCAGACTGGCCACACGCAGAGCCCAGCAGACGCCGGCCCTGTGCCAAACGTCCGTCCTGATTTGCAGGGAGGGGAGGCAGCGATGCACCGGCTGGTCGCGATCTCCCCGTCACCAAGCGATGCCCCAGCGGACCTACCCATCCCGCCGGGCAATCTGGCTTCGCGCGTTTCGATCTCACCCGAGGGTCCGCAGCCCGGAGTACCTGGTGGCGCCTCCGGCAGCGGCCCAGGCAACCTCGGGGGGAACTCAAGCACAGGCGGGTCGCGTCCCGAGCCCAGCGAAGGCGGCAACGGTTCGGCGCCGGCGAGCGTCAGCATCAGCGGCGGAAATCCCAATTCGACGACGTCCGGGCTCGGCGGCCTCCGTGGCGCGAGCTCCGCACTCCCTAGCTCCCCGGTACCGCGCGTCGAATCACATCCTGCGCCGGCCGACGCAGACCCCGAGATGGTGACTCCCGCGGCGAGTGTGGCAAGCATCAGACCCGGCGCCGCGCCGGAATCGATTTTCGGGCCCAAGCGGATCTTTACGCTGCACGTGAATATGCCTAACTTGGCCAGCGTGACCGGAAGCTGGGTGCTGCACTTTGTCGAAATCAAGCAGGACGATGAGCCGAGCAGACCCGCGGCCAGCAACGACTTGACCGGACCAGTGCCGCTGCGCAAGGTGGATCCCAAGTACCCGCCGACGATGATCAATGACAGGGTGGAGGGCGAGGTAGTGCTCTACGCCGTGATCCGCAGGGACGGTTCGGTAGATAGCATCCAGTTGGTCAAGGGCATTGACCCCGATCTCGACAACAATGCCATGGAAGCACTGTCGCGGTGGAGGTTCCGTCCCGCCGAACGCCGTGGTGTGCCACTGGAACTGGAAGCGATAGTCCACATCCCATTCCACGCAGTCGCTCCCAAGAACTGAACAGAGCAAACACCCTCGGGTCGCGAGGGTTGCCCTGAGGATAATCCACAACCTCCCCCGGAATGAGTGATCCAGTTCGTTATACCGATGCAGCAGGCAGCATCCCGGCAAACGAGCCTTGCACTTCAGCCACCGACGGGACGCCTGTCAATTACCCTAAGCCCGCAGTCGCGGATGATGGCTTGCGACTGAGGCCCTCAGCCTGACAGCTCTTCTTCCAATAATTTCACCAGTGCGAACAAGGTGTGGTTCACCGGCGTGGGCACACCGAGTTCGGCGCCGTGGCGGGCGATGAAGCCATTTAGGGCGTCGATCTCGGTGCGCTTGCCGCGTTGGATATCCTGCGCGGTCGAGGAAGTAGCCTGGCCCATGTCCTGCGCCAGCTTCAACCCCGCCGCCACCAGGTCGCCTGGAGGCAACTGGACCCCAGCGGCGCGCGCCACCGCAATCGCTTCGTTGGCGGTGGCGGCCATGACCTGCCGGGAGTGTTCATTCTGCGCGGCACGACCGTAGCTCGATCGCCCAAGCGCGGTGACAGCGTTGCCCGCGCAGTTGATGATCAGCTTGGTCCAGAGATCACCCTCGATGTTCTGGGAGACGCGGCAGGGCACACCGGCGCGCGCAAAGCACTCCGTGACGCGCTCAAGGTCTTCCCGGCGCTGCTCCCCGGAGTCAAGCGACCCGATCACCAAATCGCCGCGGCCGGCGTGCTTGACGCGTCCGGGGACCGGCATGGACGCTGCCACGTAGACAACTGCAGGCAAGGCCGCAATGCCAGACGCAGCCTTGATGCGCGCAACGTTATCCACGCCGTTTTGTAGGCTGACGACAATCGCGCCAGAGGCCAAATGCGGGGCCAGCGCCCGAGCGGCTGACTCGGTATCCCGCGTCTTCACGCAAAAAAGCACCAGTTCGGCGTTGCGCGCCGCATCCAGCTGCGTGGAAGCCGCCACGGAGACGCGCTCCTGAAAATGGATGCTATCGATGAATAGTCCGTCCCGGGCGACGGCCTCGACGTGCGCACGACGCCCGATCAAGGTCACTGCCATGCCGGCTCGGGCCAACATTCCGCCAAAGTAAGATCCCACCGCCCCCGCGCCCATCACCGCGATCCTGTTCAGCCCCATCGGCTACCTCACAACGTGGATTTGCAACCCAGACATTGAGTTCACAGAGCGAAGACCGGAGAGAGGACCAATTATCCCAACCGCTGTATAGTTCTTGTCTGCCTTTGCTGCCTTTGCTTCATCAACCTCGTCGAAACCCTCCACTTCTGATCGCCGCCGTCGTACAGCCGACGGCACTCCTACAGCGCGAGCACGGCCAGCAGTTGGTCGATGTCACGCTCGGTGTTGTACAAGTGCGGCGCGACGCGCAAGGCTCCCTCGCGCAAGCTGACGATGACGTTGGCCTGGCGCAGCTTCTGGTAAAGAGCGGCCGTCTTCTCCGCCGAGCGCGCGGCGACGCAGGCATAAGGACCGCGCGCCACTGGGTCGCCGGGGCTCGCCAGCACGCAGCGGTCGAGTGGCAGCCGGGCAATCATCTCGCCGATCAGCCGGCCGTTATGCTCCCAAATGGTTTCCACTCCCACCCGCAACAGAAATTCCAGCGAAGCGTCCATTGCCGACACGTTGAGAAAGCTGGCCGTCTCGGGTGAATCCCAACGCCGCGCGCCACGCGCCAGCTTCCACTGGCGGAACGAAAGAGTATGAAACTCGGCGGCGCCCTCGAGTGCCGTCCAGTAGAACGGGCCGACGCGCATCTGCTCGATCAAATCGCCGCGCGCCCAGAAAAATCCGGTGCCGTAAGGGCTGAGCAACCATTTGTAGCCGGCCGAGACCAGGAAGTCAGCGCCGAGTGAGCGGACATCGAGCGGCATCGCCCCGGCACACTGGCTGACATCGAGCAGCAGGTACGCGCCCACGGCATGACAGGCTTCGGCCACGCGCGCGGCATCGAGCAGCACGCCGTCGTCAAACCGCACCAGGCTGGTCGAGACAAGGCGCGTGCGTGGACCGATCGCAGCGAGAAAATCCTCGGCGGTAATAAACCTGTTAGCCGGAGTAATGACCTTCACGCGCAGCCGGCTCGCGGCTTCCAGCGGCATCCAAGTGCTCAGGTGGGCGGGGAATTCGCCGCGCGCCATCAAGACCTCATCCTCGGGCTTCCAGTCGAGGCCCGCCGCCACGGCCGCCAGGCCGCCGCTCGCGCCGGTGGTGAGCGCGATTTCTTCCGGCTGCCCGCCGATCAACCTCGCCACCGACGCGCGAATGCGGTTCGGCAGCTCGAAATAGATAGAGTCGGACAACTGGTGGGGATATTTCTTCCACTCCAGCGCCGCCTGCACTGCGCGCACTGAGATGCGCGGCAGCGGGGACTGCCCCGCGGCGTTCAGGTAAGCGACGCCTTCGAATTCAAACCATTCTGTACGCCAATCCATCTTTCACCCTCGAGCCGCATTCAGCGATCAGTGTTTCGGCCTCAGCGGCTAGCCTAGTTGCCGGCAGCCGGCCGGTTGGAATTGGCGCGCGACATGACAGGCGCCGAGAGCTGCTGGCTGACCCCCCAACGGCGGACGGCCGAAAGCTGAGCGCTGATAGCTTCCCTCAAAAATGATGGCGCAACTCGCGAAAGGTCGAGACGATCACCAGCTTGCCGGTGCCGCTCAGCAGCTCGCTGTGCTCAAGCTCCCAGGTGGCATGGTGCGGGATGAAGACGGCATTCAGGCCCGCCTGGAGCGCCGGATTGATGTCACTGCGGGGACTGTTGCCGACCATCCAGCCGTGCGACTTCACGATGCGGTGCCGGTTGATCAACCCGGTGTAGGCGGTCACGTCCTTTTCCGGCACGATTTCGATGGCCTCGAAGAACCCCTGCAGGCCCGAACGCTCGACCTTGGCGGCCTGCTCGGCGGCCTCTCCCTTGGTGAACAGGATCAGCCGGTGCCGACTGGACAGGTACGCCAGGGTCTCCGGCACGCCGTCGAGAATCTTCGGCGGAGTGCTCTCGAGCTCCCTGACCATTCGCGCCACCTGCTCGACCGTGTTTCGCTTGGCCATATGCCCGGCGAGCTTCAGATAGGTTTCCTCGAGCGATCTCCCAAAGCTGCGCACGCCGTAGCCGTGCTGGCGAATGTTGCGCCGCTCGGTTTCGTTGAGGATGCGGCGCGTGTAATCCCGCGCATACCCCAGCGGCTCGACTAGAGAAATGAAATCTTCGATCACCCTTTCAAAGAAGACGTTGTTTTCCCAAAGGGTATCGTCGGCATCGATCAATAGGGTGTGACGGCGCATGACGAAAAATCTGTATTTCTCTTCAGCCTCACTGCGAGGCGAAGCGGCCAAGGGAAAATAGAGAGTGGAAAACGGGCACCCCTTGCTGACTTAATCGAGGCGTCGATATGCTGGACCGAGCAGTCGCCTCGCGCAGCGAAGGTTTTCTCCACCGCCTGCGCAGCGCGGACGCGGCCGGCCCCGGAGGATGCAGAAAGTATGAGGATGCGTCGCAGCATCTTCCCGCAGGCGGGGCGGCCCTGCGATAGACTCACGGAGTCTTCGGCTCGGCCACCGCCAACTTCTCCAGGATGTCGCGGGCGATTTTCTGGGTCTCGCCGAAATGCGAGAGGTAACTCTGGAATTCGCGATTGAGATCAAGGGCGCTCTCCGCGGCCAGCTTGGAGCGGAGGATCATGTCGCGCAACC
>QHYU01000097.1 GCA_003224235.1 Acidobacteriota bacterium
GCTCCCGCAGCCTCTGCTCCAGACTCTCCCGCCAGGGATTCCCTTGCTCTTGGTGCGGGCTCGGTGCCGTGCTACTGTTCGTCATGGCGTATCCTCCTGTGGCCGAGACCTCCAGCGAAGAGATCCCGGTTTTGTTTTCAACGACTTCTCAGGAGCATACGCCTTTCACTTTTCTACAGGAATCGGGACAGAACCTCAGTTCAACACGGCGAACAACCAGACGTGCACCTATTCCTACGACGATTTGAGTCGGCTGACCAGGGCGAATTGCGGTGCAGCGTGGTCGCAGACCTTCACCTACGACGGGGATAACGCCTCCGCGTTTGGGAACCTCAGGAAGAGCGGGAGCGCGTCGTTCCAGCCCACGTATTCGCCCACCACCAACCGGATCACTCAACTGCCGGGACCATTCGTTCCTAGTTACGACGCGAACGGCAACGTGCTGAACGACAACTCGCACATATACAGTTGGGATTCGGAAGGACGGCCTGTCTCCATCGACGGCGTGAGTCTAACCTATGACGCGCAGGGGCGCATGGTGGAACAGAACCGATCCGGCAGCTACACGGAATTGGTGTATGGTCCGGATGGAGGCAAGTTGGCGCTGATGAACGGGCAGGCGGTTCAAAAAGCTTTCGCGCCGCTCCCGGGCCAGGCTGCGGCGGTTTACAACTCGACGGGCTTAGACCATTATCGCCATCCAGACTGGCTGGGCAGCTCCCGGTTCGCTTCGACGTCGGGCCGCGGGATGTATTTCGACGTGGCTTATGCTCCTCTTGGGGAGCCCTACGCCCAGTCCGGCACCACGGACCTGTCTTTCACAGGCCAGAATCAAGACACGGTGGGAGGGGGACTGACCGGCCTATATGATTTCCCGGCCCGAGAATATAGCACCCAGGGCCGCTGGCCCTCCCCCGACCCCGGCGGCCTCGGCGCTGTTACTTTCCCAGATCCCCAAACGTTGAATCGCTACGCCTACGTTGGCAACAGGCCGCTCACGTTGACCGACCCAAACGGAATGTATGCCTTCGGAGATTGGCCATTTGCATTTAATTTCGGCGGCTTTCCGTTGGGTGGCTTTCTCTGGAACCCGAATGGTATTGGCAGCGGAATTTGCGGAGGACCTGGCTTCTGCGGAAGCATTTGGGGCGAACAGTTCCCTTGGGGACTACCTCCGTGGCTCACTTCGTCTGGTATCGACTGGACGACGCTTGTTTTTGGTCCGCCTGATCCTTCAAAATTGATCATCCAAGATTGGCATAAGGACGCAGGGGGCAACATCCTCGGTGATTACAGAGGAGAGAAAATATGCGACACCGACGGCAGGTGCAAGTATTGGAATCCGACCACTGGGCGGTGGCAAGATGATGTACCGCTTAGTGATTACGCCCAAGGAGTGTTCTCAGAACTTAATAGAAAGGGAATACAGTCTCTCGCGAATCCTTGCACCCCTGCAGCGTTCTATATTGGGTCAGCCAGCGGCGGAGCAATCGGCGGAAGTTTGGCAGGTGGAGAAGCGGCAGGCGTGGCCGGAACGATCTATCAGGCGTCTGCCCCCTACTGGCTTCCGGCGCTTAACTGGCTCTACCGACAGGCGTCGAGCGGATTTCCGGTTAGTCGCTCTGTGATGAAGTACTATGGCAAGGTGCGAGATACAATACAGGATGTTTGCAACAGCATGCAGTAAGTGATTATGAAAAAGTTCGCAAGGCGCAAATACAGAAGCACATGGGGGGCCTGTCCTAACTGCCTGGCAGACCTTAAGCCTAAGGGCCTTGAGTCTAGACGCCCATACCTCACCTGCCCGTTCTGCAGCGAGCCGATTGGTCCTATTTGGTGGCAGCGCATTCCCTGGTTGACTCTCGGCTTAGTACTGTCGGTCGCTATCCCCGCAGCCCTAGGTTTCGGGGGCATAACACTACTATTCGCAGCAGCACTCTTCTGGTTTCCAGCTAATGTGTTCGCATATATCCTAGTCTTTAAAACGATGACCCCGAAATATGTGCGAAGATATGAGACGATAACAACCCTGTTTAGACGGTAGGCTAGAGTCAAGATGAATCTCCTAGGTATGCTCTCGGGCCTGGATCCGTTCCCTCGTATGCCAGAGTCACATTTCAACTGAACGAGGTTTCGGGGAGCAGACCAAAGCAAGAGACGTGAGGCTCGCTTCATTTTCAAACTTCGACAGAACTTTCTCAGAGACAGTTCCGATGACTGCTCCTAGGGCTTGGCTGGCGGCCTATCTTAGCAGCGAAAGGAGAGGTTGGATGGGGAAGAGTCATTTCACCGAGGAGCAGATCATCGGGATTTTGAAGGAAGGCGAGGCGGGAGTGTCCTGGTTCAGCGGGAAAATGGAGAGTCGCCGTTTTTTGTTAGACACAGATGTTTCGCCCTTCGGGCGAGATTTTCAAGGCATCAGGGTCTATAAGGACGAGAATCGCCGGCTGAAGCATCTGGTGGCCGATCTGACAGTGGACAGGCAGGAGTTGCTGCGAAAAAAGTTCTGAGCCCCCCGGGAAGGCGGAAGCGGTTGCGTGGGTGAAGACCTTCTGAGCCGAATCCAGCACCTTGAAAAGTGAAAAGGAGATAGCAATGACCCAGGAACAGTTTGTCTCTCGCAAGGAAAGAGCAGAACGAGACGTTTTTGTTATCACGGCGGCAGAGGAAGGCACCGAGCTTCAGTGCGCGTGTCCCGACTTCCAGGGCCATGCTCCTCAGGACCCGACTTGGCGCTGCAAGCATGTGCTTGCCGTCCAGGACTACCAAGCCAAGACCGGCGCGGGCGATCCGCAAACCGAGCGCGAGCTCGCTGAGGAACGTGCCGCAGTGCAGGCAGAAGGCTCCGGTGAGGTTCAACGTCCCAACGGTGAACCCTCAGCGGCCCAGATGCTCATCAAGCGCAGCATTAGCCCCGATGGACGAATCGACTCGATCTCCATCGAGTTCGCATTCACCCTGTCCGAGGTCACTGTCAGCCAGATCAGAGACCGCGCCGCGAAGACGCCGCGCATTCTGTCGGGTCCAGGGCCGGTGCCGTTCGGTGTCGGCCTGGTGTTGCTTGCGGGTTTGCCTCAGGACCCAGTAGTGATTAGAATTGTCCGACGCGATGGACCCGATACGCGAGATCGGCAAGCTGCTTCTGGTTCTCGGCTTAGTGTTGGCAGCGGCGGGGGTGGTACTGCTTGTAGGCGGAAAACTGCCATTTCGTTTGGGCCGGCTGCCGGGTGACATCGTTTATCAGGGCCGGCACACCAGCTTCTATTTTCCCATCGTCACCTGCATCTTGTTGAGCGCAGCTCTCACTTTCATTTTTTGGGTGATTTCCATCTTTCGTCGCTAGACCGCAAGCGCTATCTTTCTGAAACGGAGCCACCGTTACTGGGAATGTTCACTGCGAGTCGAGGGCGCGCTGAGCGCCGGCTTGACTTTGCTTTTGTGGCTTGTTTTCGCTGTTTCGCCGGTGAGCCTCGCAGGGGCCCACCGCTCAAGTCGCACACGAAAAAACGCGCAAAAAGCGCAACTGGTTCGGCCTCTGAGGGGCTATTCTCTTTGGCAGCTACGACGAGGGAACTTGTGAGATATCCAGGCCCGCGCTTTCGAACCTCAGCCCAATTTTGCAGGCTGGTGGTCTGGCCCGTGGCAGATGGTCGCAAGCCCTTTGGAATGTGCAGTTGCGAAAAATTGTCGCGCAAGTCCCCTGGGATCAACAGTTGCAAATTCATTGGACTTAAAACCTCGTGGAATGAACAGTTACGGAAAAGTAGGGTGGTGGGGGGCCCTTAAGCTTTCTCGGGGAGTGATTCGGCCGAGTAACTGGCGGGCAAATAGAGGCTAGATCTATCAGAGAGATTCCTCGGCCCGACAGAAAACGTCGGGCCTCGGAATAACAGAGAAAATGGGGCGGCGCGAGGCGCAACAGCCCGCGAGACGCCGGACCAGAAGAGATTTTGTCAGAGGGCCCCATCGTACCGGGGGTTGTGAGGTTCAAAAAAGACCGTGACGCAATTCCAGCTCAATCTGGCACCCGAGCGCAAGGTCTGGTCCGTCACTGAGCTGACCGAGCGAATCCGCGACCTGCTCGCCTCGGAATTCACTGACATTTGGGTGGAAGGCGAGATCTCGAACTGCCACGCGGCCCAGTCGGGGCATCTCTATTTCACCCTCAAGGACCCGCGGGCCCAGGCGCGTTGCGTCTGCTTCCGTAACCAAGTGCGCCTGCTGAAGTTCCGTCCCGAGGACGGACTGCACGTGACCGTGCGCGGCTCGGTAGGCGTCTATGAGCCGCGCGGCGAATACCAGATTTACGTCGAATATCTCGAGCCAGTCGGCTTGGGCGCGTTGCAACTCGCGTTCGAGCAATTGAAGAAGCGCCTGGAAGCTGAGGGGCTGTTCGAGCCGGCGCGCAAGAAGCCGCTGCCGGTCCTGCCGAGACGCATCGGCCTGCTGACCTCGCCGCGCGGCGCGGCGGTGCGCGACGTGGTGCGCATCCTCCGGCGACGCTTTCCCAACGTCCACCTGATTCTCTATCCCGTTCGCGTGCAAGGCGAAGGCGCCGCGGCGGAAATCGTGGAGGCCATTCGATACTTCAACCGCAAGCAACTCGTGGATGTGATGATCCTGGCGCGCGGGGGCGGCTCGCTCGAAGACCTCTGGGCCTTCAACGAAGAGACATTGGCGCGGGGGATCAGCGCGTCAACGATTCCCATCATTTCCGGCGTGGGCCACGAAACCGATTTCACCATTGCAGACTTTGTTGCTGATGTGCGCGCCTCGACTCCTTCGGCCGCGGCGGAGATCGTTGTCCAAACGCGGCGAGAGTTTGACCAGCACATCCTTCGGCTCCAACAAGAAATGTCGAAGCGGATGCAGTACCTTTTGCTCGAGGCGCGCCATCGCCTGCAGGAGCTCGCCGCGCACCGCGGTTTCCAGAGGCTAGAGGAGATGCTGCGGCAGTACCGCCAGCAGTTGGATGAACTCACCGGGCGGTTGGCTGTGGCGCTGCGGACGCGCCTCGAGCTGGTGCGGCGGCGCTTCAGCATCGCGCAGACGCGCATCGCGGTGTTTGATTTTCGCGCCCGAATTGCGGGGCTGCGTTTGCGGCTCGAGCAGCGCTCGGGCGACTTGCGGGTGCGCCTCGAGCGGTTCCTGGCGGCCAAACGCCAGCGCCTGGAGCGGCTGATGCTGCAACTCGATGAGCGCAGCCCGCTGCGCTTGCTCGAGCGCGGCTACGCGATCTGTTACGACGCTGCGGGCAATGTTGTGCGCGCCACCGAACAGGTGGCCATTGGCGATGAGGTCGCCGTGCAGCTCGCCCGGGGCCGCCTGGCCGCCGAGGTGAAGAAGAAGGAGGCAGGGAAGTAGAAGTGAAGACGAAGGGAAAGAAGAGGCATCTCACCCCCACCTGCGACGCAGATGAGGCACCCAACACGGTTCGTTCTGTAGCGCCGGCTTCTAGCCGGCGTTTCATTTCTGCTGCTCACCCAGCCGGCGGCGGGAGGGTAGCGCTACTCGGTGCTGCCGGAGACCTTGAGGACAGCCAAGAACGCTTCTTGTGGGATATCAACTCTTCCCACGCGCTTCATGCGCTTTTTGCCCTCTTTTTGCTTCTCGAGCAGCTTGCGCTTGCGGGTGATGTCTCCGCCGTAGCATTTCGCGAGCACATTTTTGCGCATCGCAGCGACGGTTTCGCGCGCGATGACGCGGCTTCCGATAGCGGCCTGGATGGGCACCTCGAACATCTGCCTCGGGATGAGCTTCCGCAGGCGCGACACCAGCTCGCGGCCGCGCTCGTACGCGTGCTCGCGGTGGCAGACCAGCGCCAGTGCGTCCACCGGTTCGCCCCCGACTAGCACGTCCAGCTTAACTAGGTCGGCCTCCTTGTAGCCAGACAGATGATAGTCGAGAGAAGCGTAGCCGCGCGAGACGCTCTTCAGCCGGTCGTAAAAGTCGAGCACGATCTCATTGAGCGGCAACTCGTAGGTGAGCATGACGCGCTGCGGGGAGAGATACTCGAAGTTTTTCTGCACGCCGCGCTTTTCCTCGCAGAGCTGAAGGATCGCGCCGACGGAATCCTCCGAGGTGATGATCATCGCGGTGATAACCGGCTCCGCGATCTCCTGCATCGTGCTGGGGGGCGGAAACTTCGTCGGGCTGTCCACCTCAATCGACTCGCCGGTGGTGGTCGTGATGCGGTAGCGCACGCTGGGCGCGGTAGTGATCAGGTTCAGCCCAAACTCACGCTCCAGCCGCTCCTGCACGATTTCCATGTGCAGCAGGCCCAGGAAGCCGCAGCGGAAGCCGAAGCCCAGGGCAACGGAGTTTTCCGGCTCGTAGAAGAACGCCGCGTCGTTGAGCTGGAGCTTGCCGAGAGCGTCCCGGAGCGGCTCGTATTCGTCGGCGAGCACCGGATAGAGTCCGGCGAAGACCATCGGCTTGATAGCCTCGAAGCCGGGCAGCGGCGGAGCAGGGCGCTCGGCTTCAACAATGGTATCGCCCACGCGGGCGTCGGCGACCCGCTTAATGTTGGCAATGACGAAGCCGACGTCACCTGCGGCCAACTCGTCAAGCACTACCGGTTTGGGAGTGAGCGTGCCCAGCTCTTCGACTTCGTAAATTTCGTTGTTCGAGCAGAGGCGAATACGCGTGTGCCGCGTGATGCGGCCTTCCATCACGCGCACCAGCACCACCGCGCCCCGGTAGGAGTCGAACCACGAGTCGAAGATGAGCGCGCGCAGCGGCGCTTCAGCGGAGCCGCGCGCCGGCGGCACGCGCCGCACTATGGCCTCGAGCACCTCCTCAACGCCCAGGCCGCTCTTGGCGCTGATCGCAAGCGCGTCGCCGGCAGGGATAGCCAGCACATTTTCGATCTGTTCCTTGACTTGTTCGGGCTGTGCGGCAGGCAGGTCAATCTTGTTAATCACCGGGATGATGGCGAGATTGTGTTGGCCGGCGAGAAAGGCGTTGGCAACCGTCTGCGCCTCGACCCCCTGGCTCGCATCCACCACGAGTAGGGCTCCTTCGCAAGCGGAGAGCGCGCGCGAAACCTCGTAGGAGAAGTCCACATGGCCGGGCGTATCGATCAGGTTCAGGCGGTAGGTTTGACCGTCGCGCGCGGTGTAATGCATGCGGATGCTTTTGGCCTTGATGGTGATCCCGCGCTCGCGCTCGAGATCCATCGAATCGAGCACCTGCGCGGTCATCTCGCGCTGGCTGAGCGCGCCGGTGAGCTCGAGCAGGCGATCGGCCAGGGTGGACTTGCCGTGGTCGATGTGCGCGATGATGCAGAAGTTGCGGACGAACTGAGGGTCCATCGGTCAGCGAACACCTGAGGGCGATCGGCGAATGGGGGCGTGATTCCCGGTGATGCGTCTCACCCTGTTTGGATTTTCGCACTCCTCTAAACAAATCAGTGTGCCATAAATCCGTCCGCTCGGCCAGCGCCGCCGCGGCGGCCGCGGCCCAATCTGGAAATCCTGTGACGGCGCTTTTCGCGCGACACTTTGCTGGTTCGGCAAGCGCGGCACAACTGTTTGGGCGCCATTTCGCCGAACGTTATATAGTTTTATTCTGTGAGGTTGCGGCTCGCTCAGTCAGCGCGACCTGACTCTTTGGCGTTGCAACTGCGTTCATGACCCCTGACGTCACCAAGCATCTGGAACGTGCCAAGCGCTGCCTCGAGAAGAATCGGGTCGAGGACGCCATCGAAGCTTACCAGGCGGTGCTCGAGGCGGCTCCCACCCATCAGGAAGCGATGCAAGCACTGGGGGACCTCTACGCGCGCCTGGACCAACCCGAGCGGGCCGCGACCCACTACGGTAAGTTGTTCGACCGGCTGACTGACCCGCGCGATGACCTCAAGGCGATCGCGCTCTACACCCGTTTCCTGAAGCTGGTTCCACAACCGCCGGAGCGCGTGGCCCGCTATGCGCTGCTGCTGCAGAAGCAGAACAGGCCCGAAGAGGCCATCGAGCAGTACCAGCTTGCGAGCGAGCAGTTTATCGCGCAGGGCAGAGGCGACGCAGCGCTGGCCTGCCAGGAACGCCTCGCACAGCTCGACCCAAACAACGGCGCGCGCCACTTCGCGCAGGGCGAACTTGCCGAGCGCCAGGGCAAGCCGCTGATTGCGGCGCGCGGCTTCCTGCGCGCCGGGCAACTGGCCCTTGCTGCCGGCGAGCTTGATCGCGCGCTGGAGCTTTTCGCCCGCGCCCACCAGTTGGCGCCGACCGAGCGCGGCGTGGCGCTGGTCTATGCCCAGGCGCGACTCCGACAGGGCACAGCGTTGGGGGATGCCGCCGCGCTCAAGTTGCTCGAACGTTTCTCGACTAGCGAGAGTGATTCAACGTACCTCGAGACTTTCGGTGAAGCCCTGATGCGCGCTGGCCAGTTAGTGCGCGCGCGCGGAGTGCTCGAACAGTTCTACAAGGAGAAGGTAGGCAGCTATGAAAAGCTCTTTGATCTCGTGGACCGCTGCCTGAAAGCAAGACAGGATGACCAAGCCATCCAGATCCTTGCCTGCGTCAAAAAGCGTATGCTGGACTCCCGCCGCGAAAGCGAGTTCGCCGCACAGCTCGATCGCCTGGCCGAAGCGAACCCCTCCTCGCTGCGGCTGTTCGAGTTCTGGGGCGCTCTCTACAACGAACTGAACCGCGAGGCGAAATATTTCGATGTACTGATCCGATTGTTCGACCTTCATCTCGAAGCCGGCAATCCAAGTGCCGCGTGCGAAACGCTCGAGCGCATGGTGGATGTCGACCCATACGACTTCCGCAACCAGCAGCGGCTGGAGAAGCTGGAGGGCCGCGTCGATCCAGCCTACCTGCGCGGTGTGGCCTCGCGATTGGTGCAGGCTGCATCGCAAGGACCTGCGGCGCCCACTATCGGCCGCTCGCTGAGTGAGGAGGCTACCGACGACGACAGGTTCATCGAGGAAGGGCGCGCGGAGCATGCTCTGGAAGACTTGCTGGTGCAGGCAGAAATCTTCCTTCAGTACTCGCTCCATCCCAAAGCGATCGAGCGGCTGCAGAAGATCGCCGAGATGTTCCCCGGCGAGGAGGAACACAACGAACGGCTTCGCAACCTTTACCAGATGGCCCACTGGTCGCCGGCGGGCTCGAAGATTCGGGCAGAAGCCGCGCGGGCTTCGAGCTCGTCCGGGGGCATCACTGGGAAGACCGGCACGTACAGTGTGGAGACCCTTCGCGATCTCTCGAAAATTTCCGAAATCAATCAAACCGTTTACCGGCAGGCTACGCCGCGCGCCATGCTTTCGGTCGCGGTGAACGAAGTCGGCACTTACCTGCGCGTGATGCGCTGCCTGGCGGTGGTGGGTGCACCAGGACAGCCGCCACAGATGGCCGCGGAGTTCTGCGCGCCGGGCGTCGAAGCCTCAGCCGGCAGCTTGATTGTGCGGCTGCTGGGGCACCTCGAGCGAGCCGCCCCGGACTCGCTGGGAGGTTTGCCGCTGGAGGCGGCGGCTGCGCCCGTGTTGCGCGAGATGGGTCTGGAAACCGCGCTCGGTGTGCCGCTCACCGATAAGGAAACGCAGGCGCCGGCAGGCATGCTCGTGGCGGGCTGCGCCGCGCCGCACAAGTGGAAACCGAATGAGACATATTTCCTGCAAGCAGTCGGTGACCAGATGCTGCTGAGCCTTCACCACACCCGGTTGCGCACGCTGGTCCGTACCCTCGCGGTGGCGGACGAAAAGACCGGTCTGCTGGCGCGAAGTTCTTACACCGATTGCCTGCTCGGGGAAACCCAACGCGCCAAGTCGCAGGGCACGCCGCTGGCTGTGGCGCTGCTCCAGATTGACCGCGGCTCCGAGCTGATCCACCAGCAAGGCGAAGCCCAGGTAGAGAATCACATGGAGCAACTGGCGCGGGTCCTTCAGCCTGTCGTCCGGCAGAACGATCTGGCAGTAAAATACAATGCCTGGTCGCTTGCCTTCATCCTGCCGGATACGACCCTGGCGGGCGCGCGCAGCCTGGCGGAAAAACTCCGCAAGGTTGCGGTCGGCGTGCGCCCGCCGTGGGACGGGGCGCAGCTTACGCTGAGCGCGGGTGTCGCGGAGGCGATCGCGCGACCTGACTACGACAGCGAAGACATCGTTACGGACTTGATCAACCGCGCGGAATTCGGGCTGGAAGATGCGCGGAAAATGGGCGGTGACACGATCGTATCGCCTGAGATTCCCGGAGCTGAGAAACGACATGTTCCCAACTGAGGTGGTGATTCTAGCCGGGGCACGCAGCCCAATGGCGCGCTACGCGGGCTTGTTTCAGAACACCTCGGCGATTGAGCTAGGTGCCTGCGCCGCGCGCGAAGCGATTCGCCGGGCAGGGACCGACCCCGCTGAGTTTGACCATGCGGTCTTCGGCAACGTGATACAGACCAGCAGCGACGCCATCTATGGCGCGCGACACGTGGGGCTCAAGGCCGGCTTGAAGACTGAGACCCCGGCCGTGACCGTCAACCGCCTCTGCGGCTCGGGGATCGAAGCCATCGTTCAGGCGGCGCACCTCATTCTGCTGGGCGAGGCCGGGATGGTACTCGCTGGGGGTATGGAGAATATGACTCAGGCGCCGCACGTGATCCGCGGCGCGCGCACTGGGTTCCGCCTGGGCGAAGGCAAACTGGAAGACTCCCTGATGACCGCGCTGGTGGACACCTATTGCGGCTGCAGCATGGCCGAATCGGCCGAAAACCTTGCCGCCGAATACGGCATCTCGCGCCGGGCCTGCGACGAATATGCCCTGCGCAGCCAGCGGGCGGCCGAAGCCGCCTACAGCGCTTGCCGCCTGAAAGAAGAAATCGTTCCGGTGGAAGTGAAGCAGGGCCACAAGACGAAGCAAGTCGCAGAAGACGACCATCGCCGCCCGGAAACGACGCTGGAGGTGCTGGAGAAACTTCCGCCGGCGTTTCGGCAGGAAGGCATCGTCACTGCCGGAAATGCGAGCGGGATTGTGGACGGAGCGGCGGCGGTGGTTGTGACGCATGCCAAAGCCGCCCAGGAGCGCGGCTTGAAACCGATGGGGCGCATTGTCTCCTGGGCCTCCGTCGGTGTCGAACCGCGCATGATGGGCATTGGGCCGGTTCCGGCCACGAAAAAAGCGCTCGAGCGCGCGGGCCTCAGGCTCGAGCAGATCGACCGGATCGAAGTGAACGAAGCATTCGCGCCGCAATATCTGACGGTGGAGAAGGCGCTGGGGCTCGATCGCGAGAAAACCAACGTCAACGGCGGCGCAATCGCCCTCGGCCATCCTCTGGGCGCCACTGGAACCCGCCTTGTGCTGACGCTCCTCTACGAGCTCCGCCGCCGTGGCCTGCGCTACGGGCTGGCCACAGCCTGCATCGGCGGCGGGCAGGGCATCGCCATGATTGTCGAGGCGATGTCGTAGCCTAACTCTCCGAAATAGATTACATTCGTTGTCCTTTAGGGGGCTGGCTATGCCGATTGAGCGAGTGGGTGTGGTGGGCTGTGGGCTGATGGGCTCGGGCATCGCCCAGGTGGTGGCGCAGGCCGGCTGCCAGGTTGTGGTGCGCGAGGTCTCAGCCGAATTGATAGAGAAGGGCCTCAAGAGCATCGAAAAGAACTTGCAGCGGCTGGTTGAGAAAGGCTCGCTCAGCGAAGCGCAGCGCGAACAGACGCGGGTTCGCCTGCGCGGCACCACCAGCCTTGACGAGCTGCGCGACTCTGACCTGGTGATCGAAGCCGTCATCGAGCAGTTGCCTGCGAAGAAAGAGCTCTTCGCCACGCTGGATAAAATCTGCCCCCAGAAGACCATCTTCGCCAGCAATACCTCTTCGATTTCCATCACCGACATGGCCACCGCCACCCAGCGCCCCAACCGCTTCCTCGGCCTGCACTTTTTCAATCCCGTGCCGGTAATGAAGCTGGTCGAGGTGATCCGCACAATTTCAACCGACCCCAACATTTTCGAGGAAGTCGTGGCATTTGCAGAACGGTTGGGCAAGACGCCGGTGCGCACCAGCGACCGAACAGGCTTCATCGTCAACCGCCTGTTGGTGCCGTACATGCTGGACGCCATCCGCGCGCTCGAAGAGGGCGTCGCCTCGATCGAAGACATCGACAAATCGATGAAGCTGGGCTGCGGCCACCCCATGGGCCCCCTGACCTTGCTCGATTTCGTGGGTCTCGACACCACCTGCTACATCGCCAACGTCATGTTTGACGAGTTCAAGGAGCGCCGCTTTGCGCCGCCGCCGCTCCTGAAGCGGATGGTTCTGGCCGGCTGGCACGGCCGCAAGGCGGGACGCGGATTTTACGATTACACGGACCCGCAGAATCCTAGGCCAATGGAACTGACGTAAGAGTTGAGAGTCGAAAGGCAAAAGGGCAAACCACGGACAAATGGGACTCTGGAAACTTTGAACTGAAAACCGGCCCCTGACCCTGCACACCTGACAATGGAGCGCTCCTAGAATGGCTTACGAAAACCTTCTATACGAGAAGAAAGATAAAATTGGCTACATCACCTTCAACCGGCCAAAGGTGCTGAACGCGCTCAACCGCAAAACGATGGAGGAGTTGGGCCACCTACTGTCCCAGGCCCGCGAGGATGCCGAAGTGCGCGTGCTGATCCTGACCGGTGCGGGAGAGAAGGCCTTTGTCGCCGGTGCGGACATCAACGAGCTCGCCCAGCGCAACGCAGTAGACGGCAAGGAGTTTTCCATCTTTGGCCAGGGCGTCTTGCACCAGCTCGAGACGCTCGGAAAACCTTCCCTTGCCGCGATCAACGGCTTCGCGCTCGGCGGAGGCTGCGAGCTGGCGTTGGCCTGCACGATTCGCTTGGCCAGCAAGACGGCGAAGCTCGGCCAGCCGGAAGTGAGGCTCGGCATCATCCCGGGTTACGGCGGCTCGCAGCGCCTGGCGCGGCTGTGCGGCAAGGGAGTCGCGCACGAGCTTTGCCTGACTGGCGAGATGATCTCGGCCGAAGAAGCTCTGCGCATCGGCCTGGTGAACCATATTCACGAGCCGGCGGAGTTGATGCCCGCCGCCGAAGCGCTGGCCAAAAAGATCATCGCCAACGCCCCCCTCGCAGTGAAGTACGCAATGGAGGCCATCGAGCACGGTATGGAGATGTCGCAGGAAGAAGGGCTGTTCCTGGAAGCGACGCTGTTCGGCCTTTGCTGCGCCACCGAAGATATGCGCGAGGGTACTCGTGCGTTTCTCGAGAAGCGCCCGGCTCAGTTTAAGGGGAAATAGTGGAGCACGGCACCCGCCCGAGCTTACGCCGGGATGCCGCGCCTCTACATTGGTGAAGGAGACGAGGGCGTAACCGCAGGCCCGGTGCCGGCACCCCGCAGGGCGCAAGGGCAACGCTACGGCCGCGAGGAGCGCTGATGAGCGCAAAGATGCAGCACAACGAAATCCGCGGGGAGTTCAGCGGAGCCGGGTTGCGCTTCGGCATCGTCGTCAGCCGGTTCAACAGCTTCATCACGGAGCGGCTACTGGCTGGAGCGCTCGACGCGCTTGAGCGCGGTGGGGCGGAGGGGAAGCAGATTGACGTTGTGCGCGTGCCAGGCTCGTTTGAAATCCCCATCGCGGCCAAGAAAATGGGCAGCTCGGGCAAGTATGATGCGCTCATCGCCATCGGCTGCATTCTGCGCGGCGAAACCTCACACTTTGAATACATCTCCTCGGAGGTGGCGCGCGGCGTTCAACTGGCGCAGATGGACACCGGCGTGCCCATAATCTTCTGCGTGCTGACGTGCGATACGCTCGAGCAAGCTATCGACCGCGCGGGCCTGAAGAGCGGCAACAAAGGACTTGAGGCTGGGCTCACCGCGCTCGAAATGGCCAATCTCGCGCGGAAGCTGGCCTCTGCCAATCCCGCCGAAAGAGAGGCGCCCCTCCCGCTCCGGAACCCCCGGCCCGCCCGGAAGCGCGGGTAGCATGGCGCTGCGTCGCAAAGCACGCGAATACGCCCTCCAGATGCTTTTTCAATGGGAGATGGGCCGGCAGGAACCCGGCGCCATTGAGTCCGGCTTTTGGAAAAGCGCCCGGGCGGAGAAAAACACCCGAGCGTTTGCCAATCAGCTTTTTGAAGGCGTGGTTGCCCAGGCGGCGGCGCTCGATGAGCTCGTGGGCAAGCACGCGGAGAACTGGCGCGTGGAGCGGATGGCGGCAATTGACCACGCAATTCTGCGACTGGCTGTGTATGAGCTGCGTGACGGGGAGACGCCGCCCAAGGTGGTCATCAACGAGGCTGTCGAGCTCGCCAAGAAATTCTCTTCTGCGGAGGCGGCGCCCTTCATCAACGGCATCCTTGACGCGATCCACAAGGCTCAAGCGAAGTAGCCCGCAATGAGTTCGAGACCTGCTTGCTAGCCAGCAACGAGGTGGCAGGAATAGGTCTTGAGGATCAGCCAGAGCTCCTGCCCGACCTGGAGATGTAGCGCGTCGCAGGCACCCGGGGTCAGGTGCGCCTCGATCTGCGCGCCGCAATCGACGCCCGCAATCACGGTCACTCCGTGTCGCGCAAGCGTGAGCAGCCTGCCCCGCAAAACGTTGCGCGCGCTCAACGCGCGTGGAAACTCAGTGGCCAGAAGGATGTCGCCGGCGCGCACCGCAATTCTCACCTTTGCGCCTGGCGTGACCCGCGCGAGCGGCACTTCAAGTTCGACGTTGCCTTTCTGCTGTGTATCTTGGAGGCAGCAGCGCATCGTGCCTTGCTCTGGCCGGAGCGTGGTGACGACGGCGTCAAAAATGTTCTCGAATCCCGCCAGTTGGGCGATGCTCTCGTGACGCGGGGCTTCGAGCACCTGCTGGGGCGTGCCCTGCGCCAGAATGCGGCCCTGTTCGAGGGCGATCACGCGCTCACCCAAGGCGAAAACCTCCTCGCGGCTGTGCGTGACGTAGAGGACCGGAATGCGGTGGGTCGCATTCCAGACCCGCAGGTCGGCGATGATCTTGGATCTCGTCGCGCTGTCGAGCGCTGCAAGCGGCTCATCCAGCAGCAGCAGACACGGCTGCGTCACCAGCGAACGCGCCAACGCCGCCCGCTGGCGTTCGCCGCCGGAGACGGCGTCGGGCTTGCGGCCGGCGAGATGCTCGATGCGAAATGATTCCAGAATCTGGCGCGCCCGCAGGCGCTTCTCGGCAGCGGGGAGGCGTGCCAATCCGTACTGGACGTTTTGCGCGACGCTAAGGTGCGGGAACAGCGCCAGGGTCTGAAATACGTACGCGATCGAGCGCTGGGAAACAGGGAGGTCAATTCTTCGTTCCGAATCAAACAGCACGCGATCGCCAGCCGAAATCCGCCCGTTATCAGGACGCGCCAGGCCGGCGATGCACTCGAGCAGTGTGGTCTTGCCCGCCCCGGAGGGGCCAAACAGGATGGTTATCCCCGAGGGCACCGAAAACTCCGCCGCAAGCGAAAAGCCGGGTGCGCCGCCCGCGGAGAATTTCTTCTGCACTGCGACGGAGAGGCTGGCGCCGTCCGCGGAAATGGTTTCGATGCTTGACACGGCATTCACAGCACTGTGTCTGCAAGCTCCCTCTCCGCGCTTATCTTGGCGGCCAGGCTGTCCAAGCGCGCCGGTTGACCCCGTATAAAATCGAGAGCGCCAGGAAGGAAAACAGCAGCAGCGCTAGCGCTGTTTGATTGGCCTGAAGATAGCGCAGTCCCTGCACATCATCATAGATCGCGATCGATACCGTGCGCGTGGCGCCAGGGATGTTTCCCCCGACCATTAAGACGACACCGAACTCACCCACAGTGTGCGCGAAACTCAGAACCGCGGCTGTAATCACGCCCGGGATCGAAAGCGGCAGAATTATGCGGAGAAATGTGTGCATTCGCGACGCGCCAAGGATCGAAGACGCGTCGAGCAATCTCCGGTCCACTTGCGCGAACGCGGCGGCCATCGGCTGCACGGCAAATGGGAGGCTGTAGAGGGCCGAGGCGACCACCAGACCCTCGAATGTGAACGCCAGGCTGTGCCCAAACCAGGTTTCGTAGAGCCGGCCCAGCGGACTGCGCGATCCGATCGCTACCAAAATGTAGAACCCCAGCACGGTGGGCGGAAGCACCAGCGGCAGAGCCACCACGGATTCCACCAGAAACTTCCAGCGCCAGCGCGAGTAGGCAACCCAATAGGCTACCGGCATCCCGATGAGTAGAAGCATGGCGCAGACGATCCCTGCAAGCTTAGCCGTCAGGGCAAGGTCTTGCCAGTTCATTTGCGGCTCTCCGCGACGCTGAACCCATATTCCTGCAGTAGCGAAATGGTCTCCGGTTTCTTCAGGAACCGCAGAAACTGCAGCGCCGCCTGCTTCCTGTGCGAAGACATCAGGATGACCGCGGCTTGCTCAATCGGTGGGTGGGCATTCTGCGGGATCTGGAAGTAGCGACCTTTGCTTTTCATGGCTGGCGCGACGGCCAGAGAAAGCGCGAGGATGCCGACGTCCGCGTTGCCGGACTCTACAAACTGAGCCGCCTGCGAAATGTTTTCTCCGAAGACCAGCTTGTGCTCAACACTTTCATAAATCTTCTCGTGCTGCAAGGCGGCCACTGCTGCTCGCCCATAAGGAGCATGGCGCGGGTTGGCGATGGCGATCTTGCGAACCGCGGGGTCGAGCAAGACCCGAAGTCCCCGGCCTAGGTCCAGGCCCGAGCCGTTGGAAACCCAGAGCACAATCCACCCTTTGGCAAACGGGCAGAACGTGCCCGGCTCAACCCGGCCGCCGACTTCGAGCCGGCGTGGATAATCCAGGTCGGCGGAAAAAAACAGGTCAAACGGCGCGCCATTCTCAATCTGAGAAAAAAGATTTCCGGAGGAGCCGAATGACAGCTTCAGTGTGTGCCCGGTTTCTTTCTCGAAGCGGGCAGCCAGCTCCGGAAGTACAAAACTCAGATCCGAAGCGGCCGCCACCAACATCTCCTCGGCCATCGCCGGTTGCGCGAGAAACGCCAGCAACAGGGCCGCAAGAAAGCTTTGCTTCACCACGTTCACCTGAGAAATCCTCAAACGCGCAGGATCATCACTTCGGTGGACTTGATCAGCGCGGCCGCCACCTGGCCTTTCTGGAGGCGCATTTCACGGATGGCATCGGCGGTCACGATGGCCGTGATGCGCTGCTCGCAGATGGAGAGTGTCACCTGGGCAAGCAGCCCGCTCGTCTTGATGTCCAGAACGCGCCCGACGAGTTGATTGCGCCCGCTGATGCGGCGGAAATTGCGGCGGCGTTCGGCGACGTCCAACCGGTTGGGGATGCGATGCAAAAAGCGGTCGATCTCGGACTGAGGGACACGGTGGTGGCCACCGGCGGTTTTCACCGTGCGCAGCTTGCGCTTGTAGATCCACTGCTTGATCGTGGGATAGCTGATGCCGAGGACTTGGGCGGCTTCGCGAGGCTTGACTAAGTTTGCTTGCATCATTAGCTTGGTGCCCTCGTTATGCAGTCTAGGCTAATTCTGTCCGCAAAAGCAATACTGTTATATACGATTTTTCGAGGTGGGATGGGCAGACCAGTGATCTCCCCGCCCTATTTGTGTGCGGTCTCCTTTCTCAAAGAGAGCTTGACGGGTCTGAGATAATTCTGAAAGTCCCCTGGAGGCATGCATGGCGTCACGAAAGGCGGGTCGATCTGCGGTGATGGTCCGCCGTCTTTTGTATGCTTTGCTGCTTTGGGGGATTGCTGCGGTCGCGCAGAGCCCAGGGGGTGCCTTGGTCGGAACGGTGCTGGATGCTAGCGGCGCGCGCGTTGCCGGCGCCAAGGTGTCGATCGAGCGGCTGGAATCGGCGTTCCGGCGTTCGACGACTACCGATGCGCTGGGAGACTTCCGCTTCGAGCTCCTCGCACCCGGACAATACCGAGTGACGGTGGTGGCTCCCGGATTTGCCGAGGCCGGTTCCCTCATCGCGGTTGCCGTCAGCTCCGCGCCCAGTATTTCTATCACTTTGAAGCCGCAAGGGGTCCTAGAGGCTGTCCAGGTGCAAGAAACGGCCCCTTCGCTCACCTCGCAGCCCATCGAGACCACCAGCAGCGTTCAGAAAGTTACAGTCTTCGCGCAGGATCTGGCGGAGGTTCCGCTCGCGCATCGGAGTTTCGCCAACATTGCTTATTTGAGTCCGATGACGCAGCCGGTGGAGCCTTCCGACCCGACCAAGGCTCGCACCACGGCCGTTGCGTTTGCGGGCAGCTCGGGGCTGAATGTGGACCTCTCCGTCGACGGCGGAGACAACAACGACGACTACATCGGCGGATTCCTGCAGAACTACTCTCCCGATGCCATGCAGGAGTTCACCATCCGCACCGCGCAGTTCGATGCAGACACTTCGCGCACGAACGGCGGCTCGGTCATTATCACTACAAAGCGAGGCACGAATGAGTGGCACGGTATCCTCGCTGCCTATTTCCGTGAGCGCGCTCTTAACGCGCGCAATACGCTCGACAATCCCGCGCCCAATCCCAAGCAGCCATTCTCGCGCGAAAATGGAATCGCCACGCTGGGCGGACCGCTTTACAGGGACAAACTATGGTTCTTTTCCTCATTTGAATACATCCATGAGAACGCCAGCGTCGCTTACAGCAATGACAGCCTCGTGGAATTTCGCGCTCTTGCGCAGCTCGCAGCAAACGGGTTGATTCCCAACGTCAGCTCGATTGACGTGCCAACGTCGGTTTTAGTCCCGTTTCGGGACGCGCTGTTCGCGACTCGAGTCGACTGGAACCAGTCGGCGCACTCTCAGTGGTTCTTTCGCGGAGCCTTCGACCGCAACCACACGCACAACGATCTGGTCCAGCAAGCGACGCTGCCTTCCACCGGGGCGTTCACGCGATCCAACTATTTCAGTTTTCTCATCAATCAGCAGTATCAGCCCGAGGCCAACTGGCTGGGATCGTTCACCTTCCAAGCCAGCGGATTTCATCACACCAAAGACCGGAACTCGCGCCTTGGCCTGGCGTTGGCCTTTCCCTTTAGCGCCAACTTTCACACCACCTCCGGCTTCGAAACGTTTGGCGACAATCAGTTTGTCACCTCCATCACCGCTTTTCCGGTCCGACGCGATCAGCAGAAGTATCAGTTCCACTACGACGTGGTCCACTCGGCGGGAAGGCATTCCCCCAAGTTCGGCGTCAATCTTATTCACGAACCTGTCTTGAGAGGGCGGCTGGCGAGTGACGCGGAATCGCTTTATATGTTCCCTCAAGACCCGAGCTTCTATTTGACCCGCACGGCGGACTTTTCCGCGATTACAGGATGCGATCCGTCCAAGACCGCGTGTGATCACGCGACCTTTGCGCCAGCCAGCAATGGCAATTTCTCCCAAAGCATTCGCCGACTCGGCCTGTACGCACAGGACTCCTGGCGCATCCGCCCAAATTTCACGCTGAACTACGGGGTGCGCTATGACACGACCTTCGGGCTATTTCGCGCCTCTGGGCGGCTCCAGGATCAGAATCCTACCGTCATCACCCTAAACAAACTCGGTGTTGCGCTCGCCCCGGGCGTTCCGCACGATTACCGCGGGGCGTTTGCCCCGCGCCTCGGCGTCGCGTATTCTCCTGGCGATTCTGACAAGACCGTAATCCGCGCCGGGGTTGGCCTGTACTTCAATGACTTGTCCCAGAACGGTTGGGTGAACGCTTTCCAGGCGGTGAACGAGCCGTTTAGCGGCAGTCTGTTGGGTCCGACAGACCAAGGCGCCATCATCGATGCGAATTACCACACTCCTTACGCATTGCAGGCCACTGCCGGATTCGAGCGCGCGTTCAGCAACACGTGGCGCGTCAACGTGCACTACGAGCATCACCAAGGCGTCCACCAGTACCGGCGCTATCAGTACGTCAGTGGGGTCACGCTGCCTGCGGCTTTGCCGGACATCTCGCTGTTTCGTTCCGACAACCGTTCGCGCTACGACGGTGTCTCTTTCCTGGTGCAACACCGCCTCTCCCGCCGCTTTGAGTTGACTGCGCACTACACGCTGGCTGGGGCGAGCACCTGGGGCGCCACGGTCGGCGAGCTGTTCGATTACGTCAATGGCGTCAGCGACGTCCGCAATCCGTTCGGACCCGGAGACCATGGGCCGTCGGGAGAGGACGTTCGCCACCGCTTTGTTCTCGCCGGTACCTTGCAACTCCCGCGCAAGGTCGAGCTGGCCACGCTATCGCAGTTTGAGAGCGCGCGGCCATTCACCCTGAGCACGAACGTGGATTTGAACGGCGACGGCCTTGACTCCAACGACCGAGCGGTGATCAACGGCGTGGCAACGACGCTCGATCAATTCCGCGGCGTGCCGTTCTATCAGGTGGACCTCCGCGTGAGCCGAGAGTTCCGTTTCGGCGAGAGGTTCGCCCTGCGGCCGTTCGTGGAGTTCTTCAATCTGTTCAACCGCGTGAACCCGGGCAACAACTTTGTCGGTAACATCGCTGGCCTGCCCACCCCGGTGAACAATCGTGCCAACGCGACGGCCTTCTGCCTGGACCCAAGCTGCACGCAAACACGGCCAATCAACGGCCCGAACGACGTTCGCGTGGCCGCCGGGGCTTTGGGCGATTTCTTCGGCCCGGGCACCACTGTGGGTATGCCGTTCGCCGCTCAGTTTGGAGTTCGGCTGAGCTTCTGAATTGTACTCGTAGCAGGACTTTATCTCAGCAATCCCTCCGAATCTGCGGCAGTGTTGTCAGCCGGTCGCGCTGGCAAGCCTCCTTCCATGGACGAAAGGGCCCCGCCGATGCCCTACGGCGCGTAGTACTAAAGTACTACGAATGAAATGTATCTTCGCGGATACAGCCCACAACTTTTTACGCCGGCCGGGGTTCCTATCCATGTAAGCTAGTTGGGATCGCGCAAGCGATCGAAATTCTAAGGGAGGAAAAATGGACTTGGATAAGATTGTGCGTCGAGGCTTGACGGGATTTGCCCTTGCCGGCCTGCTTTCGGTCGGCGCCTGGGCCCAGAGCCAGACCAGTTCCGGCTCCACCACCGGCTCGAACCCCTCCAGCGACGACGTCAAGCAGGACACCAAGGATATCCACAAAGACAAGAAGGATATCCGCAAGGATCGCCGCGACATCCGCAGCGACAAGCGGGACATCGCGAAGGATAAGCGGGACATGCGCTCCGACCGCCGCGATATCCGCAAAGACAAAAAGGACCTTGCCAATGACGTTGTGGAACGCAAGGAGGACGTGAACAAGTACGGTAAGAACAGCCAGCAGGTGAAGAGGGATACTGCCGATATCCGAGCTGATCGCAAGGACCTGGCCAAGGACGGGAAGGACATGAAAGCCGACAAGAGCGACGTGCGGCATGATGTGGCCGATCTGCACAAGGATCAAAAAGATGTGCAAAAAGACCAGAAGGACCTAAAGTCGGACAAGCGCGACGTCCGGCGTGACGGCAAGAATCGCCGTCACAACCACAAGGGCTAATCTCTTATCAGCTTTGCTCTCGTAAAAGGGCCGGTCCCTCCGGATCGGCCCTTTTTCTTTCCGAAAATCGGAACGCCGCCTTCGGTGCCTGGGAATAACGGGTTGCCGGATTTTTCAGCCATGCTAGGCTTCGATGCGGCCTTCGAGGATGAGTACAGCGGAGCCGCTCACACGCGGCACTAGCCGTCGGCGATCCTGGGTCACCTGGACATGGATGCGGCTGGGTCGGCCCATCTCCACACCCTGCAAAATCTCGAGTGGCTTGCCAGCGCCGAGGCGCCCGTGGCGCACCAGGTAGGCGCCCAGTGAGCCGCCCGCTGAGCCGGTGGCGGGGTCTTCATTCAGCTCCCAGGGAATCATCCCGCGCGCAAAGGCCTTTCCGGGGCCGCCCAGCGCAAAGCAATAAGCCAGCACTTCGGAGTTGGAGAGCAGCTTTTTCAGCGCGTGCATGTCCATGCGAATGCGCCCGAGCAGCGCGCGGCGCTGCAGCGGTACCATCAGGTTGAAGATCCCCGTCGAAACGCACTCGAGCGGCAGCAAGGGCTCAAAGTCGCGTGGCTGCAGGCCAAGCGCGCGCGCCAGAGCCGCACGCGAGAAGCGCGCCGCGCGGAACTCCGCAGGCTTCTGCGTCATGGTCACACGCTGCGGCCTACCATCGTTGAAAGCGATTTCCACCGGCAGTGTGCCTGCCCCGGTTTGTTGCCAGACTTGCACCGCACCCTTCTGTGCCGGCACGACGCCCAGACCGGCCAGCAGGAACCACGTGCCGATCACCGGATGGCCCGCCAACGGAAGCTCGCGCGTCGTGGTAAAGATGCGCAACCGCGCCAGGGCTCTGTTGTCGGTGGGCTTCTGGATGAACACGGTTTCCGAGAGGTTCATCTCGCGCGCGATGGCCTGCATGCGCTGGCGGCTGAGGCCGTCGCCGTCGGTAATCACCGCCAGCGGATTCCCTTCGTACGGCTTCGTGGTGAAAACATCGAGCTGGTAAAGGCGTCGTTTCACAGTGGCATCTTCTCCCTGTTCAGAGGCGTTCCAATTCGGCGACCGTTCGTTCGTTTCTCAGGTTGCCGGTGTTCAGCGTGGATTTTGGCTCGACCAGCAGGACGTGGACTTCCTCGGCGGCAACGGGCAAGTGTTCGACGCCCCGCGGCACAATGAGCATCTCCCCTTCCTGGACCTCGACGTCCCGGTCGCGGAAGCGCATCCGAAGCGTGCCTTTCAGCACCAAAAAGAGCTCATCTTCCTGCTCGTGATGATGCCAGATGAATTCGCCCTTCAACTTCACCACTTTGACGTAGGAGTCGTTGAGCTCGCCGACGATTTTCGGGCTCCAATAGTCCCTCACCAGACCGAATTTCTGAGAGAGGTTGACCGTCTCCATGTTTAGCTCCTCGTCCTAAGACGCTTTCTATTACGAGCCCCGGTAGGGCCGGCGTAAACTCCACGCGCCATCCTCCGCGACGCCTCCCCATTGAGCGGGGCTACTTCCCTCCTCGCGACATCAAGAGCGCCGGTTGTCTGCTCCGGGCGATGAAGCGGCCCTCACAGCTTCTGCACCAGGGCGCTGGTTTCCTCCAGGATACGGCGCGTGG
>QHYU01000098.1 GCA_003224235.1 Acidobacteriota bacterium
CGAACTCTCTTCACAGGCCTTGCTTGCCTCGATTGTCGATGAAGTTCGACAGTTCAGCCCTCATGAACAGCAAGACGACATCACCCTGATTGTTGCCAAGTGCAAAGGAACTTAGCACCGATCTCTTCGTGCTGCGGTTCAGTGTTGAAACCCGGAAGGTGGATTCGTCGCCGGCCAACGACGGAGGAGGATATCGCTCACTACTTTTTGGGGCCGGAGTTGGCGAACGCGGTGGCGACGCCCAGTGAGATCAACATTCCGCCTGAGACGTAGCGTTGCGCGCGCAGCCAGCGCGCGTTGCCTCGCAGCCAGTGCGCTACGCTCCCAGAGAATAACGCCCAGAGGCTGTCGCTCAGCACACCCATCACAGCAAAGAGAATTCCCAGAAACAAAATTTGCCCGGCCACATGTCCGCGGGACCCGTTCACGAATTGCGGAAGGAAGGCAAAGAAGAAAATGGCGGTCTTTGGATTCAGGACATTCACGACGATGCCTTGGCCGAAGACACGGCTGAGTTTGCTTCGTGCTTGGTCTCCGGAAACCTCGAAGGATTCCTCTCGCCGCAGCTTCTGAACACCCAGATAGATCAAATACGCGGCGCCGAGGTACTTCACTACACCGAAGGCGGTCGCCGAGGAGACCAGCAGAGCGGAAAGGCCCACCGCCGCCGCGGCCACATGAATGAGCGTGCCTACGCCAATGCCGAGTGCCGAGACCAAACCTGCGGAGCGGCCCTGACCGATGCTGCGGCCAAGAATATAGAGGACAGCGGGGCCCGGAATCGCCAAGAGGACCAGGACTGCGCTGACAAAGAGAACAAGCGAAGAATGATTCGGTATCATGGGCGTATCTGAGATGTCCTTGACTTCACTCAGGATAAAAATCCCTGTGCGACTAGGGCCGTAACCTGGGGCCTAGTGGCAGCCGCAGGAGCCGCCACAACAGCCGCCTCCGCCGCCGGAAAAGGAGGTGGAGGACTTGGCCGAGGCGCCGTTGGTTGAGCCGTGGGATGTAGCGAAGACGGAAAGCTGGATCGTGGCCTTTTTGCTGGCACACTTCGGGCAGGAGATTTCCTGCTGCTTGTTCAGGACCAGCTTTTCGAATGGGGTCTTGCAGTCGTCGCAAATGTATTCGTAGATCGGCATGGCCACATTATAACATTCGAGACTCAATTGACCACGGCTTGGGGTAGTGCGTGAGTTTCCGACGGTCGCGCTTATTAGCAGTTTGGGAAAGGAAGATCCGAGTAGGCTGAAATATTGATAAGGCCCGAACCCCTAGCGTATAAATGCAAGCGGAGCTCAGCTATGAAAAGGGTTAAGTCGATTTTCATCGTACCAGTGCTGATCGCGGCCGGCTTGTGCACGAGTGAGGTGTGGGCGCAAACAGCGCGCTGGCCGGAGCACAAGGCTAACGCCTGGTACGCGCAACAGCCATGGTTGATTGGAAGTAATTACGTTCCCAAGTCGGCCATCAACCAGTTGGAGATGTGGCAGGAGGCGACGTTCGATCCCGTTGAGATCGATAACGAATTGACCTGGGCAGAAGCCATGGGCATGAACACCATGCGCGTCTTTCTACACGATCTGCTCTGGCAGCAGGATGCAGCCGGTTTTCAGAAGCGCATCGACCGCTTCTTGACGATCGCGTCGTGGCATCACATCCGCCCGCTGTTCGTGCTCTTCGATTCATGCTGGGACCCGTTACCTCATCTGGGCCCGCAGCATCCACCGATTCCGGGAGTTCACAATTCAGGCTGGGTGCAGAGTCCCGGCGCGACGGCGCTAGCGGACGCAAATCAATATCCGCGGCTGAAGGCGTACGTGCACGGCGTGGTGGGAGCCTTCGCGAAGGACGACCGCATTCTTGCATGGGACGTGTGGAACGAGCCCGGCGCCGATAACGCCGGAAGCTATCCGAAAGAGGAGCTGAAAGATAAGACCGCCCGGGTGACGACCCTTTTGCCACAGGCGTTCGAGTGGGCGCGAGAGGCGAATCCCGTACAGCCTCTCACCAGCGGAGTCTGGGCCGTCGACACCTCGCCGGACGGAGCAAACCTTGGTGAACTGCAGCAGATTCAACTGCGCGAGTCCGACCTTATCACCTTTCATAACTACAGCTGGCCGGAGTACTTCAGAAGCCAAGTAACGTGGCTGAAGAAGTACAACCGGCCGGTGATCTGCACGGAATACATGGCCCGTTCGGTGGGTAGCACGTTTGACACGGTGTTGCCGATTGCGAAGCAGGAGCGGGTCGGGGCGATCAATTGGGGATTCGTCGCTGGCAAGACGCAGACATATTTGCCGTGGGAGTCGTGGCAGCATCCGTACGTTCTCGAACAGCCGCCGGTGTGGTTTCACGAGGTGCTGCGTCCCGACGGAACAGCGTACCGACAGGCGGAGGTGAATTTGATCCGGCAGCTCACGGGAAAGCAGTAGGAATCACCGTCAGTGGGTGCGGATGCGTTCTCATTGCTGGTCTCCATACACAGCCCTCGTCCCTTCGCTTGCATCCTCGTTCAACGCATCAATGTCGCCATGGCCCGTGCCATCAGAAAGAAAAGGATTGTCGGAGTCGATGCACAATTAACAGGCCAAACGCAACTTAAACGACTGCCCGCTTAGGAGGGATTATTTCGACTTGTTCTTCGGGCTGTGCTGGTTCAGCGTCGAGACCAGCAGCTTGGCCGACGGCGGGACGGGCACCGCGCCGTGGAGGACAATGTCCTTTGCGGGAATCTTTTTTCCGTAGATCCGCTCGTTCGCCTCGTTGTCCGGACGCACGGTCGAGCCCGCGAGCGAAATTCCCGCGAACAGCCCGCGCGCCCGAGAGTACGACAGAATTTCGGCGCGAAGCGACACGTCGGACTCCGCTGACGCGTTGCGCCCCACCGGCCCAGCTGCGGCAGAGGCGTCGGCGCCAAGTTTGACCTTGCTGCTGAGAATGGAGCTCGCGCCCCGTTCGTTCATCACCAGCAGGACGAAGTCGGTTGCCTGCCCACCGATTTGCAGGCCGAAGCTGCCACCTTCGAGCGCCATCATGGTCGGCGCGCCCCAGGGCCCCCGGAAATCGTCGCCGCTCCGGCACGTCATGGCGCCGCGGCCGTAGCTTGCGCCCACGATAAACGCGACCTTGAGCACCGAAGGCAACACGATCACGCAGGCCGCGCTGTCGAGCAAGTCTTGCGGAATGTCGTCGGGGACGTCGATAATTTCCTTTGCAACCTGGCCCGCGTTCTGTAACCGGTCTTCAAAAAGTGCGGGGAATCCCACAAGCGCTGCTGTAAGCACGAAAGACAGTAGTCGTTTCACTGCGTTCCTCCTCAGGATGGGTGCTTATCATATTTGATACACAATTTCCCTGGTTATCGCCTAAGGTGCGCCCTGCGTCCGTGGTCATTCTCTTACGTTATTCAAGCATCGGGTGTTCTTTTACACCCCGTTCATGTCGGTGTCAACGGCACCGGCCTGCACGACATTGACCCTAGATTGCCGCCTGAGCTTTTAGCGCGAAATCCCACGGCGTCCTAGTCGATTCAGAAAGGATTTAGGTTTGGACGCGCGAAGACGAAAGCGATTGCGACATTGGAGGCCACCGGCTGGCCTTCAAGCTGTGCGGGCTGAAACCGCCACTGCTTTACAGCTCGCAGCGCGAACCCCGTGAAACCGGCCATTTTGCGAATGACTTTCACGCGTTCAATTTTCCCGCTGTCATCCACAGTAACCTGAACCACAACCGCGCCAGACACCACACTGTTGACCGGATATTCGGCGTAGCCAACGGAAACGATTCCCGCCGGCATGTATGCGTTTGTACTCGACCCCGGATTCGGAAGGGCGGGCGTGAAACTCGGAGGCTTCCACACAGACACTGGAGGGCGGTAAACAAAGGCAACCGTCATTGCGGACGCTTGGACCATACCATCCTGTGAGGCAGGCTTGAACCTCCAGGATTGGACTTCAGAAGCCGCCGCCGACGTCAAAGAGGGGATATCGCGCAAGGCACCAACTTCGACAACTTGGCCGCGTTCGGTAAGAGATACATCGAGGACAACAACACCCTCCGCGATACTATTAGGCGGATATTGGGCATTGGTGGCGGAGACAACTTCGGCGGGTTTGAAAAACAACGGTGGCAATGCCAAAGCGGCAGTGCCGATGAGCATGGCACTATTGAGAAAAGCTGCAGTAAGAAGTTTCATGCCTTGACGCTCCCATCGCCGCCTGCATATGTCCGCTGCCAGCGCCTCCAAACAATAAGCATACTGGCAATGATTGGAATCGAAAAGTATACGCCGATAAATCCGGCGATTGCGCCTCCCACTAAAACGGCGAAGATGACCGCCAATGGATGCAGCCGAAGCGTTCCGCCCATGATGCGGGGTGAGGTCACGTAATCCTGTAAAAGGCGCCAGATCCCCAAGAAACCGGCCACAATAAGCAGGTGGTGGTAGTTGGCCAAGAAGGCCACACTCAGAATTGCGACAGCGCCCGCCAGGGGACCAACGACAGGGATGAACTCCATAATGCCCGCGATCGGACCAAGAACAAACGCGTAGGGTACCCGGAGGAGCGACAGCACAACCATGTAGACAACAAGCGATAGTCCCGCGAGTATGAGTTGTGATCGGATATAGTGTGCCAGCATTCCATTTAAGTCTTCTGTGATCCCAACAAGAAACTGTCGTTGCTGCCGGCGCTCGACCATCCCCAAAATGTTGTCCGTGAAATTGCGCCCATCTTTGAGCAAGAAGATGGCCAGGATCGGGATCAGCACAAGCCAAATCACGTTCTGCGCAACGGCGGCTACATGTGTTCCTGCAGCGCGTACCCATCCCAGAGCCACACCGCTATGATTGGCAAGGAATTGCCCTAACCGGACTTGAGTGTTATAGCTCCAGCCGCGCCTGGATCCGATCTGTTGAGCGATTTGGCCTGAGCTCACGTTTTCTAAGAGTCCGGGCAACGCTTCCCCCAGCCGCCTGCCTTCATTCATAATGCGCGGACCCACCAGCAGCAACGCAACCGCTATTGCCAAACACAGGATTGCATAGACCTCAAGAATCGCGATGCTGCGAGAGCCCCTGGATACGGTCTTCAGGCGCTGCAAGCGCGAAACCAGCGGGTCCAAAAGGTAGGCGAAAAATATGGCGAATAGGAAAGCTATTAGCACGCTGCGGGCGCCGTAGATAAAGGCTCCGAGGGCAACGAAAAGCAGGATGGTGCTAAGGACGGAAGCGGTACGTTTATCGAAAAACCCCATGTCGGCAGTCTGATCCGGCATTTCCGTTTTGACTTCCCGGCCGACCGACAACGTACACTTAAGGGCCTCAGTATGCAATGCGCCCGCCAGGTTTTTCAGTGCAGAGCCCTGTTCGATGAGTTCACCGAATCCCAAGTGTTCGCCCAACTCCCGCACCAGAATCAGACCGCCGTCCGAGGTGACCTGCGATCCTTGGAAATCGACGAGAAACTGGGATCCCCACAAATCTCCGGGAACTCGCCGGAGCCCGAAACGGACCGGGGCGGCAAAAACCGCGCTGCGCTTAGGTTACAATCGGCTTTGCATGGTGCTGGGGAGAACCATTTATCTTTCACTGGGGTCGAATCTGGGCGACCGCGCGGCGGACATGAGGCGCGCGGTGGAGGCGCTCGGCCCGGCGGGAGTGCGCGTGGCGCGCCAGTCGTCGCTGTACGTCACCGAGCCGGTGGATTTTCCCGCGCAGCACTGGTTTCTGAACTGTGTGTTGGAAGCGGAGACCAACCTGATGCCGAGGCAGTTGCTGCACGCGGTGCAGGAAATCGAACGCGCCCTGGGCCGGAAAAAGATGGTGAGGGGCGGCCCGCGCGCGATCGACATCGATATCCTGCTCTATGGTTCGAGCGTGGTGCGCGCGGCGGAGCTCGAAGTGCCCCACCCGCGGATGGCCGAGCGCCGATTTGTGCTCGTCCCGCTGGCGGAGATTGCGCCCACGCTGCGCCACCCCATCCTGCACCAGACGATCGCTGAGTTGCTGGCGGAGACGCCGGACCGTAGCCGCGTCCGCCCCTGGCATGAGCAAAGCAGGTAGGGAAAGGAGGAGAAAGAGGCGGAGGGATTCCTCGCCCGACAAACCCCGTCGGGGCTCGGAATGACAAGCCCAGTTCAGCGAAATGCGGACGAGGGGACGGCGATGTAAACGCACGGTGTCATTCCGAGCGAAGCGAGGAATCTCTCTGAGAGGTCCCTCACCGCGACGGGCTCGGGATGACAAGCTCAGTTGACCGATATGAGGACGAGGGCACGATATGCCGTGCCCCTACTCTTGCGGGTGCCCCATCCTCGTTCCGACGATTTTGTTTATGTCGGAGCGAGGGTGGGGCTTTTCGCTGGCCGAGGTTAGCTGGTGCGGTGGATCTTCAAATGGTGCAGCGTGATGTTCTTCGGCCGCAGCGCTTCGAGCTCGATTTCGGCGTAATGGCCTTGGGTCACCTGCCGCCAGCGATAGACGTTCGGTTCACTCTCGATGTTTTCGCGGCCCTCGAGCGGCCGCAGGAACTCCCGGGCGTCATCGAGCGATGCGTGCTCTTTGCTCTGTGGCCGCGCCATGGCCTCCACTACGTAGCTGCGAAGCAGTTTCGACCAGTAGCGGTCAAACAGCGCCGGCGAGGCGAAGATGTCGCTCCAGGCCACCTCACCGCCGTAAGCCACCACGACGCCTACCACGCGCTCGCCCTTCAGGTTTGCTGTGGCGCGAGCAAACCGCCGCTGCACCTCCTCGGCGAACGGCTCCACGCGCGAGCCGACCGACGACGTCTTGTAGAGTCTGGCGTACGATTCGGTCCGCGCTTCCCCGGCGATTGCGGCATCGAGGTTCTGCACGGTGATCTGCGGCGCCGCAGCGGGTGCAGTGTCCCCGCTAACTCTTGCCGTCGTTCCGCCGCGTACGGCGGCCCAGACTTCAGTCTGCTTCTGATCCACTGCGGCCTTTTCTCGCACGCTCGGGTGGACGATTATCTTGGCGCTGGCGAACTGCGTGCCGGCTGACCAGCGGCCGTGCTCGACGCAAAAGACGTCGAGCGGCAGTGGCTCCGCCCCCGGCGCCACAATGCGGTCTTTGGCGATGACGCGGTCCTGCTTGCCCCCGCTGATCAGCTCCCCGGCTAGCAGCACCAGGGGCTTGTTGCTGCGGTTGATGAGCACCAGTTGGTTCACTGACGCCCCGCCGCCCGGATAGGGCAATGTCACGGGCCGCCCGTCCCGTGTCCGACGCAGAACATCGCCGCCCCGCTCGGTCACCTGCGCGTCGCCTGAAGCCAGCGCTTCATCGAGCGTCACAAACCCGCCGGTGTCCACCCCCTGGTGGCTCACCACCGGAAAGACGCTTAAGTTTTCGTATATGACCGGCTCGAGCAGCCGCCAGCCGTTTGGGTTAAGCCTTTCAGACTTCTGCTCACCAGTTGCAAACACCGAGGCAAGGCAGCCGCCCAGCCCCGCTAGTCCCAGCAATCCCCAGCTCAGCAAGGTTCCCCGATACATAGGATCCTCCTCGATCTGCAGGCTCCCGGACACCCATACTCTTTTCCCGGAGCGTATGGCGATACGCCCCCTGCGATAGGTGTTCTCACGGTTTGAACGGGCAGTCGGCGATTTCTTGCAGGCTTTTTGAGGCTATGGCAGACTCCCGCCCACCCAGAGGGAGCCGATGAAAGACTTACGCAGATGGTTGTACCCACTTCTCCTGGCGGTCTTGCTGCTGCCGCCGATGGTGCAGACCTCAGCTCAGGGCGAGAAGCAGTCGCAGGGCGCGCTGCGCGGCTTTCAAGTCAACTCGCAACGCCTCCAGCAGACACTCGACAAGCTCAGTGAGTTCGGCCGCAACCCCGAGGGTGGCGTCACACGCTTGGGCTTCTCTGAGGCCGACATGGCCGCGCGCGAATACGTGATGGGGCTGATGCGACAAGCGGGGCTTGCCGTGCGCGTGGACCCCGCCGGCAACATCTTCGGCCGACGCCCTGGCACCGAAAACCTGCCGGTGTTGCTTTTCGGCTCGCACATCGATTCCGTGCCGCATGGCGGCAATTTCGACGGCGATGTGGGCAGCTTGGGCGCGCTGGAAGTAATGCGTGCGCTCAACGAGCACAAGGTGGCGACCCGGCACCCACTCGAAATGGTCGTCTGGAGCAACGAGGAGGGTCACCACTTCGGCAAGGGCTTGTTCGGTTCGGGCGCCGCGGCCGGGGTACTCGGCCCCGGGATTCTCGAGCGACGGGACGAACAGGGGGTTTCCTTGGCCGACTGGTTGCGCCGCTACGGCCAGGACCCAGCGCGGTTTACCGAAGCTCGCATCCGGCCTGGGTCGGTGGCCGGTTATCTGGAGCTTCATATCGAGCAGGGCGCTGTGCTCGAAGAGACCCGCATTCCCATCGGGGTCGTGCAAGGCATTGTCGGGATCAATTGGTGGACTTGCGTGGCCACGGGATTCGCCAACCATGCTGGCACGACGCCGATGAATCGCCGGCAGGACGCACTCGCTGCCGCAGCGCGGGCTGTCCTTGCTGTGCGCGAAGAAGTTCGGGCGGAGCCCAGCCGGCAAGTTGGCACGGTGGGTTATATGAGGGTCGAACCCGGAGCGCGCAACATCATTCCAGGGCGCGTGGAATTTCCGGTCGAACTGCGCGACCTCGAGGCCGCAAAGGTCGAACGGATCTGGGCGCGGATCCGAGAGCGTTTCGCAACAATCGCCCGGGAAGAAAACGTCGAGATCGAATGCGTTCCGCTCGCCGCTGACCAGCCTGCGCGAACGGACCCTGTGTTCCAGCAGGCCATCCGCGAAGCGGCGCAGGCAGCAGGTCTCGCCACCAGGGACCTTCCGAGCGGGGCCGGGCACGACGCGCAGAATGCCTCCCGGTTCGCGCCTATGGGGATGATCTTTGTCCCGAGCCGCGGTGGCATCAGCCATTCTCCTCGAGAGTTCACTCCACCGGAGGAAGTGGCCAACGGTGTCGAGGTGCTTTATCGAAGCGTTTTGCTGCTTGACGCGGGTTTGAAACGAACTGAGGGCGGAATCGCTGGAGCCAACTAGGGCAGCCCTAACTGTTTCTTCTTTTTTTTCTGGTGTTCCTGCTCTTCCTTCTCCTGTTTCTCGAACTCGAGCATTTCTTCTTCGGACATCATGTAGTCGTCGCGTGCGGCAAACATGGTGGTTTGGCGGCGGTTGCGTCCCAGGCGCCGATCCCCGCTGACGGGACGCTCGCGGGCAAAGTTGCGTTCCGCGCTCTTGTGCTCGTGGTGGACGCGACGAATGGGCTGCGGGATGGCCCCTGTTTCGAGGAGCAGATCGCTGACCTTTTCCAAGAAGTCGTGCAGGTGAAATGGCTTGAGCGAATAGGGCAATTGCCCATGCTCCAGCACGGGCTGAGCCTCGGGGGCTGCAAGTTCCGGAACCAGGAACAACACCCGAACGCCCGGGTGGCCGCCGGACTCAACTGGCGGCGCCAGGGCTAGCTCCTTGAGTGTCGTGAACAGAGGCCCAGAAAGACCTGTCATCGCCACGTTGACGATCACCAGCTTATAGTTGCCGCTGGCGAGCACCGCCATCGCTTGGTTGGCAAGAGGCACGATGCGCACGGTCCAGCCTTCCTCGTCAAGCATCTGGCGCAGGGCGGCTTGGCTCGCCTCGTCATCGTCAATGATCAAGATGCCGACCTGGTTCACCGCTTGCCTCCGGGCCTCTGGTCTGAGTATAGCCTCTAGGCCAGTTGGGCGGCCGGCAAAGCTGTGGGCAAAAGTTCCTTGGTAGCTGTAGGCGAATACAAGACGAAGATCCCTCTTGACAAGGCGAACAAAAAGCGAATACACTCCCCTTCCCCGGTGAGGCGGGCAATGACCACTTCTCCCAACCTTCACGCAGGCCCGGCGCAGCAGGCTCGTCGTCGGCGCCACGTGAAGGACTCCATTCCCTCCTTGTTCCCCACCGTCCCGCCCCAGCGGGACACCGAGCAGCCGGCCCCGTTGCCACCGGGGCCCTCGGCCGAATTGGCCGGTATTGCCCGCCTCGCCGCAGCCTCCCCTCTGGCCGAGGCTAAGCGCGGCACCGAATATTTTCTCCTGCCAGTGCGCTCGATCCTGAACCGCTGCAACTCCGACCGAGTGCCATTCACTTGGACCGTGAACCCTTATCGCGGCTGCGAGTTTGGCTGCCGTTACTGCTACGCCCGGTACACGCACGAGTACATGGAACTCGATGGCGCTGAGTTTGAGCGCAAGATCTACGTCAAGCAAAGGGCTGGGGAACTCATTGGCCCAGAGCTGGACCGTCACTGTGGTTTCCAACTGAATTCCAGACGTCTAACTCCGGAACATATCGCCATCGGCACGGCCACCGACCCTTACCAGCCGGCCGAACGTGACTTTGGCGCCATGCGGGCGATTCTCGAGCAGATGGCCGAGCGCGAAGGCCTGAGCGTTTCGATCACCACGAAATCAAATCAGGTCGTGCGCGATACCGAACTGCTGCGTCGTATCGCCGCGCGCTCGGCGCTTTTCATCAACATCACCATCACCACGCTGCGGCCGCGGCTAGCGCGCCTGCTCGAACCGCGCGCCCCGCGGCCCGATCTGCGCCTGGCGGCGGTGCGCGCGTTGCGCGATGCGGGCCTGGCCGTGGGAGTCTTTGCCATGCCGGTGCTCCCTGGGCTCACCGACCGCGAAGCCGACCTGGATGCGGTGGCCCGCGCGGCGCGCGATGCCGGCGCACAATGGTTTGCCGGGAACGTGCTGTTCCTGATGCCTTCGGCGCAGAAGCAGTTCCTGCCTTTCATCGAAGAAAAGTTTCCCAAGCTTGGCCGACAATACCGCGACTGGTACGCGCGCTCCGGGTACGCGCCCGAAGTCTATCGTCGGGAAATCGCCGCCCGCGTCGAGCGGTTACGCGCGAAGTATGGTTTGGGCGCGCGGCCCTACGAACCGCAGCGGCTCGCAGTCCCCCAGGGTTGCAAGACCTCGCAGCTTCCGCTTGCTCTGGAAAACGCCTCCGCGTCCGGTTTGAATACCATCCAGGTCCCAGGCGATGGTGTTCACGAGGGCGGCCAGGGAGTTCCTGTTCCCTTCGGATCTGTTGCTCAATCCCCAGTACTGCGCTCCTGCGCCTGCGCGCTGATCTGCACAAAAAATTGGGACCACAAAGCTTCTCTGCGAGGCGGCCTCATGGAGATCAATTGAGCCGCGGTGGCAAGGGCACTTGCCATTTATGAGATAGCTTCGCGGGTTTACGGCAGGATAATGCGGGGCGCCTCAGGCTCTGCGGCAGTCTTGGGGAACTGGCGGCGAAGGAATTCCAGGAACCGACGCGAGCGCGGCCGGCCGTTGGTGTGGTGCCGCCCCACGCGCAGCAGGAATACAAGCAGGTGGAACACTTCGGAGTCCTTCAGGGTGGTAAAGCCGGCGCGATCGGCGTCTCGCTGCTTGAATTCCTGGAGGAATTTTCCGAGCTCGCCATAAAGCGTCTGCGGCAGCGCGGCTACGGGCGGCTTTTCGTAGTAGATGCCGGACCCGAGCGTGCGGTAGGTCTCGGCCAGGGCTGAGAGCGCCGCGAGGGCGTCGGCATCGGCGAGGGCAGGCTGTCCTGCGGCGAACTTCAGTATGGTGAAAGCCAAGCCGGCGACTACCGGGCGACGATCGTGGACCAGGTCGGGTGAGACGTGCACGTCCAGAAAGGGCACGTCGCCGGGTGGCACGGGCTTACGGTGCTCGTCTTCGTAGCGGTGCGCGGCCGCCAGATAGGGGCAGTCCGGCGGGCAATCAATCGTCACCTCGCGCTCAGTCCCGCAGCAGACCGCGCAGATCTTCTCGCCCTTTGCGGGGCAGTAACGCTCGGGCTTGCGCTTTTTGCAGATTGGACAGGGCACACACTGAGACTACGGTAAGAATTCGCGCTCTTCAAGTGGGCTGCGAGGATAGAACCCTGGGGCCCAGTGCGGCTCAGGTGGCGATAACTTTTTTCTGGAAACGTTTGGCGGCAAGCAAAATCAATCCCGTGCCCATCCCCAGAAGCACCAGCCCGTCCCTCCAGAGATGCATGATGCCGGCGCCGCGCAGGATGATGCCGCGCGTGATGTTGATGTAATACGACGCCGGAACGAAGTAGCTGATGATGTAGAACGGCAGGGGCATCGTGTCCCGCGGGAAGATGTACCCCGAGAAGAAGATGCTGGGCAGGAAGGTCAAGAAGGACAGCTGCATGGCCTCGGACTGCGAATTCGCTCTGCTCGAAACCAACAGCCCGATGGAGAGCGACACGAACAGATACGGCAGCGAAAGCACCAGCAGCAGCACTGTATTGCCGTGAATCGGGACGCGAAACGCCGTGACCATCAGCAGCAGGATGAGGCAGAGCTCGCCAAAGCCGATACCGAGATAGGGCAGGATTTTCCCGAACATCAGCCCGAGGGGCTTCACCGGGGTCACGAAGAGCTGCTCAAGTGTCCCCTTTTCCTTTTCGCGCACGATCGCGAAGGCGGTGAGAAACGTGGTCACGTTCAGCAGCAACACCGCGGTCAGCCCCGGCAGGAAGAAATTCGGCGAGCGCGAGTCCGGATTGAACAGCAACTGCGGGCGCATCTCGACCGGCAAGGCCTGGCGGCCGCCCAGGACTCGCTGGAGGGATTCATCCAGTCCAATCGCGGTGGCGACGTTGATCGTCTGGCCGGCGACCGAAGAATCGGAGCCATCGATCAGCACCAGCACTTGCGCCGTGTCATGCTTGAGGAGTTGATCAGAGTAGTCCCACGGAATCTTCACGGCCACCTTGGCCCGGCCGCTGATGATGGCGTCGTTCAGCTCGCGGTCGGTGTGGGCATAGGCGATCACGCGGAAGGTATCGGAGTTGCGCAGGCGATCGATCAGCTCGCGGCTTTCGACATGATTGTTTTCGTCGAGCACGATGGTTCTCACCTGGCGCACGTTGGTGTCGATGCCGAAGCCGAGCAGGACCATCTGCAGGAGCGGAATGATCAGAGTGAAGAACAGGGCCATCTGGTCGCGCCGGATGTGCAGCGCTTCTTTGTAGAACACCGCGCCGAACCCGCGGAACATCTCGCCGAAGGGGTTACGCATTGACCGCCTCCAATTCCGCCTTGTGTTTGTATGTGAGCGCGACGAAGACGTCTTCGAGGCTCGGCTGGAGCGGGCGGATCTCGCTCACGATGATTCCGCTTTGCGCGAGCTGCGCTTTCAGGTCGTCCACGTCGAACCGGTCGTCGACCAGCGCGTGGATCGATTGGCCGAAGATCGTGGCGCTGCGGATGAAATCCATCTCGCGCACCATCCGCAACGCCCGGGTGACTTCCGGAGCGGTGATCTCGACGCGCCGGGTGCCCGGGGGATTCACGTCCGGCAGGGCTTTCAGCGCTTCCGGTGTGCCGTCGGCAATCAGCTTCGAGTAGTAGATGTAGGCGACGTGACTGCAGCGCTCGGCCTCGTCCATGTAGTGCGTGGTGACGAAAAAGGTGATGCCTTGCCCCGAGAGGTCGAAAATCAGATCCCATAGTTGACGCCGAGCCACGGGGTCGATGCCCGCGGTGGGCTCGTCGAGGAACATGATCTTCGGCTCGTGCAGCATGGCGCAGCTCAGCGCCAGGCGCTGCTTCCAGCCGCCGGAAAGTTTGCCCGCCAGGCGGCCGAGGTAAGGCTCAAGGCCGTTGAGCGCCACGATTGCCTCGATGCGCTTGCGCAGGCGCTCAGCGGGCAGGCCGTAGATGCGGCCATAAAACTGCATGTTTTCTGCCACGGTCAGGTCGTCATAGAGGCTGAACCTCTGCGACATGTAGCCGATGCGCTCCCGCACGGCCTCGGAATGGGTGCGAACGTCAAGCCCGTCGACCCAGGCGTTGCCGCCGGAAGGCGGCAGCAGCCCGGTGAGCATCTTGATGATCGTAGTTTTCCCGCTGCCGTTGGGGCCGAGGAGGCCGAACACCTCTCCCTTCTCGACGCGCAGGCTCACGCCACTGACGGCAATGAAATCGCCGAAGCGCCGGGTGAGATTCTCGGCGCGGATGGGGGCGCTATTCGACGGGACTTGTGTGACCATCACGTGCTCCTAGTGCCGTTCCAGCTTTTCTCAGCTGGTTTCTTTTGACAAACCAGCACCAGACGCAGGCTCCCTTTCCAATTCGTCATTCGGCTCAACGGCACTAGGGCTTCAACTTCACGTCTGCGGCCATGCCGGCGCGGATGCGGCCGCTGGGATCATGAATCCGCAGCTTGATGCCGAAGACCTGGTGCACCCGTTCTTCTTTTGTCTCTACGTTGCGTGGGAGGAACTCGGCCTTCTGATTGATCTGCTCGACTTCGGCTGGAAACACTTCTTTGGGAAACGAGTCCACGCGAACTTCGGCTTGCTGGCCAACACGCACATGCCCGATCTTCGTTTCTGGGATGTAGATGCGCACATAAATCTGATCGCGTTCAAGCAAAGTGGCGATCGGCGTGTTCGGAGCGATCAAGTCGCCCGGGCGGACATCGAGCACCTCGACCGTCGCAGCCGAGGGCGCCAGGACTTGTCGCTCGCGGTAGCGCGCCTGCGCATCAAGATGCTGGGCCCGGGCGTAATCAATATCCTCCCGCCGGTTTCCGCGCTCCATCTTCAGCAGCGTGGCTGCCGTCTGCTGGTAGCGCGCTTCGGCCGAAGCAATCTCTTCGGGCCTGTAACCGCGCTGGAGTTGCGCAAGTTTCTCCTCCGCGTTGTGCGCCGCGGCTACGGCCATCTTCCAGGCGGCCTCGGCGTCGTCGCGCTGCTGCCGGGAGAAGATTTCCTTGTTCGCCAGGTCGTCGGCGCGCTTGAAGTTGCGCTCGGCGCGCACTGCGTCCGCTCGGGTGCGTTCTACGTCCGCCTGCGCCGCGGCAATCTCCTCGCGGCGATAGCCATTGCTGCGCTGCTCGTAATCCGCCTTGGCTTGCGCCGCCGCCGCGCGCGCTTCGGCGATTTCTTCGGGCCGGAATCCGCGCTTCATCTTTTCGAGGTTTGCCCGGCCCTGTTCGAGAGCCGCCAGCAGCTCTTGGTCGTCAAACGTCACCAAGACCTGGCCGGCCTCGAGACGGTCTCCCTCGCGCACGCGCACCTCTACAATTCGGCCCCCCACTTTCGAGCCCACGCGGATATTCCGCGCCTCGATGGTGCCCGAGCCTTCCAGTTTCTCTGCGCGCCGGAAGACCCCGGCGTACAGGGCTGCGCCGGCCAGCCCCGCGACAATCAATGCGACAATCAGGAGCCGTTTGCGAGTCATGAGAGTTTCTCCTTGCCTGGATTCGAGGGTTCGGCCCCGATGCCCGACCAGAGAATGAGAAAGACCGTGTCGAACCTTGCGGTTAGAGGTTCCTGCGGATCGAGCGACCACATCAGCAACGCGCCGAAGAAGACTTGCTGGAATGCCCGCGCTAACTCGCTCGCTTTGAGGTCACGCCGAATTTCGCCGCGCTGCTGGACCACCGCGAACAGCTCCCCCAGCAATGTACGCCCGCGTTCGAGATTCTGTTGCAGGAGCTGCCGCACCGGCTCGCTCGAAAGATTGGCCAGGAGTATGCTCCGGACCAGGGACGGGCTCCGCCCCGGCTCCTCAGCGAGAGCTTTAGCGAGCCGGTGCAAGAGTTGCCGTGTCGGCAAGCCTCCGCTTTGAGCGGCCGCCACTGCCGCTTGCAACTTGCCCAACTGCAATTGTCCAAATGCCGCAATTATGTGCTCTTTGCTCGGAAAATAGTTGAAAAAGGTGCCCTTGCCGACGTCCGCGGCCTCGGTGATGTCCTCCACGGTTGTGGCGCTGAACCCGCGCTCTTCAAACAGGCGAAGTGCGGCCCGGAAGAGCCGCTCGCGGGTCTCCGCGGCGCGCCGCTCCCGGCGACCAAGCTGCTTGTTGGCGGGTGAAGGTGGTGATGCGGGCCGGGCTAGGGTGCTGGGTTTTTTCATGACCATCTCCCATATACGACTTAGAGACGTAAATGACTCTAAGTCATATATGGTTGAAAGTCAATCAATGTTTCCCGGTGCCTCGGCGAGTACCGGATTTTACCGGGCGCGCCCTTACTATGCCCTTATTGCAAGGACTTAGGGTCGGATAGGTTCTTAGGGCTTTTCTGGTTTAACAGCGCAATCAAGTCTTTCGCAGGGGCGGGCGCGGCTGCCTTGCCCTCGCGGATAATCTCCTGCGCCTTGATTTTGCGGCCGTAGAGGTGTTGATTTGCGTCGCCATCTGGCCGAAGCGTGGAACCCTCGAGCGAGATGCCGGCAAAAAGACCGCGAGAGCGCGAGTAGGTCAAGATTTCCGCGCGCATAGCCGCGTCCGTAGCGGCGCTGGCGTCGCGGCCCTTGGGGCCGGCCGCGGCGGCCGCCTCAGCGCCCAGTTTCACCTTGCTGGACATGATGGACTCGGCGCCACGTTGATTCATCACCAGCAGCACAAAATCGGTAGCGTCTCCGCCCAACTGGAGCCCAAAACTCCCGCCTTCGAGAGCGATCATCGAGGGGGCGCTCCAGGGCCCGGTGAAGTGCTGGCCGGTGCGGCAGGTCATCACGCCCCGGCCGTAGCTGCCGCCGAAGCCGATGGCGAATTTGAGCACCGACGGGATGACAATGACGCACTCAGCCTTGTCCAGCAGCTCTTGCGGAATATTGTCCGGTATGTTGAGAATCTCTTTTAAAACTCTGCCGCTGTTCTCCACTCGGTCCGCTTCTTTGTTCCCTGCTTGCGCGGGCAGAGCCAACAGCCCCCCAACGAGCAAGAACGACAGCATTTTCTTCATTGGTTCTCCTTTTGGGGCTGGAAACTTCATGATAAGGCTTCTCGTGGCCGGGCGCAACGAACCCGGTGGAGTGATGCGGGTCCGCGCTGGGAGGTTGCCGGAGCCAGCTAACTACTTTCCGGTGCAAAAAAGGGCTTTGCAGAATACGCCATCCGTAGGGGGCGGAATTCGGGAGGTGATGATTCGTCCCTTTTCCGTTTTCTGCGTGATCGGGCGC
>QHYU01000212.1 GCA_003224235.1 Acidobacteriota bacterium
AAGCTCTGGAAAAAGACATCCGCACGCTGGCCTGGATGACTCCCGCCACCAAAGAGAAGGCCGTGGGCAAGCTACACGCCATCACCAACAAGATCGGCTACCCCGATAAATGGCGAGACTATTCGGCCCTGAAAATCCAAGCCGGAGACTGGTTCGGCAACTTCCTTGGCTCCCTCCAGGCGGAGTTCAACCGCCAGATGGGCAAAATCGGCAAGCCAGCGGACAAAAAAGAATGGTCGATGACCCCGCCCACGGTGAACGCCTACTATTCGCCACCGAACAACGATATCAACTTCCCCGCCGGCATCCTCCAGCCTCCGTTCTTCGACAAGAATGCTGATGATGCCTTGAACTTCGGCGGCATCGGCGTAGTTATTGGCCACGAGCTCACCCACGGGTTCGACGATCAGGGAAGCAAGTTCGATGCCGAGGGCAACCTGAACAACTGGTGGACCGACGAGGATCGCCAGGAATTCGAGAAGCGCACCGCGTGCCTTGCCGACGAGTATTCGCAGTTTGTTACGGTGAAGGACTCGAGCGGCGGCGATTTGAAACTAAATGGCCGTCTGACCCTTGGCGAGAACACCGCCGATAACGGCGGCGCGCGCATCGCTTTGATGGCGCTCCTGGATACCATTGGAGACGCGAAGGATAAGAAGATCGGCGGGTTTACGCCCGAGCAGAGATTTTTCCTCGCGTTTGGCCAGATTTGGTGCCAGAACGCCACCGAGGAAATTCGTCGCCAATTGCAGAAGGTTGACCCGCACTCGCCTGGCCAGTTTCGCGTCATTGGCGTGGTGCAGAACATGCCGGAATTTCAGAACGCCTTCGGCTGCAAGAAGGGCGACGCCATGGTCAGCGAGCAGCCCTGCCGCGTCTGGTAGTCATAGGGCGCCTGGACTCTTGCCTTTTTCCTGGCCTGCTCTTCTGCCCGAACAGTGGCTGCAGGTCCTCCAGTGAAAACCCCGTCCCCTCTTGCCTTTTACCTTTTGCCTTCTTACTTCTTGCTTCTTGGTTCGCACCCCCGCGGCGTTCTGGACACGCTGTCTCCCGTGAAGGATAAATTGGAATCAGGACGGTTTTTTGGCCGGCGCCTTGCCGGGAGACTTTGCCGAAGTCTTGCCCGCCGGCTTGCCCTCGGGCGCGTCCGCCGGCGCCGGGCCCACGCGCTCCACCACAACGTGATTCATGTGCACAGGGGTCACAGGCCGGTCGCTTCGGTCACGCGGGACGCGCGCAATCGCCTTCACCACGTCGGCGTTCCCACACTGGCCAAAGATAGTGTGCCGATTGTTTAGGAACGGCGTCGGGACTTCGGTGATGAAGAATTGGCTGCCGTTGGTGTTGGGGCCGGAATTGGCCATGGCGAGCCGGCCCGGCACGTTAAACTGCAGTGTGGACACAAATTCATCTTTGAAGGGAAAGCCTGGGAAGCGGGGCGACCCCATGCCGGTACCCTGCGGGTCGCCACCCTGAATCATGAATTCAGGGATGACGCGATGGAAGATCAGCCCATCATAGAAGGGCTTTCCGCCGATCTTGCCCACCGCCAGCCCCACAATCATGCTCGTCGTCACCGGTGTCTCTTTCTCATACAGCTTGCAGGTGATCGAGCCCTTCTCCGTTTGAAAAGTCATGTACAGGCCCGGTTCGCGCGTTTCCGCGGGCTTAGCCGCCTGAGTCTTCGCCGCAGCCGCCTTTGTGGCAGCTGCCTTCTGCTCTTGGCCCGCCATCGGCGCCGCCGCAACTGCAAGAACCAAAAAAATCAAGATCCTCTGAAAGGCACGCATCGATTCTGCTCCTTTATTTACTTTCGGAATGTTCGCCGCTTCGAATCTCGACTCCCAACTTTCAGCTAGCGATTTGTGTTCTGCATCTCCCGGCTCACCCGCTCGGCTTCTTCCATCACCCGCAGGATATTTCCGCCGAGGATTTTCCGGATATCGTCCTCCGAATAGCCCTTCCGCAGCAGTGCTTCCGTCAGGCGCGGCAGCTTCGAGCAGTCTTCCAAACCATCGGGCATCCACGCGCCATCAAAATCCGAGCCCAGGCCGACGTGGTCCGCGCCAACCAGCTTCACCGCGTGGTCGATGTGCTCCACGACTTTTTCCCAGCTTACCCGCGGCAATTTCCCCGCAGCGATATACTCTTTGGCGAGGCGTTCGCCCTCAAGGATAACGCGCCCCTGGTCCTCGCCATATGTCTTTTCAAGCTCCTTTTCCTTGGCCCGCATCTCGTCCTGAATCTTGCGCCGGGCGTCGAGAAACTCCTGGCTCAAAAAGCCGATGTGATAGTTGATTTGGATGACCCCGCCTTTTTTCGCCAGCGCGCGAATCATATCGTCGGACATGTTGCGTTCGTGATTGCACAGCGCGCGGCAGGAGGAGTGCGAAGCCATCAGCGGCGCGCGGCTGGTTTCGAGCGCGTCGTAAAACGTCTTGTCCGATACGTGCGAGATGTCCACCAACACCCCCAGCCGGTTCAGCTCCTGCACCACGGACTTGCCGAACGCGGTCAAGCCATTGTGCTTCGGATCATCGGTCGACGAGTCGGCCCAGTTGGTATTGCTGCCGTGGGTCAGGGTGAGGTAACGCACACCCAGCGCGGCGTACATCCGCAGCACGCCCAGGTCGTCGTCAATCATGTGGCCGCCTTCCATTCCCATCAAGAAGGCGATCTTGCCCTGCGCATGCGCGCGGCGGACTTCTTCGGCCGTAGTCGCCAGCGCCAGGTCCTGCGGATGGAGTCGCACCTGTTCGCGAACCGCATCGATCAGGTCGAGCGCGCGCTTGACGCCCTTTGGGCCGTTCACTTTGCTCGGCGTCCAGATGGACATGAAGACGGCGTTGAGCCCGCCCTCGCGCATGCGCGGGATGTCCAGGTGGCCGCGCGCGTCGCGATGCCCGAGATCGAATTTCTCGAACAGCAATCGCTGCGGCGTGTCCGCGTGGGTATCGATCACGATGGCGCTCGCATGGAGTTTGCTGGCGCGGGCGGCGATGTCGTCTGCGGGCATGGAAGCGATCAACAAACTGCCGGCGAGGATCAACCCGCCGCAAAGCCAGATCGGTCGCATCAAGTGAATCCTTGACCAGCGCGCCGGGCGCCGCCGGATGCCACGCGGACCCCGTGCGGTGTCCCAAACGCGCTGGAGTTATAGTCGCGCAACGTGCGGCGCGTCAAGGCCATGTGCCGGCTACCCAAACAGCCAACCCAGCAGCGCCTGCTTGATGGCTTGGCGGTTGACCTCAGCAATGGATTCGGTGAGCGGGATGTCTTTCGGGCAAATCTTGACGCAGTTCTGCGCGTTGGCGCAATCGGCCACCCCGCCAGGCCCCATCACGGCCTCGAGCCGCTCGCGCGCGTGCATGGCGCCGGTGGGATGCAGATTGAACAGGCGCACCTGGCTGATGATGGCCGCGCCGATGAAGTTGTTTTTTTCATTCAC
>QHYU01000213.1 GCA_003224235.1 Acidobacteriota bacterium
TCATCTCGCGCTCCCAGCAGCATTATCGCGACCTGATCGACACCTTTCAAGATTTACTGCTTGCCCTGTCTTTAACCGGCGAAATCCGCGCCGCCAATCGCAGCTTCGCCGAGCTGCTTGACCTGCCGTTCTCGGAAATAATCGGCCACAAGCTGGACGAGTTCCTGGACACGCCGGAAGGCTCAGGCCGACAGGCGGCCGAAAAGGGCTTGCCGCGATTGCTGCAACGATGCCACTGGTCCGGTGTGCTCCGTGTCCGTTTGCGTAAGGGCGGCGAGGTGCGCTATTTCGATTGCATGTTTCACGTCATGGTCAAAGACGACTGTGTGCTCGGGCTAAGCGTGCTAGCGCGGGACATCACGAAGCAACGTGAAAGCGAAGCGCGCTTCACCGAATTGTTCGAGACCCTCCAGGAGGGTGTTTACTTCACCACGCCGGAGGGACAGCTTCTCGACGCCAACCCCGCACTGGTCTGCATGCTAGGATACACCGGCAAAGAGGAGTTGCTGGCGGTGAACGTCACGGACCTCTTTCTGGACGCAGCCCAGCGTATAGCGGAGCTGGAAGAACTGGGGCGGCAGGGCACGGTGCGCAGCCGGGAGATCACCCTGCGCCGCAAGGATGGTACGCCGGTGACTTGTCTCGACACCGCGTCGGCGATTCGCGACCCTTCCGGCCGCGTCACCCGCTACCAGGGAACCCTGGTAGACATCACGCAGCGGCGCCAAATGGAAAAGCAGCTCCACGCCGAGCAGGAGTTCGCCCGCCGCCTGGTGGACAGCTTCCCGGACCTGATCATCGTGCTCGACACGCAGGCGCACTACACCTTTGTCAGCCCGCGCATCCAGGAATCTCTCGGCTATCAGCCGGAAGAACTGCTTGGCCAGGGCTTGGGAGAGCGAACCCATCCGGAAGATCGCTCCGCATTACTCGACTTGTTCAACGAATTGATTGCCGGCAAGCGTTCGCATGGCATCGTCGAATACCGCATGGAGCACAAACAGAGCCACTGGCGGCTCTTCCGTGCCAGCGCCAGCCCGCTGTTTGATGCCCAAGGAAAGATTGCAGGGGTGATCGCTTCTTCTCGCGACATCACTGAGGTGGAGCGCCTGGAACAACAACTCATCCAGTCAGAAAAACTCGCCGCGATGGGACAAATGATCGCCGGCGTGGCGCATGAATTGAACAATCCCTTGACCGCCATCCTGGGAGCCAGTGAACTGTTGCGCGAAAGAGCCGCCGATGACGCCACCACACGACGCCAGCTCGATCTGACCTATCGCCAAGCCCGCCGGGCGGCCCACATCGTGCAAAACCTGCTCACTTTCTCCCGCCCAGCGGCATCCGGCAAAGCACGGCTGCAGTTGAGCGACCTGCTCCATCGGACCCTGCAGCTCCACGAACACTCGCTACGCGCCAACAACATCATTGTGGATTACGTGCCGGCGCCGGACATCCCGGCTATAGTGGGCGATGCCAATCAGGTGATTCAGGTCTTCTTGAACCTGATCACCAACGCCGAGCAAGCCATTCGCGGGGAGCGCGAGCGCGGGGTCCTGCACGTTCGCGTCCGGTCCGCCAAGGACACTGTCTCGGTCGTTTTCCAGGACGACGGCCCGGGCATCCCCCGTGAGGTGCTGCCGAGGATCTTCGACCCGTTCTTCACCACCAAGCGCCCCGGAGGCGGCACCGGCCTCGGGTTGAGCATCTGCATGGCGATCGTGCGAGAACATGGCGGCAACATCGAGGCCCAGAGTCGCCCCGAAGGCGGAGCGATGTTCACCGTTTCTCTGCCAGCCGATAAACTTTCGATTCCGCCGAGGACACCCGCCGGGAACGAGCGGGGAACTGCCGCCCTCTCCCCAGGGTCCGCGACGCGCCACCTAGAAGCAGTCGCGCAAAATGCCTCGCCCTTGCAGGGCCGTTGGATCCTGGTGGTAGATGATGAGGAAAGCATTCTCGAGCTGGTGGAAGAGGGCCTTTCTGCACGAGGGGTGATTGTGGACTGCGCCGCGACCGGCCAACAGGCCCTCACGCTGGCAACGGGGCGCACTTACGACGCCGTGCTTTGTGACTTGCACTTGGCCAACTCCGGTCAATCAGTCATTTCTGGAAGAGAGATCTTTGAGCGTTTGAGCTGCGGACCTGAAGGCCATAAGCCGCTTTTCTTCTTCATGACCGGAGATCTGATGGAGAGCTCAGCGCGGGAGAGTCTGTGCCGCAACAGCGCCCGCCTGATCCAGAAGCCGTTCCCCATCTCGGAACTTGTTGCGCTCCTGAGCGAAGCATTGCAAACGGCCGATCGAGAGCTGCCTCAACAGCGAGTACCGGAGTAACTCCCGCAACGACACGTCGCACCTCGCATATCCTTCCCGGAGGCGAACGACACCTTCGACGGCCGGCAGCGCAGCGCGGCCAGGGAGCCGGGAGTCGCCAAGGCTACTGTTTCTGTTGACCTTTTCCCGAGGCCTTCGACGGGGCCAGCGGCGGGCGGTTCTGCGGATGGCCGGAAGCCTGTGAGTCCACCCCGAAGTCCCACAGGTACAGGTTCATCCCCTCCGGCAGGATTTCCGCCAAGGCGTATTCGCCGAGCTCGAGCGGCTGGCTCAATGTGTAGCGATAAACTCCCCGGGCGACAGTCCAGCGTTGGGTCGAGATGGTTTTTCTCTGTGAGGATTGCTGGCCGGTGATCTGGGTACTGACAAACTCCACCTGCCGCGCGTCGCCCTTCACCTCGGCGCGGATCAACTCCATTTCGGGCTCCCGGGCTTCCGCCGTCCGCATATAAAACTCGGGCTGGCTGCTGGTCAGCCGCAGTTTGGCTCGCTTGCCTGCAAGCTGCACTCTGTGCCGCGTGGGTACTACCGGAATCGGCACCAGGACCTGCGTCAGCAACCGCTTCTTGTCGAGCTTAATGACGGCCGTAGATTGCACGAGCGGCACGATTGTGCGCCCTTCCACCACGAACAGACCTTCGCCGGGCGGCAAGAAGAGGCCCGGCGCCAGCTCGATGCTGGCGTCAACGTCCAGCTCCGCGGCCCGCTCGGCCATCTGTGCGGCATGGATTTTTTCAACGGCTTCCTGCTTGCGTCGAGTGTCCTCGGCTTCGGCCTTACCTGTGGCGTCCCAGTCCACCAGTTCGGTGGGAATTTCTTCCCATGCGGACCGCTCGACACTGTAATAGCGCACCCGGTCTCCCTTCCGTTCATAACTGCGAACCAAGTGAAAGCTGCCGTCCTTCAGGACCAACTTCTTCCCTTTGGGTAACGAGGTGGGAATTGCTTGCGCCTGGTCCTTCCCCTCCTGCCTACCCTGCTGATCGGCGGGCTTGGGTTGAGGAGCCTGTGCAGCGAACGCGGTCAGCACCGCCCCCAGCACCAATGTTGCTAATACGATTAGACGCGGATCCACCCAGGAGCTTTGGGATGAGCCTCGCCCGGAACTACCAACGCGATTTTGTGCACCTTTCATCCGTTGTATCCGGCCCGACAGGGCAGACCCTCTAAAGAATTAAGATGCATCGCCCCCTCCGCGGGTTTGGCCAGTTGATTCTATCAGCCAACGGTAGACATTGGGCTTGAGATTAATCACGAATATTTGCAGTGGCGCAAAACGCCATCTCCAAGCTTGCGGGCTTGAAGATGCCAGTCCAAGAGCAGAATGCCGCACGCTGCTGACTTACCGAAGGATGGACATCCGCCTTGCGAATGGCAAGCCCACACCGGTCAACGGCCCACAGTATGACGCCAATGGGCGGTAGCACTCTCTGCGTGGGTGTGTTA
>QHYU01000214.1 GCA_003224235.1 Acidobacteriota bacterium
TCCATAACAGAAACAAAAAACATTAACTATGCACCCGGAAATATTAACCGGCATAAAGCATAGTATCACGCAAATCATAAAAGCATTCAATCTCGATCTCACGCACAAAACGAACCCTCAAGGCCGAAAATTGAAAATCAAAAATGAGGACGCCCTGGCTTTTGCCTTGTATCAGCATACCAGCACAAGAGCAACGAAGAAATCTGTCTATGACGACTTCAGGTCCGCGATCGGCTGCTCGTACAACAGATTTGTGGTAGCCGTAAACCGCGTCGCCGTCTTCGCCATGATCATCCTCTTCCGCATCATGCGCATGGGGAAGATTTACGGGCATATCGTGAAATATACCGATGCCACCGACATCCCCGTCTGCCTCGCGAAGAACGGAGGTAGGCATAAGACGATGAAGCACTTCGCCGACTGGGGACACTCGGGAAAAGGCTGGTTTTACGGCATCAAAATGACGATGACGCGGGATGCGGCAGGCAATATCCTCGCCCTGCGCTTCAGCCATCCGGGAGCGAATGACCGCGACATCTTTCGCAGTGTGAACAAGGACATTCACGGCGTGATCGTCGCCGATGCCGGCTATGTCTCGAAGGATCTTGAACGTGATATGTTCATCGAAGGCATGCGTCGGATATTGATCAAGCCCTACAAGACGATGAAAAAGTTGATGACGAGATGGCAGGAAAAACTCTACAATTCCCGCTTTCAAATCGAGTTCGACTTCCGTTCGCTGAAGATGTTCCACGGTCTTGTCACTTCGCTGCCAAGATCGATCAATGGCTACATAGCGAACTACCTGCACGCCATTCTTTCGTTTGTGATGGCGTAAATCAGAGAAAGAAGTTTTGTCAAAAAGTTTTGTGCGTTTGCGTGAAAACTATGGTCAGATTACCGACCGGAGATTACCTCCTGGTGATTTTGCGTTCCTGTGGATAAACACGATTGTGGAATTTCGTTATTCATCCCGCGCCCTAGGGTTTTCTTGGACACCGAATTGTGGTGAAAATGAGTGAGAAATCACATGGAGGTGTCTGTGAGCAAAGAGAGAGAACCAGCTTCGGGGGCCCCGCAGGGAGCCCGTAGGGCGACCGGGTACGTTGAACATGAATGACCGATGGGGGGTGCAAGTCCCCTACAGGGCCGGTTGGAGGCAACTGTGAGCCAAGAGCAACTGCGCGATCCCGTGAGGGCGCGTGGGGAGGAAGCCGGAGGCGTACTGCAGCACCTAACGCGAGTGAATCCCCGTAAGGCCGATCTGATCAAGGCTAGCGTGCCCGTCAACGCGACGCCTAATATCCATCCGCGATCAGAGTGGTATTGGGGAAGGCGGCGGCAGGACATTGGTCATTCTTACTTCAAGAGATCTCCACAGGTCCGGTACGGTAGGGTCGAAGAAGGCAACGACGACGACCCCATGCCTATGGAGAAGTCGGATCTCCTCATACTAGCGAGGAAGCCGGTGAAAGCCGGTGGAGCGAAGGGGGAGATGGATTGAGAAGCACTGGACCACGGCAACTGACCTTCGCACTCGCCGACAGCCCGAAAGGGGACAAGGATCGTGTACCCCGGGACGAATCCCGGGGAAAGCGATACCTGTTGCACACGGCGAAGGGCAACGGCCGAACGGATCCAGCCACTTGCACCACCGTTGCCGATAAGGGACGGTTATTGGAGTCAGTGGCGTCGGCGGCTAACCTAGCGCAAGCGCTACTGAACGTGTTGAGAAACAAGGGAGCATCCGGTGTCGACGGAGAAAGTGTAGAGGAAGTGGCCGATTACGCGCCGACTCTACTCCCAAAGGTACAGACTGCGCTCCTCCAGGATACATACCGACCTGGCGATATCCGGCGAGTATGGATCCCGAAACAAGGAGGAGGGGGGCGCCGCGGCTTAGGGATTCCGAATGTGGTGGACCGATGGGTTCAACAAGCAGTGCTCCAAGTTCTGGACCCAATCTTTGATCCGACGTTCCACCGCAGTAGTCACGGATTCCGTCCCAACCATGGTGCGCATACCGCCATTGCAGAAGCACGAAGACATCTAGGCGAAGGATACCGAGTCGTGGTGGATTTGGACCTGTCGAAATTTTTCGATCGAGTCCATCACCAACGTCTGCTCAGCCGATTGGGGCAGTACGTGCGCGACACGCGTATCCTGGCCCTGGTGAAGAGAATGCTAAAAGCAAAGGTGGTCATGCCAGACGGCACAAAGATGGCCACGGAACAAGGCACGCCTCAAGGCGGCCCGCTGTCCCCGCTGCTGTCCAACATCGTCCTGGACGAATGGGATCAGGAGCTGGAACGCCGTGGTCTTCGATTCGTGCGCTACGCCGATGACTGTAACATCTTCGTACGGAGCGAACGAGCCGGGCAAAGGGTGATGGAATCGACTCGTAAGTTTCTGGAGCGCAAGTTACGACTTCAGATCAACGAGGAAAAGAGTTCCGTCACCTCGCCGGAGAACGTCCATTTCTTGGGATTTCGATTCAGTATCGGAGGCGGCAACTATGTCAAGGTCAAGCTGTCGACCAAGACAAAGGCGAGATTGGGCGCCAAGATTCGCGAGCTGACGCCGCGCTCTTGGGGGCACTCGCTGAAAGCCTGCTTCGAAGAACTAAACGAATATTGCCGAGGCTGGATGGGGCACTTCCGGATTTGCACCGAGGAAGGCGCGTCCGAATTCCGCGAGTTTGATGCGCACCTGCGGCGCAGGCTGCGGGCGATCATCATCCATCAAAAGAAACGGGCACGTTTTCTTTACCGTCACCTTGTGAAGCAAGGAGTCAGTCCCAAGCAAGCATCCGGGGCCGCCTACAGTAGACGCGGCATCTGGCATCGCAGCAACAGGCCTGGGATGACCAAGGCTTATCCCAATGCGTGGTTCGTTCCTCACTGGACCTCCTTATACGACCTCTGGTGTCGAGCGAACCCTCCGGAGCAAGTCTCGGACCAGCTCACGCTCTGGTCTATGTGAGACATCGATCCAAAGAGCCGGATGCGAGGCCCGCAAGTCCGGTTCTGTGAGAGGCGCGGCGGGGTAACCCGCTGCGCCTACTCGACAGGGGCTCCCGAAGAGCGGCGCGACGGGCGGGGACGCTGGTCGGCCAAACGCAAGGCGGCAGCGATCCTGCGGTTGCTGCGCGGCGAGGATCTCGAAACCCTCTCGCGCGAACTGGGGGTAACCGCCGCGACCCTGTCCGGCTGGCGGGATCAGTTTCTGGACGGCGGCGAAGCCAACCTGAGAGCGCGGGAAGCCGACGTGGAGAACGAAGAGACCCAGCGGCTGAAATCCTTGGTCGCCGATCTGAGCATGAGCAACGAGTTGCTGCGTGAAAAAATCCACCGCATGGAGGCCGGACGCCCTTTGGCCTGGCGGAGGTCGAAGCCATGAGCCGCGCCGCTTCGCCCTTCGCGGGAAGACTCTACGGCGTGGTGCGCGTAACGCGGGAATGGGAGCTGGCGCGTTCCAGCTTTTACTATCAGCTCCGCATCGCCGCGCAACCCGAGCGAGTGCTGCGGCGGCGCGGACCGAAGACGGAGTGCAGCGACGAGACATTGACCGGAAAGATCCGCGAGGTCCTGGCGGCCTCGCCGTTTTATGGCG
>QHYU01000215.1 GCA_003224235.1 Acidobacteriota bacterium
TCCAAACCGGTGAACTGATCGCCGTGCACCACCAGATGCTCCGGAGAGAAGTCCCGGTGGATCGGACCGGGGGTCCAGCCCGATAGTTCCCTGCCGCGCTCCTCGAAGCGCGCCAGCAGAGCACCCATGAGGCGCTCGCCTTGCGGATGGATTTCGGCTAGAAGCTCCTTCCATCCAGCTAAGGTCTGCAAATGGCCAAGAAAAGAATAGTGACGCCCGGTGCGAACACCACACTTGTGGAGGCCGAGCAGCCACTCCGCTGCTCCCGCGATTTCCTGCGCGGCATCGGAGCGAGCCAGGAAAACAGACCGGAGCAACTCCCCTTCCGCCCAAGTCAACAGCAGAAGGCGATACTCGGGCACGTAGGCCACAGGCTGAGGAACGATGAAGCGCCCGGCCCCGAATCCATGGTGCCTGAGTTCCCCCAGGGTCTGGTAAACCGTAGCGCCCTGATCCTCCCGGTAGAGCTTGCCGAGCAATCGCCGGCGTTCGGCCGGGAAACCATTCGCGCGGCCCACGACCAGCTCCAGCTCAACACTGCACCGCTTGCCAGGAGACAGACGGCGAAGGTAGGCACGGCTATCCAGCAGGTGGGCATCGGGGCCGAGCCACGGCGCCAACCGCGGCGACAACATCGCTGTCAACTCCGCTGGTCGACACAGCACTGCGAGGCCAGGCAAGGCAGGGTCGTCCGACGCTTGCAAAGGTACGCGCGTGGCCAGTAGTGGCATCTTCAGTTCGCCTGGCCCAGAATACGAAGGCCTTCGTCCAGCATCGCCTCAATTTTTTCTAACTCGCGAGTCTGACGACGGACGAGGTATTCACCGAATTGGAGGCAGGTGGCAGCCTGGTAGAACGTCAAGTTGGCCACGCCTTGCGGTCCGCGGGCGGCCACATACGTGCGCTGAAACACTTCGCCGTAGGTATCCAGTGCGCGAATTGAGCCGAGACGACCTCGCGCCAGTCGCCGAAGATGGACGGTGAATCTTGCTACGTCGCGGCAAGGGTCCGCTACATCATAACCGTCCCAATCGAATGTGATCGTGTGGCCCTTCTCACCATTCAAGGGCAGGCCGCCGGACAAGATGATCTGAGCATAGCTATAGCTGGCATGGCCGGCGCACATTTCAATGCTACTTAGCCGCGAGGCTGCAACTGCCAGCCGATCGAAAAGGCGACCCGCTTTTTCCCCCAAGGGCTCGGCTGCTTCGGCGATGTGGCGTGACCATCGCTCCAGAGTCGCTAGATGCTTGCTAATCTCGAATACAGGCCCCGCCTTGGGAGCCCTAGCGTGGAAGCGTGCCAACCATCGCGCGCACCGCTCGGCAGTTGCGGCGCGGTCGCGGTCGCTGCCCTCCACGAAAACTTCCTTGGTCCGAATCCCCTCAACTTTCTCTTGGAGCAGAAGACGCAGCTCCGGCAGGTACCCATGTGGACGCGGAATCGAAAACTCCTGGCCCTCACCAAAACCAGCCCTTCGGATTCTTTCCATGGCTTCATAGACATCCGAACGGTCGGTCGCATACACCTTGCCAATCAAGGAGTGCAATCCTGTCGTCGTTCCCAACGCGATTTCAAACGTACAGCGGTTTCCGCGGTGGTGCTTGAGAACTTCCAGGCGGACGTTTCGGATCGTCCCCCACTCCGACGGCAAAATCTCAGGAAGATAACCCCCCAACACAACTGGGTCAAAAGCTTTCTCCAGGGTCGGAATTCCCGGGTCGCTCACCAGGCATGATTCGGAAGAGTTTAGTTCAGCCACGGCTCTGCTCCCCCTCCTCCGCGATCCTCCGGATCATCCCTGGGTTCGGCAACCGTTTCATCCTGCGCCGCAAGCAGTACTGGCCGATGCACACGGACTTAGCAAGTCTCGACCGCATTTCCATTGTGATCTAAACGCCTTGTTCCAAGATACGGGCCTTCTTCTCTCAACAAGACAAATAATCAGGCTGAAGCTGCATAAGCTCCTTCATGCACAAGCTCCAAGAGGCGATCAGAAGCCTGCCTCGCTCCATCCATCGGAAGAGCTTCGCCATCAACCGGGTAATCCTTTCTCCCCAGGTCCTCCAGCAGCCGCTGCGCCAGCTTTTCTGGAGAAAGGTCCGCTGGATCGAGCACATCGATGAGGCCCCTCTGGGCGAATAGCCCAGCTCTGGTCCTTTGCTCTGCGCTGGGCCCGCTGCGAGGGACGACCAGAGCCTTCTTCTTCAGATACAGCACCTCAGACAGAGTGTTGTAACCAGCCATGCAAACCACCAGATCGGCGGCAGCGATGTAACTCGTACTGTCATCCACAAAGGGGACGATTCGAATCGGCAGACCTCGTGCCTCGGCGTCCAACTGGAGATGAATTTCGGGCGGGGCATTCACTCCCACCGCCATGAGCGTCGCGAAATCGGCCCGGGAACCCAGGATACGGATGGCTTGAACGTACGTCCGCATGAGCAATTGCCCGTCGCCGCCTCCCCCCGCTGAAACAAAGACGTAGCGACGCTTCGGGAGCCGCAGAGCCTGCCGAATCTTCTCGGCCCCCTGGACAGGATCTTGCTTGACCACATAACCACAGTAGTGAGTGCCGCGGAGCGGTGCCGGTAAGCGATAGGTAGTGCAGGTACTAAACATCTCTTTGCTGCCATAGATGAGGATTCGATCGTAGTAGCGACGCAGGGCCTCGTAGGCCCCCTCGCTTTCCCACACACGCTGAGTAACCTCTGGAGCATCCAGGATCTCCCGGAGGCCGAGAACCACAGAGCACGCAGGATGAGCCTGCTTGAGAGCCTTGAGCGCCGGTACCAGTTCACCTTGGGCACCCCCTGGCATGTGATCGACCAGAACTAAGTCGGGTCGGAAATTCAGAAGCGTGTTGCACAGCAGGTCTGCCCGCAATCTAATGAGCTCTCCCTCATCGATCCGGAGGCGAGTAGCTTCCCAACAGCCCGCACTGACCTTGCGGATGGAAGGAAGCTTGACATGATCCATGTGGTCCGGCAGTCTGAAAAACGGAGCAACAGGTGAATCGGCGAACAAGAGAACGTTGCTGTCCTTCCTCGCCTCAAGAAATGCCCCACCGATGAGGATGTTCCTCCGCAAATGGCCCAGACCCAAACTGTCTTGTGAGTAGATTGACACGCGGCAACTCGAGGTCATATGGCACCTTCCTTCTTCTGCCGACCCCAGGACCGATGACAGCTCATTTGGGGCGACCATGAGTTGGCAGGCAGGGACCGTTCGCTCCGTTCAAAATCGGCCTCTCAGTCGATAGCCTAAGAAGGGTACTGATAACTGCTAACCCTTAATCGTGACTGGCGAGTGACCTCTAACTCTCCGCAGAAATTTAGATGAGGGTCGCCATTGCATTAAGGGTGCAAAAACAAGCTTAAAAATATAGGCGGAAGGACTCAGAAGCCGGTTCCCGGCACAAGCCCTGACCACTACCGCAGCAGGTACTGGTACGCCGCGTCAGCCGAACTGAGGCTGGCGGAGCAGTGCGCGGATCTCAGTCATAGTATTCCGCGCCGAGGTGGGTAATCAATTCTTCGCCCATCATCCAGCGCAACGTGTTCTTCAGCTTCATCAACTGGATGAACAGGTCGTGCTCGGGATAGAGTTGCGGGGCGCACATGGGCGACTTGAAATAGAAGCTGAGCCACTCCTGGATGCCGCGCAGCCCGGCGCGCTGCGCCAGGTCCAGGAACAGCACCAGGTCGAGCACGATCGGCGCGGCCAGGATCGAATCGCGGCAGAGGAAGTCCACCTTGATTTGCATGGGGTAGCCGAGCCAGCCGAAGATGTCGATGTTGTCCCAGCCCTCTTTGTTGTCGCCGCGCGGCGGGTAGTAGTTGATGCGCACCTTGTGGTACATCTTGCCGTAGAGCTGCGGG
>QHYU01000216.1 GCA_003224235.1 Acidobacteriota bacterium
CGCTCTTCGACAGCGGCGCGTGCGTCAGCAGGGGAGACAAAGCCGCGCGAATCCGCCGCGTGTTCCCGCCCGACAGATACACGCCCAGCACGGCCTGTTCGACTTCCGGGGTGGCCCGGCGGTAGCGCGGCACCAGCGGCTCTGCCATTCGCGCTCCCCTCCTGCGGGGGTGACCGAGCGCGCCCGCGGCACTGCGACCTGCACCGCTCCGCCGCGCAACACCAGCCGCCGCGGCTTCACTCCATGTCGGTAACCGCTGCGCGTGGCCGCGCGCTGGGAGCGCGGCGCTCCCAGCGCCTCCTCCACTTCCTCTTCCAGCACCTGCTCGATCAACTCCCGCATCCGCTCCCGCAGCCTTTGCTCCAAACTCTCCCGCCAGGGGTTGGCCTCCTCTTGGCCCAGGTCCATCGCAGTGCTAGTCTTCCTCATGGCGTATCCTCCTCTTGCCGAGACCTCCAGCGAAGAGATCCCGGCTTTGTTTTCAACGGCTTCTCAGGAGAATACGCCTTTCACTTTTCTACAGGAATCGGGACAGAACCCCAGTGCTGGACCAAACTCAGAGCGCAGTTCAACAGCACGTGGCATAAAATGCATCAGACCGTCGCCTATCTCCGTATTCATGGAATCGGATTCGACCATACATATCCTCCGCCCGAGCGCCGCACCTGCACCTGAAAGGTATATCCCCCGTTTGCCGCTGGCGGGTAATCTAACTCATACCCGAGCACAGTCACAGGCACCAGAAACGAAATGTCATAGTTACCTGGATACAAAGCAGCCAGTTGGGTCAAATAGGTAACAAGTGCTGCTGCGTCCATGCTAGAAATCGCGCTCCAATCTATGACATCAAAGATTGCCGGGTCAGCCAAGATCGGCGCGGGGGGTGGCGTGGTAATAGTCGTCATGTCTGCCAAGTATTGATAATAGGTGCTTTCTGGATACTTAATAAAGACCCGCGCGGCCCACGACGTAAACCCTTTAAATGTTACCTTAATCTTCGTGCCATCGAGGGTGGCGGTCAGCCTGGGCGATGGCATCGGCGGAACTATAGGAGAAGCGCCAGAGGGTGTAAGGTAAAGCGGTCCGAAGTCGGCCGTGCCCAATGAGTTCGTGAGACGCAGTATGACAGGAACAGTGCTGTTGGGATCACCATTCCAATGCAGAGTCCTGTCTTGCTGGGCATCGCCGAGCCAGCCAGTGAACATGCCCGCAGGACCATCCACGATTGAGACAGTCGGCGTTGGGTTGCCATTAAAAATCAGTGCCGCCGTGTAGAGTGCCCCAGGGTCAAACGCTGTAGGAATTGAGCTAAGCCACACGGGTTTCATCAGCGTAACAATCGTCGCTCGGGTCCCTGCGGCGCCCCCAGCTTCGTTCGTAGTCAAACTCAGCAGCATAGTGGTGCCAGGAGCTAGGTTGCTGAACGTCACCGTGGTCGCAGTCGTGGTCATGAACTTTTCCCACAACTGGCCGTAAGTGCCATCCAACTGTGGCCTCCATATGCCGTAAGAAGTTGCTCCGGGCACGGCTGGCCATGACAAAGTGCCCGAGGTTTCCGTCACACTCACTGTAACGGGATAAGGGTTGGGAAGGGCCTGGACCTGAGCCTTCAACGAGTTCACAGCTAGGAACAGCATGAACAGAACTGCGGTTACTTTTTTCATTTCATTTTCCTTACCATCGCAAATTGCGGGTTCCTTGGCACAGATGTTTACCTGTGAGCCCTGCTTGGGTAAAGAATTTTGCTGGTCGGCCGCCTCGGCCGACTAGCGGATCTTATAGTAGCGCTCGGCGAGGGGATCGCCCTCGGGTCAGCGTGCTCTCATCGCCCAGCGGCTCCTCGACCTGCCCTTGCCGGCCAGCACGCCACCAACGGATCACGGCGCAGCTCCTCGTGATCGTTCAGGTCTTCGTAACCCAGCGCCAGCCGTAGATGCGCTGCGCCAGCAGTTCACTCAGCTCATGCTCGATCCGCTCCGGCTGGCGCGCGTCGGTGAAACACGCCACCAGCCTCCGGAGCAGACCGATCTTGCGGTCCTCCCGGCGCACCAGCAGCACCCCGCCATCGGTCGTCAGCCGGCTGCCCACGAAGCGCCCCACCACCTGCCGCGAAAAATGCACATGCTGTCACCAGCAACGCTATGAAGATTATTGCCCCTGCCCGTTGACAACCGTAATCGCAACCGTGAGTTTCCTGGCTGGTCAGACCGTTGTCCACCAACAAGAAGGTCATCACCTGGGAAGGAACGCGCGTTTAGGCCGTTCATCCCACCCAAATCCGAGTCCGCTGTCCGGCAGTTCGCCTTCACCGCCGCTGGTCACGCCGTATTTCGTACTCTAGCGCGCGCCACTGCCGATCTCCTTCTGACGTACAAATACACGGTGCCCGCTGTCAACACCACCGTCAATCCCCACAGGATGAACGAGTCATGGTTTTGCAGCGGGCCGGGTGACTTGGGCGGAGGTCCCGGGCCACCGCCGGGGCGTGGCGGCTCGCGGCTCAGAGCGTGTTGCTGACTGCCCTGTAGTTCCGCCAGCATGCCCGTCCCCGAGACCCGGAACGCTAGCGTCTGCCCGGGCGTCACAGGCGCAGTCCCCTGCACGTTATCCGGGGAAACGTCCGGCATCGGCCGGAAGATGCCTGTGCCCCGCGGCTCGAACCTCATGGACTTGGGCAGCATGACCACAAAGCGTTCCTGCGCATTACGGATCTTGGGTTCAAACACGGCTTTGCCGCTGTAGGGCAGTTGATAGACAACCGCGAAACGGGTATCCCCTGGACGCAACGGATAGCGGAAATAGTACTCGCCCTTGTGCTCGCCAGGGGCAGGCTTGTCCCGGAGGGGCTGCCCGTCTTCGATCTGCACGAGTCCCGACTTAACTTGTGCGTCGGGCGGTAACTGGACTTCGAACGGACGATCGTTCATCAGTGTCCGCGGCGGCTTAGAGGCGTTGCGCAACGTAACTAGCTGTTTCACCTCCAGCGTGTCGCTTCTTGCCTCGAAGCGCTGCACATCCATGATGGCGGCCACGCCCTCCAGTTTGTCGACGACGTCATAAACCTGAACCACTACCCGGTTGACATCCGGCTCAACCATCTTGTCGTAAGCGACGCCCTCGTGAACCACGCGCACCAGACGTGGTGTCTTCGGATCGGCCACGGCAAAGCGGAAACGTCCGGCGCTGTCCGTCTTGGTGCGCGCGCTTTCCTTCGCGCTGCCTTCCGATAGAGACAGGAGCACAACTTCATCGCCAGCAGCAGGCTCCTTGGTGGTGCTGTTCGTGACCTTGCCGATGAGGTCGGTAGCCGAGGCCGAGGCTCCGACGGTCAGCAATGTGAACAAAAGGAGGCCGAAGATTCTTCCTGTGGAGGGTAACTCCCAGAACTCCGTCAGAAGAACACTCCGGCTTGAGCCGTGCCCCATCTACCGTCTCCTATGCCTTTGTACGGGCGGGGGCGGCTGGCGTATCGGTCCCCCCAGCACCCGCCTGCTGCGCAACCTGAGGGGACTTGGCGCTGCTACCCACGGCGTTGACGCGCGCGAGGGAACCTGCAAAAGGGCGGCAGGCGACTCGGACGGCGCTAACACTGTTGCCTGCTCCTGGACTTGCGGATTGTGCGCGAAGTTTCCGGCTGTGTCCCGAATCCTGTTGAAAAGTAGATAGCGCATTTCTCTGAGAAGTCATGGAATCTTTTGTTCAAGCCGCCGCTTCGTGTTTCTCGTTGATCTCCCGAAAGCCTTTGATCCTCCGCAGACGGATCTGACCGCTGGCCAGCAGCCCGAACAGCAGCCGCAGCGCCGCGGTTTCGCCGGGCAGCGCGCCCTGGGTCTTCACCCGGCGGCGGAATTCCAACTGCAGCCGCTCGATGGCGTTGGTGGTGCGCAGCGA